>NZ_JACJFC010000034.1:0-26096 GCF_014164385.1 Pseudoalteromonas sp. SG43-3
GGCTGTTAGAACTCAATCTGTACGAGTGCCCACACAGATGATTGCTTTATATTGTTAAAGAACGTTTTGAGTCGCTTTAGCGTCTCAAGGGATGCGAATAATACACCCTTTATTTTTCGAGTCAATACTTTGTTTTAAATTTTCTTTTGAAAGATTTAAAACCGAAGTTTTATTTAACTCTCTGAGTAGTTCGTGCCTCGCTATGCGTTGGCGTTTTCCGTCTCAGTGGGGTCGCATTATAGGGAGATCCAAAAACAGATCAACCCTTTTTTTAGATCTTTTTACTGTTCGAACAAAAATAGAACAAAGCCACGTAAAACCACATGAAAACCCCTCTAAGATGATGCTTTTTTATGCTCTTATTTATTATTTAATACAAATATCATTGCTATGTTTGATTTAGGCGTTAAGATAGCAAGTTCACAATGTTAAATTAATGTTTATTTCCTGTTTATTGGTAGATCTAAAATGAAATTACCCGATCAAAAATCTTTTATCTTCTCTGTTATTCTTGCTGTAGTTGGTTTTGTTGTTGTTGAGTTTGCTTTAGGCGGCTTAGCTTTAAACCCTGCATTACTATTTGGTGCTGGTTTATTAATTGGTGCGATTGCTATTGCTGCAATATCATCTGATGTGACTGAAGAAGCTGAAGTTAAAACAAAAACGCTTTATGTTGGTAACCTTCCTTATCGTGCAAACGAAGGTGTGGTTCGTGCATTATTTGAAGAACAAGGCAAAGTATTCAATGTTCGTTTATTAAAGGATAAGAATACTGGCAAACGTCGTGGCTTTGGTTTTGTTGAAATGGCGCAAGCTGATGCAGACAATGCAATTGCTAACTTGAACGATAGCGAGTTCCAACAACGTACTTTAAAGGTACGTGAAGCAAAACAAAAACAAGAAGATGATTCTAATGCTCTACGTACTGAGACGGATCAGTCAGTGTAACTAGCTTTACCGCTAGCTTATTGCTAAACACATCAGCCGTTGCATAATATTGCAGCGGCTTTTTTATGTCTGTTTGTTTATCCACACATAAGTTAAGTTGGTTAAGTAGGAAGTTGACTCTATTTGCTATCGCTACACCTGAATCAAGTAATTTTACATTCCCTTCAAAGTACTGACTAATCGGCTCTGCTAATATCGGAAAGTGCGTACACCCTAGTACAAGTACATCTATTGTTTTATCTATATGTAGTTCATCAAGTACTTGATACAACTTATTTGTATCTAAAGAGCCTGTAAAAAAGCATTCCTCAGCTAACGTTACTAATTCAACACTGCTATACAGATTAACGATCACATTACGTGCATGTTCAGCAATTAATGTTTTTGTGTATGAACTGGCGACCGTTGCCGGTGTGGCTAATAAGCCAATATGATTTGAACGTGTTAACTCTGCTGCAGGTTTTATTGCTGGCACAACACCTACTATAGGAATATCCGTAATTTGGCGAACAGCGCTGAGTGCAGATGTAGAAGCTGTATTACACGCTATTACAATTAAATCGACGTTAAGCGTGTTGGCTTTGATGAAATGAATAAGTGAACATAATCGGTTAATTATAGTTTGTTGGGATTGAGCACCATAAGGTAGTAATGCATTATCCATAAAATAGCTGTACTGAGCATTGGGGATACTTTGCTTGATATGTTCAAGTACAGTAGTTCCACCAATACCTGAATCAAAGACCATTATATGCGCTGACAAACTACCGTTCCTACTTTACTTTAAGATCGGCAGTTTGCCATGAGGTTTTTATAAAAGAAAGTAGTTTAACTTTGCGTGGCTTCTAAATCAGTAAGCCTGTCGGCTGCTGAATTTAACTGATTAAGGTTTTCGAACATAGACTTTGTATAATCTACTAACTTATCTATTTGTTCCTGATCTTGATTTAACCATTGGAGAATGCCAGCTAGCTGATTTTGTAATCCAAGCTCACCCGCTTTTTCAAAAGCATTTTTAAGGTCGTCATTAAAAGGGGCTAACCCTTCTGCTACTTGTTTTTCTGGTGCTGGTTTATATTCTTCATAGCTTTTAACTGTTGCTATTGTTTTTGTTTGGCGTAAATCCATAGAAAAAGCCACCAGCTGATCGCTGTCTAAACTCAGCTCTTGCGCTTGTTCAAATGCTTCATCTAAATCACCACCAAAAAAGGTTTTACTTAAATCTTGTAAGTCTTCCATCATCGCATTAATAGCTTCTTGCTCTTGCTCGTTTAAGTCACCATTTACCGACATCGAAAATGATACCTGTCGAGATTGCGATGATGAGCTTGCAAACGACTCACTATTACTATTTTGCTGATAGCCACTTGCCGATTGAGATTCAAATGCATCAGCAAAGCTAATACTTACCTCATCGCCTTCTGCTGTAGTAAATTTATACTCTGCATTACTCGTCATACTGACGTATTGGGCCTGGCTTATATTTACGCTGGCAGGTTGTGGGTTAAATAACGACTCTTCAAACTTATCCAGCCCATTGTAAATTCCCTCTTTGGACTTATTAATGCCCTCTTCCATGTCATCATTAAATACGCCTGTACCTTTGAGTTCATCAACAGCGTCATCAATCCCTATTTGGACTCCTTTGCGCGCATCGCCTAGCATATCTTTGAGCTTTTCGTCATCAGCGCCGTTAGCTTTTGCTTTATTTACAGCACTACTTACAAAATCGAGTACGTTTTTTACTATTTCATCAAAATCAAATAGTGGTTTATCTGCTTTTTTTTCTGCGATAGGCAATCCAAGCTGCTCAGCCATTTTATCGCCAAGCACCTTTGCGGCCAACTCTCGGCCTCGTTGTTGATAGCTATCTTGAGGAGACGTAATTGTAGGTTGCTGTATATCAGCTTTATTATTGAATTTATTGATGTTGTTGTTTGGCGTAAAGCCATAATTACCTATTTTCATGATTCGTCTCCTAAGCGTGCGTAGTTTATTATCGGCTATAACAACAAAAACTAAAGTACAATGTTCAATAAAACAGCATAAATGCTAGCCAAAACTAGACAAATACGCAGCGCTCCCTACAATAGCGCCGATAAACAGATCTTAGATAAGGTAGTAGCGTTAATGGCAGTTATTAAAATAGATACCACACAGTACCAAGCGCAGTTAAGTGAAAAAGAGCAGCGAATTAGTACGCAGTTTCAACGTTTTGGTGTGGAGCAATTAGAAGTATTTAGCTCAGAGCCAACTAACTACCGCCAACGTGCTGAATTTAGAGTATGGCACGACGGTGATGATCTGTTTCACATTATGTTTGATCAACAAACAAAAGAAAAAATCCGTGTTGATACATTTGACCCAGCAGCGCCTCTAGTAGGTGAAATAATGCAGGTGATGATTGAAAACCTTAAGCCTTGTGAAATATTACGCCGTAAGTTATTTCAAATCGATTACCTATCAACGCTAAGCGGTGAAATTTTAGTAAGCTTGCTTTATCACAAACCACTGGATGATGAATGGTTAAGTGAAATTAAAGCACTGAAAGAAAAGCTTAGCAGTAAATACAAAATTGACTTTATAGGTCGTGCTCGCAAACAAAAAGAAGTACTAGGTGATGACTTTGTAACTGAACGTTTAACAGTTAATGGGCAAGAGCTTATTTATCAACAAGTAGAAAATAGCTTTACTCAGCCTAATGCAAAAGTAAATATTAATATGCTGGAGTGGGCACAAGATTTATGTAAACCACTTAAAAATGATTTACTAGAATTGTATTGTGGTAACGGTAACTTTTCAATTGCATTAGCAGGTTCTTTTAATAAAGTATTAGCGACGGAAATATCAAAATCATCTGTTCACTCTGCTCAATACAACATTGCTAAAAACAACGTAGAGAACTTAGATATTATTCGTATGTCTAGTGAAGAGTTTACTCAAGCAATGAATGGCGAGCGTACTTTCTCTCGTTTAGATGGTATTGATTTAAAAAGCTATGACTGCCAAACCATATTAGTTGATCCACCACGCGCGGGCATGGATGAATTAACGTGTGACTTAGTGGCTAACTACGAAAGCATAATTTATATATCCTGTAATCCTGAAACTCTTGAGCGTGACCTTGATCACTTAACACGTACGCATAACGTTAAGCGCTTTGCTATATTTGATCAGTTCCCTTATACGCATCACATTGAGTCGGGCGTTTTCTTACAGCGCAAATAAATACGTTCAGTAAACGTTACCCATAAAAAAGCTCCTTAAGGAGCTTTTTTTTGTTTTAGCTAAACTTACTTGTTAGCTAAGTAATTTATTAATTTGCTAATGTCTTCAGGTTTAGTAATACCCGACTCACGACCTAGGTTTAATTTGTACTTACCATTTACAATAAAGGTAGGTACGCCACGTAGTGCGCCTTTTTCTTTAAAGTAGTCTTGGTCGCGTTTCATTTTAGAGCTCAGCGTACGTACCGAGAAGCTTTTAAACAGCTTATCAAACTTATCACCATCAACGCCCTGCGCTACAAATATATCTTTTACATCTGCAAGCTCATTAAATTTAGCGCGCTTTGTATGGATATGATTAAAGATTGCAGAAATAATCTGATCTTTTTGTGGAAGCACTTCAGCTGTCGCTAGTGCTTGGCTCATCATCTGTTGGTTTTCTGGGTCACGTACACCTACAAAATCAACATGGCTCTTTTTAAATTTAACGCTTTTATCAAGCTTAGGCTTAAACTCACCAATTAGTGCTTCCATGTTATTACATGCAGGGCAGTAAAATGAGAAGAACTCTTTAACCTCTGGCTTTTTAGTTGCACGCTCAGAAACTACGTCGTAATGCACCCCTTCTTCATACGTTGCTGCAAAGCTTGTTGCTGCCATAGGAAGTAATATTGAAAGCAAACCTGCTTTAACTAATTTAATCATTATTATGCTCCGAAATTTATAGTGCTAATAAAAACGCTACTAACTCATCAAGTTCTTTTTGATTTTTGATGGTGTTGAGGTTTATTTTATATTTATCGTTAACAATAAAAGTAGGTACACCTGTAAGTGCGCCTAATTTTGAATATTTATTCTGTTTGTTTTGCATTGCTTGCTCAGCTGAAATAACAGGCATGCTTGCAATCTCTTGATCAAATGTTGCGCTATCAATACCATTTACTTCAAGTAATTTTTTAACGTCTTTCATTTCAGTTAATGGTGCACGTTGAACATGGATACTTTTAAAAATTTGATCGCTAATACTTTGCGCCTGACCATGCTGCTTAGCAATTAAGTAAGCAAAGCTTAAATTACTTTGTGCTTGTGGTGACACGCCACCTAAAAAGTTAACGTGGTTTTTAATAAACTCAGCGCCTTCTGGCAAGCCTTTTTCAATTGCTTTTGCTACTGGTTCAAACTTAAAGCAATGTGGACAGTAAAATGAGAAAAACTCAGTTACTTGCGGTGACTTGCTTTTGTCTACATCTATAACAGTGTATTGATTATCAACTTCAAACTGTGCAGCAAGTGCTGCAAATGGTAAACATAAAAGTAATAAACTCAGTTTTAATTTTTTAAGCATTTGTATCTCGTTGTACTTGTCTTTAAATAAAATATTACGGCAATAACTTTAACGGTGCTTCTTGCAATGCTGCAAGTTGCTCTTTCAGTGCTAAAATTTGTTGCTCCCAGTATTTGTCATCAGCAAACCATGTAAAGTTCCGCACAAAAGCAGGATCACTCCATCGTTTAGCTACCCATCCCATATAATGAATAATACGCATTGCTCGCAGCGGTTCAATTAATTTGAGTTGAGAGTGATCAAAATCACAAAACTCTTCATACGCATTTACAAGGGTGTCTAACTGTAACAGTTGCGTCGCTCTATCGCCACTGAGCATCATCCATAAATCTTGGATTGCAGGACCTTGGCGGCTGTCATCTAAATCAACAAACATTAGCGCATCACCTGCCCATAAAATATTACCAACGTGGCAGTCACCATGTAAGCGAATACTTTGCACATCTTTATACTGTTTTTGCGCCTGCTCTATCACTAAATCTAAAATAGTATAAAAAGCAGTATTTATTCCCATGGGTACTAAGTTACTTTTTTGAAGATGAACTTTGGCTGTATGCAAATACTCCTCGCAGGTAACTGTTGGCCTATAAGTAAAAGGTTTTGTTTTAGCTACTTGGTGCATACGGCCAATCAATCGCCCCATTACATCAAGCTGATCTAAATTATCAACCTCAAATAAACGCCCGCCTACACTTGGAAACAACACAAACAAATACCCTTCGTGTTCAAACAAGCTTTGCCCATTATATAAAATAGGGGCAACAACGGGTACTTCTGCATCCGCTAGTTCAAATGCAAAGTCATGCTCTTCTTGAATTTGCTCTTTACTCCAGCGCTCTGGGCGATAAAACTTCACTACGTAACGTAGGCCATCATCCGCTTTAAATTGGTACACTCTGTTTTCATAGCTATTGAGCGCTAATAAACCAGATTCGGCGTACACACCTACGCTTTCTATTGCATCGAGTATTAGATCAGGTGTTAAGTCAATAAAACTAAATTTACTCATACTCTTCTTATATAAAATAAAAGCGGGTTATATACCCGCTTTTGTTAATTGCTATATCAACTTACCTAATTAAGGTAAGTTGCGATTATCGCGCTTTAAAAAAGTTACTCGACTGCGATATTGTCTCATCCGGCTCATCTACCGGTGAAAGCACAAAGTTAAACTCAGTCATCGGCGCCTTCAAATCATAAGGGTCCATTACAAGTGACAATGGTACGTTATGAGATTCCCCTGCCTGCACAGTAAATGACTGCTTACCAATATACTTAAAGTTATCTAACCCTTGTACTTTAATATTAAAGGTTTGCTCGTACTGCGCTTTATTAATTACCTTTAATGTATAGGTGTTCTCTACTAAACCATCAAAATCGACACGATATAATTGGTTTCGGTCACGAATAATATCAAAGTCCATTGTTTTACGCAGTGCTATATTAGCGACAAGCGCTCCCGTAAGCACAACAAGTATGACCGTGTAACCAATAATTTTAGCTCGCAGTGGATTCGTTTTATTTTCTGGGGTTTCGAGATTTCGCTCTGTCGTATATGAAATAAGCCCACGCGGGTATTCCATTTTATCCATTACGCCATCACACGCATCAATACATGCACCACAGTTGATACACTCAGCTTGTAGCCCATTTCTAATATCAATACCTGTTGGGCACACTTGAACGCACAAGTTACAGTCTATACAGTCGCCTAGTTCTAAATCTTTATGGTCTACTTTACGTGAACGAGGACCACGGCTTTCACCTCGGCTTTCGTCGTACGTTACGGTGTATGTGTCTTTATCAAACATAGCTGATTGAAAACGAGAATAAGGACAGATGTGTAAACACATAATTTCTCGCATCCAACCGGCATTACCATAAGTACACGCAGCAAAGAAAATAATACTGACTAGTGCATAACCACCTACATCAAACGTTACAAAGTCAGGGAGTAACTCCCTTATTGGCGTAAAATAACCCACAAAAGAAATTGCGGTATACAACGAAAACAATACCCAACTAGTATGCTTTGCCGTCTTACGCCAAAACTTATCAAAATTCATGGGTCGTTGATCGAGTTTTTTACGTTGATTAGCCGTGCCTTCAAGCTTTTCTTCGAACCAAATAAAAATAAAAGTCCAAACAGTTTGCGGACATGTGTAGCCACACCACACCCGTCCATAGAAGGTGGTCACTAGAAACAACGAAAATGCTGCCAACATAAAAATAAACGCTAATATAGTAAAATCTTGAGGCCATAGCGTTAAACCAAAAATATTGTATTTTTGACCAATTAGATCAAACAGCACAGCTTGCTGGCCATTAAAATTAATCCAAGGTAGTAACATAAACGCAAGCAGGCCTAAGAAGCCAATGCGCTGTCTAAGTAATTGATGTAGACCTTTTACAGCACGCACATAAATACGATTTCGGGGATTGAACCTATCATCTTGACGGCTTAAATCCGGTTTTTGGATTTTCACCTCTACAGGGATATTCTTTACTTTAATTTGCTTGTCCATCGAAGTTCCTCAACGCCGCTTGGAAATAAAAATCCAGCAATACTCAAGTACTCTATACTTAAAGTTAGCAAGTTACTTGCTAGGCATATTTACTTTAATAAATTGCCTTCTCGAATACTTTCAGATATTTCAGAAATATCTGACTGCTGTTAACCATTATAACAATGTTGGTTAAAATTACTGGCATAGATTGCTAATAATTTATTCATCCCAGTTACTTGCTTTTAAAATGCAGTTTATTACACTGCATGGTAATTCAACCCTACTTAGATCAAGGTTTACGTATCCATGAAAAAATTTATTATTTTGGTAGTTGTGATCCTTGCCTTTTTTACAATCGATCACCCACTTATAAAAGAACCTCGCGAAAGGTTACTAGGTGAAGGCATTGGCTTTTTAAGTGATGCAAGCAAGGTCAACAGAAGCCCCGCTGCAAATATGGCGAAAAATAGGATCAGCAGTCAACTTAAACTATCTGAATCTGAAGGTGAGTATGTAGAAAAAACGTTTACAACAGATGACTCTGTTCAGTTATTTCACCTACGCTATTGTCGTGAGCGTGACTTAAACCTTTATTTTTATGACGACCGTTTAAATACGGTATGTAAAATAGTGACTGAAGCATTAGAGCAAAAGCGAGCAAAGTAGTGGATTTTTCAGGATTAAATAAAAAAGCAAGCGACTCATTTCATAAGCAGCGCAATATGCTCAAGCAATTAGCGCAAGGCAAAACATTAAAGTGTGAGAAGTGTAATGGGGTTTTAACACTTGATTTAGCCACCAGTGAACCTGGTAAAGGCATAGTAAAGTGCAAACAAGGCTGTACGGATATTATATTAGAGCTAGGCACTTAGATTAAACTAAGCGCCTAGCTCTAATAATTACTCTTCCCAACTCTCGTCGGTTATCAAGCCACTATTAATTGCGACCACTTCAATTAGTTCAGCAAACCCTAATGCAAAGTCACCCATAGATTCATACTGATACTGACACAAAGCTTCTATTGTCATGTTATTTTGTTTGGCAATCTGAGCTATTGCTAGCTGGTCGAGTGCAAAAAAGCTTAGTGTGCTTAACGCACTTTCTAATGCTTGTTTAAAATCAACGTCTAATTGCGGTGCATTTAACAAAGGTTCTGCATAAGCTTTCGTTGCAACTAAGAAGCCTTTACTCCACGACTTACAAAATTCAGCATCAAATGTGTCTGGTAATTTATATCCAGTTTCGAACACCTGCTCACTAATTTTGTGATAAAGCGCCATAAACAAAAAAAGCATTTCTTCATCTAAATCATTAGCTGTGTTTGGCAATATCTGCTCAAGCCACTCATGTACATCTAATGGGTTAGGCGAACAAATTACACCAAATAAATAGCCTTGGCTTTGTACAAGGGTCATTGCTTGAGATTGGGTATTTAAAAATGAGCTAAGCTGCTTTGCGTGCAACTCAGTAAATTGGGGTATTTGCATTAAAACTCTTTATATTAAAACATTAAAAGTTGAGCGGGTAGCGACCTTGGTTATCTGGTCGGCCTAAAAACTTAACCGCATCATGTACATCTTTAGGTAAGCTGGCATCTGGTTTTACATAACCTGCCACTCTAAAGTCGAAATTAGCTTTAAGTGTAGCATCGGCCTCAAGGCCAAGCGTATTATCTGGGTCAATTAATATAGCAACATCACCCGACTTACAGCTTAACTTACCTGCTAGAGGTCCAATATTAAACCATCCATTTAAACCTTGAACATCAATATTAGGGCTCGCTATTTCACCTTTTAGTGAGTCACAATAAGGTGCGCCTGAGCTGTATTCATCAAGTTCTAATATCACACGCCCTTTAGCGGTAACAGGCAGAGGAAGTTGCACACGTTGCATTGCACGCTCTACAGTTGAGCGTACTAGGGCGTCAGTCACTATTACTTTTTTATTAAAAAACCCATAACTTACATCTGCGTAACCCGAAATATCACTGCGTTCTCGTGGATTACCAAATTTTATGTTCGCATTTAGTTTGCCTGTAAATAATTTCCAGCCTGCAATATCCCAGCGCACATTATTTAACTGTTCACCATCAAAACGAACTTGCATCATTTGACCTTGCCAAACAGTGCCTACAGTTTGGCCTACTTCTAATTGCTTTGGAAAGTACGGTTTTGCTATATCTAGTGCAATATGTGCTGGTAATTTAATAATACAAAACACAATAAAACTAATTAAAAAGACAGCCAATAACGTTATTATTTTTTTCATTAATTAATTCTCTAATACTAAACGGCTTACGCGCACATAGCCTGATTTATCATCGCGACTTAAATCTAAATTTTCAATTTTTAAACCATGCTGATTTACTAGCTCATCTAGCCATTCTATTAACTGATTAAACTCTACTGAGTCAAGCGTCAAACGAAGTGAATCACTACTGGGCTGCATTTTACTAATATTGATTTTATAGCGTCCACGAGTAGAGTTTACCACTTGGCTTAAGTTTGTATTGCTAGCAACACTGGTGTTGCCTGCAGCCTTTAGCTTAACAATACTGTCATCAACCCAAGCTAATAGCTCTTGTTGTTTAATTTGAGATTGCTGTGCTTTTTCTATCGCGTTATTTAATGGCCTAAATATCCCCATTACTAAAACAAAAATAATAAACACGCCACCAGCGACCATTACCAATTGTTGTTCTTGCTCTTTAAGCGAACGCCACTGTTTCATTAACTGCTTTTTCATACTGCACCTCGCAGTTTAATTTCGCCTACGACATAATCACCGTCATTATTTAAAGACCCTTGCTCAACAGTTAAACCTTGCTTTTCAAGTATGATTTTTACTTTACCAAAAGTTTGGAAGTCTTTAGCCCGTGCACGAATTCGCAGCTCATTACGACGTTTGTCATAACGAAGTGTTTCAGGTGTAAATTCGCTGACTTGCGAAAATACATCAACCAAATTAGTCGTTAAGTCTAAAAAGCCGGATTCACTTGAGCCTTGTATTTTATCTAACGCGCCTTTAATTTGGCTTTTAATTAGATTAGGGCGAACTTTAGTTCCCGGAAATGCTTTTTGATATCTGTCGACTACTTGAGCTTTAGCTACTTCTACTTGTGTATTAAGTTGGTGTAACTCAATAGCTTTTATTGTAATTGTAGAAACCAATGCAACACTTGCTATAATTGCGGCGCCTTTCCAGTAACCCCACCACAAAGCGCTTTGTTTTTTAAGCTGATACATACCTTGGCGTAAGTTAAAATTAACGCTATCTAACTGTTTTGCAAATAATGCTAAAGGTAAGTCGTAATCGCTTGTTTGGGCTTGTAAGTTAACGCTTTCAGGAAACTGATTAGCAGGACTAAAATGTTTAATGTCGGGGTTACCCATGGCTGATAAATAGCCATTCAACCAACTAGATTCAACCGCACTAATATGCCATTGCCCTTGCTTAAACAACCATTGGTTGTTGAGCTCAATAGCAGTTACGGCGCCATCATCTGCAAGCGGTAACAACAAAGCATCGGGTAATATTCTGTATACTGATAGATTATGCTCAGCAAATAATGCAAGCCATTGTTCAAACCATTCACGGTCTGTCATTGCTACACGAATTGCATGTTGCTCACCAAGCATTGTCGGCTGCGCTACAGCTATAAACAGTTCATCTACGTCACATGCTATATCTTCTTCAAGCATGTATGGCAATGCTTGCTCAAGCTTGCGATTCCATTTTGTTGGCAAAGCGACCGTTTTTAATTGCACTTGATCACTGGGTAATAACACGACAACTTCTCGGGTAAGTGCTTTTTCGCTTAGCTCACTTAAATGCTCTGCATTTGGTAACTCGCCACTGGCTATTATTTCTTGTTCTTGTGGTGAGTAAATTAACCAGTTAAGTAATTCTTGTTCGGTTTGACCCGTGCGGATCAACAGTATTTCTGTCACTGTACGCCTCCAAATTTTCGCGCCAGTATCGTTACGTCGCCGTCTTTAGCGTGCAGTAATGTGGTCATCGAAAAACGCAGGTCGACAAAGTTTGCCTGCGTTTGTAATTTAAAATATTCGCTTTTAATACTAAATAGACTTTTTATTGAGTCAGTATTAGTACCGCCTTGCTGCTTCACCTGTTCAAAAAATTCATCAATGGTGTCAAAGCCAGTTTGCGGTCTTGCGCCTAACACCGCTTCTGCGCCAGATAAGCTTAAGCTTTCTATCAAGGCACTGAGTATGAGCGCTTGCTCTGGCAATAATGTATTTACGTTAATTGATAAAAGTGTACTGCCTGGTATTACACATACATATGGCAATACTTTTTCCATCACTAATGGGTTAAAGCCCTTAACTAAACGCAGCTCCGATGTTGATGCAAATAAACTATTGGCTGTCATATACGGAAAATCTCGTGATAAATACTCGTCTTCTTCTGCACCTGAGCGATACGTAATACTGTTCTCATCAAGCCAATCAAATACACTATCTGCCATCGTCTCTTCTGATTCGTCAGCAGGTAAATCTTCAATGTTTTCAAGTAATGCAAAGAGTGCTTTGTGTGCAGGGTTTGTTTTACTTGCGCTATTTTCTTCTGGCGCTATGGCTAAAGCATTTAAATTTAAACATGCTTGTAAATCTGTAATTTTGCCACTTAACGTGCCGTTATCAACAGGGTATGAAGCATCTCCTTGAGTTGCCCACACTTGATCGAGTGTTGTTTTATCGGCATCATCTTTTTTACTTTGTATTAGCCCTTTAATAGCAAGCTCTTCTGCACCGTAGGCGTACCATTTAGCTTGTTGGTGACCTTGCAAGTTTGTACTTTTTTGCACTTGAACCATTAAATTAGCACTCATTTCTACTGCTAAAATAGCCGCTAATGCCACAATAAACAAAACAATAACAAGTGCTGCACCGCGCGATGATTGCTGCTTAACCATTATTCACATCCGTAGTTTGTGTAGCAACAACTTTGCCTTGCCCAGGAACTAAAAATACACGACGAATTGGCTCTGCTTCTATTTGTTGCAACGTAACAGCAACCGCTTTAGGGAGGGCTTTAATTTCCCACTGTTCTTGCCATTCGTTTTTATCATCTAAAAACTCAAACTTAAGTTCTTCAACATTCTCTAGCACACGTTGAACTCGCGGCTCCATATTATCAAGCTGATCAACATAAACCCGATAAACACGCTCAAGGTTATCGTCAATCACTCTATAACCAACGGCTTGTAGTTCTGAACGTGGCAATAAGTTAATTGGATTTATCCAGCCATCTCGTACAAACGCGATACCATCGTATTGGCTTTCTAAAACGTAACGACCAGCAAGTAAATATTGTTCTTGAACATCACCCGACTCATTGCGAACTGCGCGTTTGGTCATTTGGCTAAAATCTTGATCCATTAATCTAAATGTTGTTTGCAATCCATTTAGCTCAGCAATCTTTTCATCGGAGGCATCTTTTGCTCTTGTTGTCGTCTCGAGTATTTGATGAGTAGCAATAATAACAAAAGCTAAAATACCCAGTGCAACCATAACTTCAAGTAATGTAAACCCGCGCTGCCTCACTTACTTTTTGCCTTTATTTAAATACGTTGATAACTCATATGCTGAATGCTCATATTTTTCATCCGTAAAAACATTTATGGTTAGTTTTACAAAGCTTTTGTCAGCAGTGGCTGTAACTTCTTGTTGCCAAAACCATTCAACACCACCCATTACTTCGCTGCCTTTGAGGTTATTTTTACCTTGCCATTGTTCGCCTTTAGTACGCTGTTCAATAATAACGTTTTCGGCGACCCAAGATGCATAGGTTTGCTCTTCAATAGTCGTTAAGTGGTGTATATGCTCGCTTGTTGCTTGCATTGCAGCTATACCCGCCATGGCACAAATACTTAATGCCACTAACACCTCTAATAAGGTAAACCCTTTAGTGCGCTTCATTATTCTGGCTCTCGGCGAAAGTTTACTGGTGCAGTAAATTCACCTTCAATGTAATACACAGGCTCGCTTTGCTCTTTTAACTCTAATATAAGTTGAAACGCGCTTACCTCACCTGATGACAAAATAAGTACTTGTGGTATTTTTAACTTTTTAAGCTCAAGTAAACTGTCTTCATCGCCGCCACTCATAAGCTCGCGCCAGTTAGATTGCTCTAAGAGGTTATCTTGCGCCCACGCTAAATCTTCTAAGTTAAGAGTGAGCTTTAATCTTTCATCTAATTCTATTGGTTTAAAAAGATCTTCACGGTCAAAAGTAATCCACTTTTCACCATCGAAAACTAAATACTCCAATGTATTTTCTTCTACTAATAAGCCCAATTCAACTTGGTTTAAAATAGCAAATTCCGATGCCATATTAATGGTGGTATGCAGCCTTAGTGCTTGAGTATCTAACTCCTCCTCAGCACCACCTTCTAAGCTATATACCACCATTTTTGTGGCAAAAGCGATGATCACTAATACCACTAAAATTTCTATTAAACTAAAGCCTCTGTTTTTTGCATGGCGCTGCTTAAGGCTTGTTTTCATAGCAAGCCTCTAGCATTAACATGTTCATACAGAACGCTGTACTTAAGCATTATTGTTTTTCTTCGTCCCAGTTACCGATATCGTCATCAGTACCTGCTTCACCGTCTGGGCCCATAGAAAAAATATCAAACTTGCCAATTTCACCTGGGCTAATTAACTGATAAGTATTACCCCAAGGATCTTCTGGTAATTCATTAATAAAGCCACCATCAGGGAAACGTTTTGGAACCGGTTCAATGCTTGTTTGGGTAACTAGCGCTTCAAGACCTTGCTCTGTGCTTGGGTAGCTCTTATTTTTAAGCTTGTATAAGCTCATTGCATCTTCTAATTGCTGGATATCTAGATGTGCTTTATCGATAGCAGCCTCTTCTTGCTGACCCATAATGTTAGGTGCAACAATTGACATAATCATCCCGATGATAACCAGTACCACCATCACTTCTAGTAAAGAAAAACCTGATTGTTTATTCACGTAATTACCTCATTATTCTAAAAACATTTAAGTAAAAATGGTTTAGGTAAAACCATTAATATATTTAAAAATTTATTCTAACTTAAAGTCCAACAGCTTTATTCATAGCCATTATTGGCTGCAATATTGCCATTACTATAAATAATACAATAACCGCCATTGAGGCGATCATCGCAGGCTCTAGTAGTTTAAGCGATACATTAACCATGCTCTCAAATTCGCGATCTTGGTTATTTGCAGCACGCTCTAACATTTGCTCTAGTTCACCTGATTTTTCACCACTTGCTATCATATGCAGCATCATTGGTGGAAACAACTTAGTTTGCTGAAGTGCAGCTCTTAAGCTTGCACCCTCACTTACTCTGTCGGATGCATCTGCAACCGCTTTTTTAATTTTTTCGTTAATTAATACGCCGCCCGAGATACGCATTCCTTCAAGTAATGGTACTGAGCTTGACGATAAAATACTTAAAGTACGCGCAAAACGTGCGGTATTAATACCACGAGCCACTTTACCTATACCTGGCATATGTAGCACTCGGTCATCCCACCAAAAACGTATTTTAGGCTGCTTAAGTGCATGCTTAATACCAATGGCTATAGCTGTAATCGCTATTAAACTAATAAACCAATAATTTTGCACAAAATGGCTGCCTGCCATAACCCATTCGGTTGTCCAAGGAAGTACTTGTTTCGTTTTTTCAAACGTTTTTAATATTTTTGGTACTACGGTGCCCAGTAATACCGACACAATACCAATTGCAAATACCACTAATATAATAGGGTAAACCATAGCCTGAGTTATTTGGCTACGCATATGTTGGCGCTGCTCGGTATAGTCGGCTAAACGATTAAGTACTTGGTCAAGGTGCCCCGACTTTTCGCCTGCGGCTACCATTGCACGATATAAATCGTCAAAAACATGAGGAAACTCACTAAGACCATCGGCAAGGGTGTAACCTTCAACTACTTTTGAGCGTACCGACATAAGCATCCGCTTTAAACGCGGCTTTTCGCATTGCTCAGCAACCGCCATAACAGCGCCTTCAACAGGAAGTGCCGATTGAATAAGTGTTGCTAATTGCCTTGTAATTAATGCTAAGTCTGAGGTTGAAATTGTCGGCTTAAAAAAGCCACCGAGTAAAGGGGCTTTTTCGCCTTTGACCTGTTTATCACTTTGCGCCGCAGGAACAACTTCAAGCGGCGTTAGTTTTTGATCACGTAAAGTTTGGCGGATTTGTTTAGCCGTATCGGCTTCTAAAATGCCTTTTTTTTCTTTACCTCGGCCATCTAAGGCACGATATTCAAACGCCGCCATAGTTAACCTTCCTCACGGGTAACACGCAATACTTCTTCAAGCGTTGTTTTGCCTGCCAGTACACGGCTACACCCATCTTGGCGAATACTTGGGCTGCGCTTACGAATGTATTTTTCTACGCTTTGCTCGCCTTTACCGTTGTGAATCATTTCGCGTATGGTTTCATCAACTACAAGTAACTCATGAATACCTGTACGACCACGGTAACCATTGAAGTTACACTCTTCACACCCCACCGCTCGATAGATTGTCGGTTGGCTTTCAAAAGGAACCCCTAACAGCTGGCATTCATGCTCATCAGCCGTGTGACCTTCTTTACAAGTATTACATAACGTACGTACTAAGCGTTGCGACAACACACCGAGTAACGACGATGAAAGTAAGAAGGGTTCAACACCCATATCTTCCATACGTGTAATTGCACCCGATGCGGTATTTGTATGCAAAGTAGACATAACAAGGTGACCGGTAAGTGACGCTTGAACACCAATTTGCGCAGTTTCAAGATCGCGTATTTCACCCACCATTACTACATCAGGATCTTGACGTAATATTGCACGTAAACCACGTGCAAATGTCATATCAACTTTTGCATTAACTTGTGTTTGCCCAATGCCTGGAATTTCGTACTCTATTGGATCTTCAACGGTGAGAATATTACGATCGCGTGAGTTAATTTGGCTCATACCAGCGTATAGAGTGGTACTTTTACCAGAGCCCGTTGGCCCTGTTACCAAAATAATGCCGTGGGGTTTACTAATTAAATCTGAAAACAAAGCGCGATTTTCTGCGGTCATACCTAAATCTTCAAGGTTTAAGCGCGCGTTGTTTTTGTCAAGTAAACGCAGTACTACGCGCTCACCAAAGCTCGATGGCATTGTAGATACACGCACATCAACTGCACGCCCTGCAATACGTAAGCTAATACGACCATCTTGTGGAATACGTTTTTCAGCTATATCAAGCTTAGCCATTACTTTAATTCGAGATACAAGTAACGATGCAAGTTTACGATTAGGCTTAAGTACTTCTTTAAGCACGCCATCGACCCTAAAGCGAATAACAAGCTCTTGCTCGAAGGTTTCGATATGAATATCAGAAGCCCCTTCTTTAATCGCTTCACTTAGCATGGCATTAATAAGCTTGATGATTGGCGCATCATCGTCACCAGCAAGTAAATCTTCAGTTTGCGGGAGCTCATCAGCAAGTGAGAATAAATCAACCTCGTTGCCAATATCTTCCATCATTTGTTGCGTTTCAGAGCTATCACGTTGGTATGACGCTTCAAGCAATAGCTCAAATTTATCATCATCCAATTGCTCAAGTGTAAAACCATGGCCTGCGATACGGCGTACTTCTAATAGTACTTCAACATCTAGCTCACCACGGTAGTAAACTATACGATGATCTTTGTTTTTACCAAGCAACACACCTGCGCGTCTTGCATAGGAAAACGGCAAACGCTTTGCTGGTAACTCAACTAACACATCACTCGTTAATAGCTCATCCTGATTATGCGTTTGAGGATGAACCACATCTTGGTTTATCTCTTGAATCGCATTAGTCATCTTTACGCTCTTGTGCATTTTGTTTACGTAGAGACTCTTCATACGTAGGTGGAAGTACTAGTTCGTCATTCCACTCAGGTAAAATAGGCGTATCAGTCATTGGCATTAACTCAATACCATCTTCTTTTTGTTTAAACTGCTCACCACGAATAAAGTTATATTTATTAAAGCTTAACTTATTCATGCTTACACCATCACGAATAATGGTTGGGCGAATAAATACAATAAGATTACGCTTACGGCGCGTTGTATTTGTTGATCTAAACAGGTGACCTAAAATAGGGATATCGCCTAATAACGGTACCTTAGAAACACTTTCTTGTACGTCTTCGTCAATTAAACCGCCAAGTACAACCATACCGCCATCATCGGCCATAACCGTTGTTTTAATTGCACGTTTATTAACTGAAATATCAACAGCAGTTGCACCACTTACACTCGATACTTCTTGCTCAATAGTAAGTTGTACTGCAGAGCCATCGTTAATCTGTGGCGTAACTATCAGTTTAATACCGACTTCTTGACGCTCAACTGTTTGAAATGGGTTAGCATTATTACTGCCCGTTTGTGAGCCTGTAATAATAGGCACTTCTTGACCGACTAAAATAGAGGCTTCTTCGTTATCCATTGTAGTAATAGAAGGGGTAGCCAATATATTTGAATTTGTATCAGTGGCAACAGCCTGAATAATTGCGCCCCAATCATTTTTAACAACGCCCAGCGCTAAACCATTAATGCCACTTAGCAATGAAGCAAGCGCATCATAATCACCCTCAGTCGTTTCGTCATAACTAGTAACGGTTCCAGTTTCTGTACCAATGATAGTTTTAGTTACGGTTGTATCTTGTGCTTGCTCTGCAGCAACAGCTAATGAACCCACGGGAACCGTAGTACCATTGTTAAATTGCAACATACCGCCCTGCTCAGAAATCCACTGCAGGCCTAAGTTAACCCCGTCGCCTTCCATTACTTCAATAATAATGGCTTCTACAAGTACTTGTGCACGGCGAATATCAAGACGTTCAATTACCGACTCAAGCGAGCGCATTGTGTCTGGCTGTGCGGTGATAATTAGTGAATTTGAATCTGGGTGAGCTTCTATACTGCTTTCGTTGTTACTTCTGCTACGAGTCTTAGTGGTACCGCCTTGTGCATCTTCAACAAGTGACTTACTTACGCCTTGCAGTACTTTTACTAAATCTTCAGCTTTAGCATAATTTAGGTAAAACACTTTGGTATTACCTTGGCTTTCTAATTCGCCATCTAAGCGCTTAATAAGCTCTATGGCACGTGTACGTGCTTGGCCTTCACCACTTACAATAACGCTATTAGTTCGGCCATCTGCGACTACTTTTGGAATTAAAAACTCAGGTACGCTGCCTTTGCCGCTGTCTTTATAAATATTGTCTACCACAGAGACAACATCATCTGCTGTTGCATATTTAAGCTTAACAATGTCTACACGCTTATCACCCGCCTGATCAACAGAGCGAATAATCTCAACTAAGCGATTAACCGATGCAGCATGCCCCGTTAACATCATTACGTTAGCCGCATTAAAGTTAGCAACATGGCCGCCATCTTTTTGATCGCTAAATTGACGAACTAAAGGGCCTAGTTCTTGTACGCTTACATTTTTGACACGTACAACACGTGTAATCATCATATCGCCGCTAGCTTCGTTACCTTCGGTAATAAGTGGCACATTTGATTTTTTGGCGTCTGAACTTTTTTCTACCTTAAGAATGCCATTGTCCATTTCAACAGCTGAGTAGCCATAAACTTCCAATACATTTAAGAAGAACTGGTAATAAAGCGCTTCGTCCATTAACTCATAACTGCGAACATTTACTTTGCCGCGCACGTTAGGGTCAATAATTACTGTTTTATTGAGATTTTTACCAACAATATTAATAAACTCGTTGATATCAGTGCCTTTAAAGTTAGCAGCATATTCAACAGCAGAAACAGACAAAGAAATACTTGCCGCCAAAAAAAGTGCCGCGTACTTAGCTAACCCTTTTTTAATTTTTTTGAGGTGTAGCACCTGAACCATTATATTAAAACTCCAAAGCTAAATTATTGCAGACTAAATTGCACATCAATTTGTTCACCATCACGTTCTATAGTGATATTGGCATCTGTACTATTACGCAGCTCGTTAATAGCTGACATAGCCTGTTTTAAATCTGTTAATTGATAGCCATTTATAGAAATAGCCAAATCGTTATTTTTTAATCCCATTTGCTTAAACAGTTCAGGTTCTTTACCTGGACTTAAGCGATATCCAATTAGTTCACCATCATTCATAGCCTGTGAAACACGTATATAGTCAAATAACTTGCCCGGTTCTTCGAGTAACTCTTCACGTGTTTCTATAATTGCTTCTTTAACGTCTGGGTCTGCAGTGGCGTCTATTTGTAATTCACTTGGCTCTAATTTTTGCGGACCCATTTCGGCATCGTCACGCGCAGCGAGTACAGGCATAGATACTTTTTTACTAAAATCGAGCCCATCAAGCATTAATGTTTCAAAACCTCCATTAATACCTAAAATAACACGATCAGGCAGTATCTGCGCTACTTCAGCGCGCGTGCCAAGTACAACTTCTTCAACAAGGTAGCTTACTTGCTTACCTTGTGATTCAATAATTGCTATGCCTGCTTGGTCATCATTATTAACAGCTACAATACCGGTTAAATTAATACTTAGGCGTGTTTCTGGCGCATTATTTATAACCTGCGATTGTTTTGCAGTATTATTGTTGTTTGTTACAGTTTTTTTACCAAATAAAAATTGCTCAATAATATGCTGCGCTGAGTTATTACTCGCACCAGATGGCTGATTAGCATAATGGGTAGGAGTAAGTAGAGTTACTGGTGGTTTCGGCCATAAAAGCCAGACAAGCTTTGATAATAAAAATGCAAGATAAACAACAACTAACAGTGTCACTAATGCACTTAATTTAGCATGCGGTAACCGCGTTAAAAATTGTTTTAGTTGTTGGATTTGCTGTTCCATAAATAGTGTTCTTATTTTAATTTACTGCGTTAGCGCGTACCCATAGTACCCTTTCATTTTTCTTTCAACAAGCACACTAATATTAAACTTTGTAAACAGATTAAATTAACTTTACATAACCGTATAAAAAGTAAACGGCTATTGTAATACCTTCATCCTACGATGATTTCATGATAAATTTTAAGCTATAAAACGTGGGGAAATGCCTTATGAGTAAAAAAAGTAACGCTAATACCAACTCAGACCATGCGGATGGGTTAAAAGTTCGATTAGATAAATGGTTGTGGGCTGCGCGATTTTATAAAACTCGTGCTATTGCACGTGAAATGGTACAAGGCGGCAAAGTGCATTATAATGGACAACGTACAAAAGCGAGTAAAATAGTAGAAGTTGGCGCAAATATAAAACTTGCACAAGGAGTAGATGAAAAGCTGATAACCATACTCTCAGTGCTTGAAAAACGCCAAAGCGCCCCCATTGCACAGACCATGTATCAAGAATCTGATGCCAGTATTGCTAAACGCGAAGAGAACAGCATCGCACGCAAAAATAACAGCTTTTTTGCCCCCCATCCGGATAAAAAACCGGATAAAAAGCAAAGACGCGAACTTTTAAAAATGAAATCAAGTTAGGTATAGCCGCTCATGCAACAAGATTTACTTCACCGTTATTTATTCAACGAACTAGATGTTCGTGGCGAACTCGTACAAATCGAGAGTGCTTATAATGAAATGATTGCCGACCATAATTACCCAGACCCTGTTAAAGCATTACTTGGTGAGTTACTCGTTGCAACCTGTTTACTTACTGCTACCTTAAAGTTTGAAGGTGAAATTGCTGTACAGCTTCAAGGTGATGGCCCAGTTAAATATGCTGTTATAAATGGTGATGACAAACAAAATATGCGTGGTATTGCACGCCTGCAAAGCGAAATTACGGGCACAACTGTAAAAGAGCTTATTGGCCAAGGCTATATGGTAATCACTATTACCCCTGAAAAAGGTGAACGCTACCAGGGTATAGTGCCGCTAGAGCATGATACTCTTAGTGAATGTATCGAAAGTTACTTTGAGCAATCTGAGCAGCTAAAAACACGTCTTTGGTTTGCAACTGACACTACTGAAGGTAGCGCAAAAGCATGTGGTCTATTTTTACAAGTGCTTCCAGTTGATAAACAAAAATCAATTGAAGACTTTGCACACCTAGAAGCATTAAGTAACACGATTAAAAATGAAGAGTTGTTACACTTAGATGCGAACACTGTTCTTACACGTCTTTATCACGAAGATAATCCTCGCGTATTTGAACCTCAAGCTATTAAATTCAAATGTGGTTGTAGTCGTGATAAAACAATTACTGCACTTGTTAATATTGGACAAGAAGAACTACTCAAAGATGTAGCTGAGAAAGGGACTGTTAACATTAACTGTCATTACTGTTTAAAAGAGTATGTTTTTAACGAACAAGACATAAAAAGCATTTTCAACTAAATGTTCAGCTTCATTTATATATAGTAATTAAAGCCGCAAAATATGCGGTTTTATATTATAAAAAGATGATACCGGTGTCATGAACTTTGTTAATTTACTGACACCGGTATCATTGAAATTATTCATGTTTTTTAGCAAATATATGTGTTTTTAGAGGCTTTACGGGCTCGAATATCTCAAAACCTTCTGTTACTATAATTTCAGCTTAAGGGCACTGATAACCCCAGAGCTATCCCGTTCAAACTCTCACACATTATAGTTAGGTATAAACATGACTACAGGCGCTACACGTTTTGTCGATTTAACCGCAGCTGAACTTGTCGAGCATGCGATCCACCGTGGCGAAGGTACTTTAGCCGCAAATGGTGCTTTTGTTGCAATTACAGGAAAACGAACTGGCCGTTCACCAAAAGATCGTTTTATTGTTCAAGAAGCAACAACTCAAGATGACATTCAATGGGGCAACGTTAACCGCCCATTTGATGCAGAAAAATTTGACGCATTATGGGCTCGCGTAGAAGCACATGTTCAAAGTAATGACCACTTCACCTCTCACCTAGAAGTTGGCGCTGACCCTGAGCATTATCTACCTGTAGTCGTAACTACAGAAACAGCGTGGCACCATATTTTTGCCAAAAACATGTTTATCGAACCACAAAACTATAACGCCTCAAACTTACCACAATGGCAAGTAATGAACGTTCCTTCGTTTGTATGCGAGCCGGAACGTGATGGCACAAATAGCGATGGCACCGTTATTATTAACTTTGCACAGCGTAAAGTATTACTAGCAGGTATGCGCTACGCCGGTGAAATGAAAAAATCGATGTTTTCTGTGCAAAACTTCCTACTACCAGCAAGAGGTGTATTACCAATGCACTGTTCTGCTAACGTTGGTGAAGCAGGTGATACAGCATTATTCTTCGGTTTATCTGGTACGGGCAAAACAACTCTTTCAGCAGATCCTACTCGCTTTTTAATTGGTGATGACGAACACGGTTGGGCACCTGGAAGCGTGTTTAATATTGAAGGCGGTTGCTATGCTAAATGTATCGACCTGTCACAAAAGAACGAACCTGTAATTTGGAATGCAATTCGCTTTGGTACTATTTTAGAGAATGTAGTGCTAGATGAAAAAGGCGTTCCAGATTTTAACGACACTAGCCTTACTCAAAATAGCCGTGCAGCATATCCACTTGAACATGTTGAAAAACGTAAAGTAGAAAACCGCGCAGGCGAACCAAAAGCTGTTGTATTTTTAACTTGTGATGTAAGCGGTGTATTACCACCGGTATCTGTTCTTAGCGAAGAAGCTGCTGCTTTTCACTTTTTAAGTGGATACACAGCTAAAGTTGGCTCAACTGAGATTGGCTCTACTAGCGATATTGAATCAACGTTTTCAACCTGCTTTGGTGCGCCATTCTTCCCACGTCCTGCAGGTGTTTACGCTGAGCTTCTTATGAAGCGCGTACGCGAGTTTGGCGCTAAAGTATACCTTGTGAATACAGGTTGGACTGGCGGTCCTTACGGCACAGGTAAGCGCTTTGATATTCCGACTACTCGCGCAGTAGTTGATGCAATCGTATCTGGTAAATTAGCCGGTGTTGAAACTCAGCACATTGATGTTTTAAACCTAGATGTACCGGTAGCAGTTCCAGGTGTAGATACTAACTTACTTAATCCTATAAATACGTGGGAAGATAAAGCTAAGTACAATGAATATGCAGCAAAACTTGCCGCTGACTTCACTGAAAACTTTGCTAAGTATGACGTATCAGACGATATAAAAAATGCAGGGCCTAAAGCTTAAATAAGCTTCAAGCTTGTATTTTAACGCCAGCCAAGGGCTGGCGTTTTACTTTCTAAATACCTAATTTAATAAGTGCGACAAAATGCCGCACAACTCATATCAAAAACCATATAATATACCGCGTAATTAATCATTCCTTAATGCCCAATAAACCTGCATTACTCATTACGGCTATTTAATTAATGACACTAAAGCTTTCATGGCGAAAAACATTCAGGCGGTTACATTTATACTTAGGCCTATCAGTAGGTGTTTTACTTACTATTATCACTCTTTCTGGCTCTATATTAGTTTACTATCCGCAAATAGACTTACTGCTAAATCCAGCAAATGACGCTACTACAAACATAAAAACGCCTAATTGGGATCAAGCATATAATACGCTAAGAGCCAATTTCCCTTCAAAGCAAGGGCCATGGCGATTAGAAAACACAGGTATAAACTCAGTAATTCCCGCGCGATACTACAATCCAACAGAAACAAAAGAACAAGGCTTTGCCCCCTTAATGGTATGGCTATCTAGCAGTAGTGATAAAGTAATACGTAAAAACTATTGGGGAAAATACTTAGTAACTTGGATGTACAACTTACATTTTTCATTACTAACAGGAGCAACGGGCACTCTCGTCGTTGGCTATATAGGCATAGCCTCAATAGTTCTTCTTATCTCTGGATTCTTTGCTTGGTTTCCAAAGCCTGGGCAGTGGGTAAAGGCACTAAAATTTAAATCTCGTAGCTCTAAAATAGGTTTGCTATACGACTGGCATAAACTAATTGGTTTAACCTTCTGCATACCGCTACTAGCTTTAACTGTTACAGGTGTTATGCTCGCTATTCCAAAACAAACAGATCCTATATTAACCGCTCTAGTTAGCGATATAAACTCCCCACCAAAAACACAAATTCAACCGAGCAAACAAACCGATATTTCTTTATCACAAGCGGTATTAATAGCTGAAAAAGCATTACCGAATGCGCGTTTAGCTTGGATTGAAACACCATCAAACTTAAATGCTATTTACAGATTAAGATTTCAAACTGTAAACGATCCTTCGTATCGCTTTCCACATAGCTATATAGAGGTTAATGCACTTACAGGAAAGTTAGAGAGCGTGTTTAATATAGATAAGCAAAGTACGGCTAGTAAAATAAAAAGCTGGATACACCCTCTACATGACGGCAGCATTGGCGGTAACATTTTAAAAGTCATTTGGGTGTTAAGTGGCTTCGGATCTGCTGCATTGTTCATTATCGGCGTATATAGGTGGTTAGTTAGAACCAAGAGAATACAAAATAAACTTTAGTTGAAGGAGTACATGAATTGCTTTTCAGTAAGTCTTGTCGATAGTTTTCTAATATAAAGTATATGGCCTTCGTTAATCTAAGGATTAAAAATTAATAACGCTCAGTACATATGAAATTAAAGCAGCCCCTAACCGCCTATCATGCTATAAAACAATTAATGAAGGGTAGTTTATACTGCAAGTTTAGATAGGCACTCCATGAACACTATTATTTAAAAACCACATGCCCATTAGATTTAAGTTCTATGCGTAAACCTCTGTATTAACCTCTATTTTTATTCTCTTCAGTAACCTACCTAAAGCGTATATAAAGGCTTAAAGGTCATGTTCAATACTTATCACAAGACCAGATAATTAACGCTTTTATATTAGGTCAGATGTTAAACCAATTGGTATTATTTACCCAAAGTACAAATGCTACCACTCATTGTCGAGCGGAGGTTTTTTATGCTTTTGACGTCGGGAGTCGCTACGCTCGCCCGACCTACGTGATGGGTGTTGCTGTGAGTGGATGATAATTGCGCACATTTTACTTTTCTGCAGACGTAAAAAAGCCC
>NZ_JACJFC010000035.1:0-18316 GCF_014164385.1 Pseudoalteromonas sp. SG43-3
GCTCTTCAGTTGCTACTGGCGTTTCAACTTTAGCTGGCTCTTCAGTTGCTACTGGCGTTTCAGCTTTAGCAGGCTCTTCAGTTGCTACTGGTGTTTCAACTTTAGCAGGCTCTTCAGTTGCTACTGGTGTTTCAATTTTAGCAGGCTCTTCAGTTACTACTGGCGTTTCAGCTTTAGCCGGTTCTTTAGCTTTTACTGGCTCTTCTACAGCTTCCACCTTTGCTAAGTCTTCAACCGCAACTGCTTGCTCAACTTGTTGCGACGCATCTACCGGTGTTTCTTCTGATTTAGCTTTAAGTTCTGCTTCGTATTCTGCAGCAGCTTGATCAGCAACTGGAATAAATGCAGGGGCTTCATCAGATTTAACTTCTGCTTCACCTTCAGGGCGACGACGACGTTGACCAGATGCACGAAGATGACGAGGAGAACGACGTGAACGTGTACGTGTTTGCTCTTGTTCGTCTTCAGTAGTTGCTGTTTCATCGTTAGAATCAACAACATCAACTTTCTCTTCTTTAATGTGAGCTGTTTTTTCTGCCGGAGTTTGCTTTTGCTTTTCTATAGCAGGAGCTTGCTCTTGAACTTGTGGAGTTTCAGTTACAGCCGTTTGCTCAGGTGCTTGCTCTGTTGAGTTAGCTTGCTCAGCTTTTTCATCTTGCAGACGTACTTTTTTACGTATGTTACGACGTTGACGGCGAACTTTAGGCTTCTGTTCTTTAGGCTCTGCAGCTTGTGCTGGCTTAGAATCAGTTTCTACTTCCGCCTTTGCAGGGGCTTCAGTTTTAACTTGATCTTTTTCTTGGTTTTTATGCTCTGGGCGCTTACGAGAGTTAGGATTACGACGGCGCTTGTTGCGGTTCTCGCTTCTCTCTTGAGTCTCGGTGCTTGCTGCTGAGTCAGTTTTAGCTTCCTCTTCAGCGGCTGGACGCTCATTGCGCGGCTTGTTAGTGCGTGGGTTATTATTACGACGACGTTGATTGTTATTACGACGACGATTATCGTTACCACGACGCGCATTATTGCGCGTTTCTTGCTGCTCTTTTTCTACAGCTTCTTTTTTCTCTTCTTCAGATTCACTTGCAAATAACGACTTAAACCAATTACCAATAGCAGCTAGTAAGCCACCTTCAGTTTTAGTTTGTGCTACCGCAGCAGGCTCTACGGCTTTAGCTGGCGCTGCTTGTGGAGCAGGAGTAGAAGGCATTACCACGCCTTTTAGCATCGGCTCTTCACGGACTGGCGTACTTGGAGATTTTGACATCTCGAATACTTCAGGCTCCGGTGCAACAACTTGTCCGTAACTTACAGTTTCAAGTGTTTCGTCTTTACGTAAGCGCATAACTTCATAATGTGGTGTTTCCATATGTTGATTTGGAATGATCACTACGTCACATTTATGATGTTTTTCAATGCGATGAACACTACGACGTTGCTCATTTAATAAATAAGCGGCAACAGCAACAGGCACTTGTGCATTTACTTGTGCTGTATTGTCTTTAATTGCTTCTTCTTCAATTAAGCGAAGAATTGAAAGTGCTATTGATTCGTTTGAACGAATAGTACCTTGGCCACTACAACGTGGACATGGGCCTTGGCTTGCTTCACCTAATGAAGGACGCAAACGCTGGCGCGACATTTCAAGTAAACCAAAGCGTGAGATTTTACCAATTTGAACGCGAGCACGGTCTGGGCGCGCTGCATCTTTTAAACGATTCTCTACTTCACGTTGATGGCGTGGAGGAGTCATATCAATAAAGTCGATTACAATTAAACCACCTAGGTCACGAAGACGTAATTGACGTGCAATTTCATCGGCCGCTTCTAAGTTTGTATTAAGTGCTGTCTCTTCAATATCGCCGCCTTTAGTTGCCTTAGACGAGTTGATATCTATAGATGTCAGTGCTTCAGTAGGGTCAATTACAATTGAACCACCAGAAGGAAGACGTACTTCACGCTGGAATGCAGACTCAATTTGGCTTTCAATTTGGTAATGTGTAAATAAAGGCGTGTCACCTTGATAAAGCTTAACACGGCTCATAAAGTCAGGACGAAAACGCTCAATGTGTGCTTTAGCTTCTTCAAAAACACGTGGTTTATCAATTAAAATTTCGCCAATATCACGACGTAAATAATCGCGTATTGCGCGGAAAATCACGTTGCTTTCTTGGTGAATCAAAAACGGTGCTTTAGCACTATCGGCTGCTTGTTTAATTGCATCCCAATGTACTAATAGTGCTTTTAGATCGTAGTTAAGTTCTTCAAATGACTTACCAACACCGGCTGTACGAACAATTAAGCCCATACCTTTAGGTAGTTCTAAACGACCTAATGCTTCTTTAAGTTCAGTTCGCTCATCACCTTCAATACGACGAGAAATACCGCCAGCACGAGGATTGTTAGGCATAAGAACTAAATAGCTACCAGCAACACTGATAAAAGTAGTTAACGCTGCGCCTTTTTGGCCGCGCTCTTCTTTATCAACTTGTACTATTACTTCTTGACCTTCTTTTATTACGTCGCGAATGTTAGGGCGACCATGAAAAGTGTAACCTGCAGGGAAGTAAGTACGTGCAATTTCTTTTAAAGGAAGGAAACCATGGCGGTCAGCACCGTAATCAACAAATGCTGCTTCAAGAGATGGTTCAATGCGAGTGATTTTGCCTTTATAAATATTGGCTTTTTTCTGTTCGTGACCTGGGCTTTCGATATCTAAATCATAAAGGCGCTGGCCATCAACCAGTGCTACGCGCATTTCTTCTTGCTGCGTTGCATTGATTAGCATACGTTTCATATTGTTACTCTACTTATTTATGTCGCTGACATGACGATGTTTTTCTCGCCTGTTCAGTTGTCCCTATTTTTAGAATGTGCAGCCTCACGACTGGGTCTTTAACGGAACGGCTCTGTATCTCGTATGCAGTATTTTAAATGCTGGCAAACAATAGCGATTATTACCGCTATTAAATTCTTAATGGTGCTAAAACTGTCGGCTTTTCAGCTACGTTTACAAGTTTTACCCAGAAGTCGGCCTGTCATATTAATCTTACTAAATATCATTCATATTAGGCGCGTAGGGCTCATTAAGTTGGTGAGCAATACATACTGATGTATCGCTAATATCCGTTTTAAGAGCAAAAATCGCTGCCGATGTTAATGAACGCTTATTTATTAGATTTTTTTAATTCTAAATAAGCTGCTGTACGGTACTACAATAATTGAGCTAGTGCTGAACGACGTTTTTTACGTCGTCACTATCAGACAAATTATCTGTTCATTGCTTTCTCTAGCACATTAAAAATCGCTTCATGTTCAAACTTAACCAGCAATATATTACGCGCATTGCCGTTAATTGATCGCACGTGTTAACTGAGGAGGCATAAAAGCTTTGGAAAACTTAACTCGGATCTGTATGATCGGCTACCCAGAATGTGCATCACGAATGTTTTAATGTGTTAAAAAGCACCGTTGTTATTTGCAAATACTAAATATTTGCGCTGCTGATTATCCCACTATTATTACAGTGTTAGCAACTAAATTATTTTACTTAAATTAGTGATTAGGCAATGTCAGAAAAAAACGACTTACAAGTAACTTATGTCACGATCAATGAAGACCATTTAGGTCAGCGTATTGATAACTTTCTTATTACCCATTTAAAAGGGGTGCCTAAAAGCGCTATTTATAAACTTTTGCGCAAAGGTGAGGTACGCGTTAATAAAAAGCGTATTAAACCTGTATATAAACTACAGCTTGACGATGTACTGCGTATTGCACCTATCAGAGTTGCTGAGCGTGAAGAGTTTGTACCATCAAAGTTAGACAAAGTAACTCGCCTAGAAAACGATATTTTATTTGAAGATAAATACCTTATCGTCATAAATAAACCTTCAGGTATGGCTGTTCATGGTGGCAGTGGTTTAAGTTATGGTTTAATTGAAGCGCTGCGCGCGCTTCGCCCAGAAGAGCGCAATCTTGAGCTAGTACATAGGCTTGACCGTGATACATCGGGCTGTTTACTTATTGCAAAGCGCCGTTCGGTGTTAACAGCATTGCATGAACAGCTTCGTGAAAAAACCATGGAAAAAAATTACTGGGCACTTGTAGAAGGGCAGTGGGACTCTAAAACTAAAAACGTTACCGAAGGGCTGCGTAAAAATACACTTAAATCGGGTGAACGCGTAGTACGTGTAGATAACACTGAGGGCAAGCCTTCGCATACGCGTTTTAAAGTACTTGAACGTTTTAACGATTGCTCACTCGTACAAGCGTCGCCTGTTACAGGACGTACGCACCAAATTCGTGTTCATACACAATGTAAAGGTCATCCTATCGCGTGCGATGATAAATACGGTGACCAGGGGTTTGATGAATCTATGCGTAAAGTTGGGTTAAACCGTTTATTCTTACATGCACACGATTTAAGTTTTTATCATCCTAAAAACGAAACAACGATGCGTATTGAAGCGCCCCTTGATAAAACGCTTAAAAATACATTACTAAAATTACGAGACGCAAAACAGTGATTGCAGTGACGCCGATTAAAAAATATAAGCTGGTCATTTTTGATTGGGATGGCACCGTTATGGATTCAGTCACTAAAATAGTTAACTGTATTCGTAGTAGTGCTGAGTCACTTAATTTAGTGGCGCCAAGTGATTTAGCAATTAAAAATATTATTGGTATGTCGCTTGAAAAAGCAATTGATGTTTTATTTCCCGATAATGTCGCGCAGCATCAAGCGCTAATTAAAGGGTATAAACACCAATATAGTGTTGATACCACGCCAACTCCTGTATTTGATAATGTTGTCAGCGTTTTAGGTGCCTTAAAAGAGCAGGGCATTGTTTTAGCGGTTGCAACAGGTAAAGGTCGAGATGGATTAGAGCGTTTGCTTGATCAAAGCCAACTTAGACATTTTTTTAGTGCAACACGTACAAGCGACGAAGCGCAATCAAAGCCGTCTGCGGATATGCTGTATCAATTACTTGAAGAGCTTGGCATAAGCGCTCAAGACGCTGTAATGATTGGTGATACCCAAATAGACATGACAATGGCAAAAGCTGCAGGCATGGATAGAATTGGCGTAACAATGGGTGTACATAACGCACAGCAGCTAAATAAGCTTAGCCCTGTTGCAACGGTAGATAATTATCTGCAATTGCAACAGGTTTTGCTTGGCTAATTTATTTAACTAGAGCTTGTTTTGAGCGGTAAGCACATCAATACCAAACTCAGCCAGTAATTGGCTGAGTTTAATTAATGGTAATCCAATTAAGCTATTAGGATCGTCTCCGCTTAGTTTTTCAAATAAACAGATACCCAACCCTTCACTTTTAAAGCTGCCAGCACAGTTATAAGGCTGCTCTGCGTCGCAATAAGCACTAATTTGTGCATCACTTAGGGTTTTAAACGTCACATTAAAAGGTTCTACGCAGGTTTTTTTTGTTCCAGTTACAATATCGTAAACACAAAGCCCAGTTAAAAATGTTACAGTATTACCGCTAAATAAATTTAGTTGTTTTAGAGCGTTTTGTTTATTGTGCGGTTTACCTAAAATTTGATTGTTAAACACAGCGACTTGGTCTGATCCAATTGCTAACCCTTTTTTAAAGTGTTTATTAGCTGCTGAGGCTTTTAACTCACTTAAACGCTTAACCAGTTCAGTAGGTGTTTCGCATTCAAGTGCTGATTCGTCAACGTCGGGTGAAAACGTATCAAAGGGTAAATTAAATTTTTGTAATAAAGACTGCCTAAAAGGCGAGCTTGACGCTAAAATGAGTGGAAGCTTCATGGACTGTTTTCCTACGATAATTCAGATTGAGTTAGGATAAATCAGATCCGAGAGTAAAACACGTTAAAAACCAAGTAAAAATGGTTTTTTACTTTGACTAACAAACTAACTATCTATATGATGCAGCCCCTATGCAAAAGGTGAAAATTCCCATCACTCTTCATCCAGGCAAAGCAGCGCAGCACCGTTTAAAGTATGACGGAATTGTACCGCTTGAAAAACTTACTCGTTTAGAGAAAGTTGTGCAGGAAGAAGTAGGTGAAATAGCGGTAAAAATACATTGCAAAAACGATGATCAAGGTTTCGCTGTGATTAGAGGCAATTTGTCCACACATGTTACTGTCATTTGTCAACGTTGTAATGGTGATTTAGGGTTGGATTTGGTTCAAGACTTTGCATATTCACCAGTAGGTGAAGATACAGAGTTAGATATTTTTCCTGAAGACTACGACGAAGTAGCACTTGATGAAAATGGTGAAGTTAACGTTTTTGATTTAATTGAAGACGAACTAATTTTAGCAATTCCATTAGTGGCTACCCACAACGAAGCTTCATGCAGTTATTCAGCAAAGCCTGCCAGCTTTGGTGTATTAAAGGCGGAAGATGATAAACCTAATCCATTTGATATTTTGAAACAACTTAAGAAAGATTCTTAGGAGAAGACTATGGCTGTACAAAAAAGCAAAAAGTCTCGTGCAAGACGCGGCATGCGCCGTTCACACGATGCGATCAGTGGTCCAACTTTAACTGTAGATCAAACATCTGGTGAGACTCATCGTCGTCACCATGTGACTGCAGATGGTTACTACAAAGGCGTTCAAGTAATTTCTAAATAAGAGATTACTTATATGCTGAAAGATCTAACCATAGCGTTAGATATGATGGGGGGCGATTACGGCCCCCGTTCATCTATTCCTGCTGCCGTTCATGCGGTGAACGCTCATGCCAATTTAAGTCTCATTTTATGTGGCAATGAAGACGTTATATCTAAAGAACTCGAATCCCTCGATTCTTTATCTCATCCAAGACTCATAATTCGTCACTGTAGTGAAATAGTCACTAACGCCTGCGAACCTGCAATTGCTGTACGTTCAAAAAAAGATTCATCTATGCGTGTTGCCCTTGATTTAGTTAAATCGGGCGAAGCACAAGCGTGTGTTAGCTCAGGTAATACCGGCGCTTTATTTTTTATGGCTCACTACGTATTAAAAATGCTGCCAGGTGTTAAACGTGCCGCACTCATTTCATCTGTTCCTACAGAAAGCCAAAACCCAGTATATTTACTCGACTTAGGTGCTAATGTGCACTGCGATGCGCAAATGCTCTATCAGTTTGGCATTATGGGCTCTGTAGTTGCTGGTCAAGCACTTGGCTGCGATAACCCTCGCGTTAGCTTATTAAATATTGGCGCTGAGGACATTAAAGGCCACGACGACATTAAACAAGCTGCACAATTGATGCAGCAAAGCCCACATATTAATTACATTGGTTATAGCGAAGGAAGTGATATTTTTTCTGGCAAGGCTGATGTAATTGTATGCGAAGGGTTTGTGGGTAACGTGGCGCTTAAAACATGCGAAGGCATTGCCAAGCTTATTATGAATAAGTTTACAGCTGCGCTCGAAAAGCACCTTTTGTATAAATGTATGGCGTTTATATTGCGTCCAATAATAAAAAAACTCTATAAAAGGGTGAACCCCGACCAGTATAACGGTGCTTCTCTGGTAGGATTGCGCGGTATTGTCGTTAAAAGTCATGGAAATGCGTCAGTTAAAGCATTTCAAGCAGCAATTGATGAAGCGGTAAAAGAGGTTGAACGTCAACTTCCTGATAAAATAGCCGCTATTTTCGAAAAAACACATTCTAAAGACACGGCGGTTAATCAATAATTGATGTGCCGTGTATTTCATTATTTATTTGTTTAATTAAAAAGAGCAAAGTATGGCACAAAAAATTGCACTTCTATTCCCAGGTCAAGGCTCGCAAAGCGTTGGTATGTTACAAGAGCTACTAGAGAGTTCTGACATTGTTAAAGCAACATTTGCAGAAGCATCAGATGCACTGGGTTACGACTTAGCAGAGCTAGTTCTTAATGGCCCAGAAGAAAAATTAAATCAAACTCATCGTACACAACCTGCATTATTAACTGCAAGTGTAGCTATTTACCGTGATTGGCTTGCAGCAAACCCAGATGCAGACGTTGTTATGGCCGGTCACAGCTTAGGTGAATATTCAGCACTAGTATGTAGCGACGTACTAAGCTTGAGCGAAGCTGTTAAGCTTGTTGAAAACCGTGGTTTATACATGCAAGAAGCTGTACCTGCAGGCGTAGGTTCAATGGCTGCGATTATTGGCTTAGGCGATGAAGAAATAAAAGCGGCATGTGCTGCCTCAGCGCAAGGTGAGGTTGTATCTCCAGTTAACTACAATTCTCCTGGTCAAGTTGTTATTGCAGGGCATAAAGCGGCAGTAGATAGAGCATCACAAGCATGTAAAGATGCTGGTGCTAAACGCGCATTACCACTTTCGGTTAGCGTACCTTCACATTGTGAACTAATGAAGCCAGCAGCTGATAAGCTAGCGGTAGACTTAGCCGCTTTAACATTTAATACACCTAAGTGTGATGTAATTAATAATGTTGATGTAAAAGCTGAATCGACCGCTGATGCAATTAAAGATGCACTAGTACGCCAGCTTTATAGCCCAGTTCGCTGGACAGAAACAGTACAAGCCTTGGTTGCACAAGATGTAACGCAAAGCTACGAATTTGGTCCTGGTAAAGTATTAACAGGGCTTGCGAAACGAATTGATAAAGCAATGGTTTGTGGCTCAGTAAACGATGCCGCTTCAATCGCTGCAGCTAAATAAGAGTATATAAAATGTCTAATTTATTTTCTTTAGAGGGCAAAATTGTCCTAATTACTGGCGCTAGCCGTGGTATTGGTAAAGCAATTGCAACAACATTAGTTGCGCAAGGTGCAAAAGTTGCAGGCACTGCTACAAGCGAGTCAGGCGCTGCTAAAATCAGCGAGTACCTTGGAGACAATGGTAAAGGTTATGCATTAAACGTAACGGATCCTGCATCTATTGAAGCGACACTTGCCGCAATAAAAGCAGACTTTGGCGATATTGACGTACTTGTAAATAACGCAGGTATCACACGTGATAACCTATTAATGCGTATGAAAGAGACTGAGTGGGACGATATAATCGACACTAACTTAAGCTCGATTTTCCGTTTATCTAAAGCGGTACTTCGTCCAATGATGAAGAAAAAGAAAGGCCGTATTATTAACATTGGCTCAGTAGTGGGTACTATGGGTAATGCAGGTCAAGCTAATTATGCAGCGGCTAAAGCGGGTGTCATTGGTTTTTCTAAGTCACTTGCGCGCGAAGTTGCATCACGTGGTATTACAGTTAACGTAGTGGCACCTGGTTTTATTCAAACTGATATGACTGATGACTTAACTGACGAGCAAAAAGCAGCAACACTTGCAAATGTTCCAGCAGGGCGTTTAGGCCAACCAGACGAAATTGCAGCTGCGGTTTGTTATTTAGCATCTGACGCGGCTGCGTACGTATCAGGTGAAACTTTGCATGTAAATGGCGCGATGTACATGGTTTAATAACCATTGTACCCACATTGTTACCTAATAAAGTTAAGTAAGTTACCTCAAAAACATTGAATTATTTGTGAACTTGCTTTAAACATACTTGAAATCGCTGCGAAAATAAGCGATAAAAGACAAAACACACACTCAGAGGTTTGACCAGACAATTATTTATGGTCAAATCATTGAATCAGAGAATTATGCCGCGTAAACTACGCGGCAATCTGAAAATAACGCATCGGCGTTTTTAATAAAGGAAAGAAGAATGAGCGATATCCAAGAACGCGTAAAGAAAATTATCATTGAACAACTAGGTGTTAAAGAAGAAGAAGTTAAAAATGAATCTTCTTTCGTAGATGACCTAGGTGCAGATTCTCTTGATACTGTTGAACTAGTAATGGCTCTTGAAGAAGAGTTTGATACTGAGATCCCAGATGAAGAAGCTGAGAAGATCACTACAGTACAAACTGCTATCGATTACGTAACAGCACACGCTGAGTAATTAATCGCACGTTAAAGGCAGCATCCGCTGCCTTTAATTTTTTATATCCAAACCACCTCAAAGTTCGTGATTCAAAACTTAAGCCTCAATGCTCAATTTTAGCTAAAAATTAATTTTGATTGTGTTATGCGTTTTTAATCTATTTTGGGACTAGCACTTTGAGGTAGCTTGGGTATGATCATCCCCTTGTAAATATCCCTTATTGGAGGCAAACCGTGGCTAAACGTCGAGTCGTCGTAACTGGCTTAGGAATGTTGACGCCGCTAGGTAATGATGTTCAATCAACCTGGCAAGGCTTATTAGATGGCAAAAGTGGCATTCAAACAATAACCCACTTTGATACATCAAAATTTGGTACTAAATTCGCTGGTTTAATAAATGACTTTGATGCAACTGCATACATGTCAGCGAAAGATACTAAAAAAATGGACTTGTTTATTCAGTACGGCATTGCAGCGGGTGTTCAAGCCTTTAAAGATTCAGGCCTTGAAATTACTGAGCAAAACGCAACACGTATAGGTGTAGCTGTAGGCTCTGGTATTGGTGGCTTAACGCTTATCGAAGAAAACCACATTAAGCTATTAAATAGTGGTCCGCGCAAGTTATCGCCATTTTATGTGCCGTCTACCATTATTAATATGATCTCAGGTCACTTATCAATGATGCATGGACTTCGTGGTCCAAATATTTCAATTGTAACTGCCTGTACTACTGGTTTGCATAATATTGGCCATGCCGCGCGCATGATTGCCTACGGTGATGCAGATGCAATGGTTGCTGGCGGTGCAGAAAAAGCCTGTACCCCTATTGGTATGGGTGGCTTTAATGCTGCACGTGCACTTTCAACCCGTAATGACGATCCACAAGCGGCTTCTCGCCCTTGGGATAAAGACCGCGATGGCTTTGTGCTTTCTGACGGTGCAGGTGTTGTTGTAGTTGAAGAGTACGAACATGCAAAAGCACGTGGCGCTAAAATTTATGCTGAGCTTGTTGGCTTTGGTATGAGCGGCGACGCGTACCACATGACATCACCACCAGAAGATGGAGCCGGTGCTGCCCTTGCAATGCAAAACGCACTAAATGATGCGCAAGTGAACGCTGAGCAAATTGGTTACATTAACGCACACGGTACATCTACAAATGCAGGCGATAAAGCAGAAACTGCCGCTGTTAAATCTATTTTTGGTAATGCAGCTAAAGATGTAATGGTAGGCTCGTCTAAATCGATGATGGGTCACTTGTTAGGTGCTGCAGGCTCGGTTGAATCGATTATTTCGATTTTATCACTGACAGATCAAAAAGTGTCGCCAACTATCAATCTTGATAACCCAGACGAAGGGTGTGACTTAGATTATATTGCTCACACTGCACGTGATGCAAAGTTAGACTTTGCACTGTGTAACTCGTTCGGTTTTGGTGGTACTAATGGCTCGTTGCTATTTAAAAAGGTATAATCTTTTTTAACAACGAATCAAATTATAAGAGCTCAGTTGTTTAACTGGGCTTTTTTTATATGCCAAATAAAATGCAAACAATAATAGCAGTAGATCAAAACAGCACTTTAAGTACGCGTGACAGAGGCTTAAATTACGGTGACGGCTTTTTTACAACGGCTAAAGTTGTTAATGGGCAAGTACAGTATTGGGCTCATCATAAAGCGCGTTTGATTGAATGCGCACAGCGTTTGGGTTTTCCTGAGCTAGATTTTAATAGCCTTGAAAATCAAATTACTTTGCATATAAAAGCTGCACCACTCAACGTGCTTAAAATACTTGTAACGCGAGGCGAAGGCGGACGTGGTTATGGGCTGCCAAGTGAGTGTAATATTACTATTTTATTGAGCATATTAGATTACCCTAGTAATTACGAAGCGCTTGTTAAAAAGGGTGTAAATCTCGAAATAAGCCCAATTAAATTAGCAGCACAGCCTTATTTAGCGGGTCTTAAAACACTAAACCGGCTAGAGCAAGTACTAGTTAAAAAAGCAATGCAAACGCAAAACTGCGACGATGTGTTAGTGCTTGATTACAATAACAATGTAATTGAAGCTTCTGCAGCTAATATTTTTGCGATTGAAAATAAGCGTGTGTTTACGCCATTGCTTGATGAGTGCGGAATAAAGGGCGTTTATCTGCAATCGTTATGTGATAAATTGCCTGTTGAATTTAAACGCGTGAAAGTAGAAGACTTAACCCAAGCAGACGCCGTATTTGTGTGTAATAGCTTAATGGGAGCAGTACCTGTAAAACGTATTGAGCAACAGGTATTTAATACAGACGACAGCCACGCATTACTAACTAAATTATTAGCCAAGGAGGCTGAGTGTTAAAAGTTATTTTATCGGTACTTTTTTTAGCTGTTATAACCACTGCTGTTGGTTACCAGCAATTACAAGCAACAATAAATAGCCCGTTAAAGGTAGCACAAAGCACACAATTTGAAGTTAAGCATGGCACTGGCTTTAATAAGTTATGCCAACAATGGCAAGCTAATAACTGGGTAGAAAGTTGTTGGCGTTATCAGGTAATTGCCAAGTTAGATCCCACTCTTACCGACTTAAAAGCGGGGTTTTACGAGCTAACAGCCGATAGCGTTATTAATAACGTAAAAAAAATTAACCAAGGTCAGCAAATTAGTTTTAGTTTTACCATAATTGAAGGGCAAAACTTACGTGAAGTACTAAGTGCTATTAAAAAAGCTGATAATTTACAAAACGATTTAAAAACTGACGAACTAAGTACTCAAATACTGGGTAATAACACGCACTTAGAAGGCTGGTTATTCCCCGACACTTACCATTATCATAATAACGATACTGCAAGCAGTGTATTAAAACGTGCAGCACAAAAAATGCAGCAAACGTTAGATGATGCTTGGCAGCAGCGCGCCGCTAATCTACCCTATAAAACAGCATACGAAGCACTAATAATGGCTTCAATTATTGAAAAAGAAACAGGCCTTGCCAGCGAGCGTCCGTTAATTGCATCAGCGTTTGTTAATCGATTAAACACCAATATGCGCCTGCAAACCGATCCAACCGTAATATACGGGCTAGGCGCTGACTTTGATGGTGATATTAAACGTAAGGATTTGCGCGATTATACGCCCTACAATACGTATCGTATTAATGGTTTACCGCCAACACCGATTGCAATGCCATCAAAAGCCGCTATTTTAGCTGCAGTTAATCCGCCGCAAAGTGAATATGTTTACTTTGTATCAAAAGGCGATGGTAGCCACCAATTTTCAACCACGTTAAAACAGCATAACGCAGCAGTTAAAACGTATATATTAAATAAAAAGAATTAATAGTTTATGAAACCAAAATTTATAGTAATAGAAGGGCTTGAAGGCGCGGGTAAATCAACCGCTATTTCGTTATGCCAAGACTTTTTAAACAAACAAAAAATAGACTTCATTAACGTCCGCGAACCTGGCGGCACACCATTGGCTGAATCACTTCGTACGCTTGTAAAAGCAGAGCACGCAGAAGAGATTGCCTTTGAAACCGAGTTGCTTATTATGTACGCAGCTCGCTCGCAGCTAATGCACAATGTTATTACCCCTGCGCTTGATAAAGGCCAATGGGTACTTGCCGATCGTCATGATTTATCGTCTCAGGCGTATCAAGGTGGCGGGCGTGGTATTAGCTCAAATACACTAGCTTCACTTTCGTCAATGGTGTTAAAAGGCTTAAAGCCAGATTTAACTATTTACCTTGATATTGACCCAGTAATAGGCCTTGAACGTGCAAAAGGGCGTGGCGAGCTTGACCGTATTGAACAAGAAGCCATTGAGTTTTTTCAGCGTACACGTATGCGTTATGTTGAACTTGCTAATGACGACAACACAATTAAAACCGTTGATGCAAACCAAAGTATTGATAAAGTACATCGCGATATTACCAATGTACTGCATTCATTTTTTGAAGGCCTAAAATAATATGCCATTGCCTTGGCTACATGATACTCAAGCACGTTTAGCGAAAAGTTATCGCGCAGAGCGTTTTCATCATGCGCAATTATTTTGTGGGCCTGTTGGCGTAGGTAAGTTTGAGTTAAGTGATGAGCTTGGGAATGCTTTGTTATGCCAAAATATAGCTAAGCAGATAGCTGCGCAAAACAGTATGCTAAAACCTTGCGGGCAGTGTAAAAGCTGTTTACTTAACCTGGCTGGCACTCACCCCGACAAACGTTTAACGCAAGTTGATGGGCAAAGTATTGGTGTAGATGATATACGTGGTATTAGTGATTTTATGAATCACTCAGCAGCGCAAAATGGCAATAAAGTCGCGATAATCGAAAATTGCGAAAAAATGACCACAGCAGCAGCTAACGCATTATTAAAAACACTTGAAGAGCCAACTAATAGCCGCTTTTTAATATTAACCACAAGCCAACCAGAGCAGCTCCCTGCAACTATTTTAAGTCGATGCGCTAAAAGTGACGTAAAAATAACTAATACAGCACTTGCTCAGCAATGGCTAGAAACATTAGATATTCCTAACTATAGTTGGTTAGCACTTTTTTATAACCAACCGCTGCAAGTAAAGCATTGGCAACAGCAAGACCAGCTAAAAAATATTGATACACTGTATAAGTTTGCAACTGAGTTTAAACAAAGCCATAATTTTAAAGCGTTAGTCGATATAATAAATAAACAGCCTGAACTTGTTCGCATATTTACTTTGTTTTTAAGCGTGCAACTAAAGCAGCAATTACTGCAAGGCATGAGTTTTGACGCTTATCAAAGTGCGCAAAATGCATTAGGCGAGTTTTTACAAAATAACACACAAGTACTTGGCCTTAATTTATCGCTTGCTGTATCACGATTGGCATACACATTGCGAAATTCTTAAAAGGATTAATCATGCAAGAACTACTAGTAGACATAGACGATTTAGACGAGTTATACCGTTGTTATATGCCTTACTTAAAAAAAGGTGGCTTATTTGTACGCACTAATATGCGTTACGAAGCAGGGCATTCATTAGCACTTAGAGTTACTTTGCCCGATGCCTTAGAAGATGACGTAGTAACAGGTAAAGTGTCGTGGATCACGCCACAAGGAGCACAAAGCTCTAACCCTCCAGGTATAGGTATTAGCTTTTTAGACGATAAAACAAACCTAAACGCTAAAATCGAAAAGCTACTTGGGACTATGTTAAACTCAGGCGATCAAACATATACCATGTAGTTATAGGGTTGGTTTTTCACTGAGATTAACACCGCCCTATATTGGGTTCTTTTAATTGCTAACATAATAAATTAAACGAACAAATTTAAACCCTGAACATAATACAGGCCTTATAGTGATTGTAGATTCTCATTGCCATTTAGACCGTCTTGATTTTGATAAACTAGACTTAAACCTTGACCAAGTTCTTGATAAAGCGCGTGCAAAGCAAATAGAACATTTTTTATGTGTAAGCGTAACGCTTGATCAGTTTCCCAGCATGCTTGATAAAATTAAGCATTACGACGATGTATCAGCCTCATGCGGTGTACATCCACTTGATCAAAAAGACGCCCTTAATAAACAGCAACTAATCGACTTAGCCTCACACGAAAAAGTTGTTGCCATTGGCGAAACGGGTCTTGATTACTATTATTCAAAAGATACTCATGCAGTGCAGCAAGCCAGCTTTGTTGGGCATATTGAAGTGGCTAACGAATTACAAAAACCGTTAATTATTCATACTCGTGATGCCCGCAGCGATACCATTAATTTAATGCGTGAGCACAAAGCTGAAAACTGCGGTGGTGTACTACATTGCTTTACCGAAGACTGGGATATGGCTAAAAAAGCCATAGACATGGGCTTTTATATTTCTATATCGGGCATTGTTACCTTTAAAAATGCTATTGAATTAAAAGAAGTAGTAAAACAAATACCGCTAGATAGATTACTAATAGAAACCGACTCGCCTTATTTAGCGCCGGTACCGTATCGTGGGCAAACAAATCAGCCAGCGTACGTAGAAGACGTTGCTTATTACATTAGCGAACTTAAAGGCATAAGCTTTAATGAACTTGCTAAAGCAACTACCGAGAACTTTTATTCTTTATTTAAATTAGCAGCTAAAGGCTAAATACATGATTACTCACACGGCAAACCTTCCTATTTTACTAATGGGGCCAATGGTGCGCCGTGCAGAGCAAACTGGAGTATGCATCCAGTTTGCTACCTCCAAGCCTGCAAACTGCCAAATAAACTTATTAAATATTGAGTGTTATAGCGATCAACACACTGTTTCTTTAGGGGAACATTTGTACCTGCATTTCGTAATTATAAAGCCAATAGACAACAAACTCCCTCTAGATAGCTTATTAAGCTATGAGCTTGTAATTGACGATACAGCAATCGATTTATCGCCGTGGTGCTATAGCAATCAAACCACGCCTGCATTTGTAATACCTAACAAACTGAGTGATATTTTGCATGGCTCGTGCCGTAATGCACATCATCCAGCAAAAGACAGCTTAGTGTCTGCAAGTCATTGGCAAAATACTCAGCGTGGTAATAATACTCAAGGCGCACAATTGTTATTACTGAGCGGTGACCAGGTTTACGCCGATGATGTAGCAGGCCCAATGTTATTAGCTATTTATCAGTTAATTAAAGCCTTAGGTATCTATAAAGAGCAACCACTTGCCATTGAGCTACCGGATGATATAAATGAGCAACTTTATAATCGCCATTTGTTTTTACCAAAAACGCCTTGGCAAAAACGCTCAAAGTTAGGTGTTGGTTACTGGCTAAAAAAAGACGAACCTCATTTTTCAAGCGTAAAAGCCTACAATCACCTTATCCATTTTGAAGAATATATAGCACTGTATTTATTAAATTTTAGTGCTGCTGCTTGGCAATGCGTTGATATACAAAACACAACGTATTCAGGTCAAAACAAGCAAAACAAAACTATTTTTGACGCTGAAAAAACAGCACTGATTGATTATGCAAAAGGCTTAAGTGAAGTAGAGCGATTGTTTGCCAATGTATCTACGCTAATGATGTTTGACGATCACGATGTAACTGATGATTGGAACCTCACCGCTGGGTGGGAGCAAGCTATAAATGAAAACCCAAGTAGTAAACGGATCATCAATAACGGCTTAATTAGTTATTGGCTATTCCAAGGAATGGGGAACGATGCACTAAATAAAACAGGCGAGTTACTCACACCTTTTAAGCAAAGCCGTACAGCTAATAATTTATGGCAGTTTAAAGCATTTGATAAACCACTAAACGATTTTAGCTTTTGGCATTATGAGTTAACTACAACCCCAAAAGTAGTGGTGCTAGATACACGTACGCACCGTTGGCGAAATGAGCAAAACTTTAATGAGCCTTCAGGTTTACTTGATTGGGAGCGGCTCACAGAGCTTGAAGAAAGCCTACTAAGCCACGACCAAGTTATTATTGTATCACCAGCCCCCGTATTTGGTGTTAAATCAATAGAAGCCATTCAAGCCATGTTTAACATATGTGGCCAACCCCTCATGGTGGATGTAGAAAACTGGATGGCGCACGAAGGTTCAGCCAAAAAGCTACTCGATACTTTTAGACGAACCGACACCCCAAACGAAACGCTTATTTTATCGGGAGACGTACATTACTCATTTTGCTTTTCGGTGCAAAAGCGTTTTGGCGATCATCCCAATCGAATTTGGCAACTTACCGCCAGTGGTATTAAAAACGAGTTTCCGCGTAAGTTAATAAACATACTCGATAAGCTCGACTCAATTTTATACGGCCCAAAAAGTCCCTTAAACTTTTTTACCAAACGTTGGCACATGGAAGTAGATAAGCACCAAACCATAGGTGAAGGGCAAAAATACTTAGTAAGCGACTCAGCTATTAGTTTAATAACACTAGAGCAAGGGAATTTAGCCCGATATCAACTTATACACGGTGAAGGGCATTTAACTGAGTTTGATTTAGAAGAACAGTAATTCTTAATCAATAATTAAATAAATTAAAGATCTATTTGCACAAAGAGAAACGAAAGAGGAGTAAATGAGAAAACATAATGCTATTCAGGATATATTTTCGGTTTTATTACTTCCTCCAAAAGCGCAGCGCCTCATACCCTCTTAGTGAAAAAGTCACTAGTTACATGCGCTGCTGTTACAGTAAAAACCAGCTAAAGATCTATTTGCACAAAGAGAAGCGAAAGAGGAGTAAATGAGAAGACATAATACTAATAAAAACTGCGTTTGGTGTTTATTTTCTTCTCTAAAAGCGCAGCGCCTCTTAACCTCTTAGCGAAAATCACTAATTACATGCGCTGCTGTTACAGTAAAAACCAGCTAAAGATCTATTTGCACAAAGAGAAATGAAAGAGAAGTAAATGAGAAAACAGAATGCCAATCAGGATATAGTTTCTGCTTTATTACTTCCTCTAAAAGC
>NZ_JACJFC010000036.1:0-13320 GCF_014164385.1 Pseudoalteromonas sp. SG43-3
TTGGACCCACCTGACTCCATGCCGAACTCAGTAGTGAAACGAAACAGCGCCGATGATAGTGTAGCATTTGCTATGTGAAAGTAGGACATTACCAGGCTTCAAATTGTAGAGAGCCCGACTAGAAACAGTCGGGCTTTTTTACGTCTGCAGAAAAGTAAAATGTGCGCAATTATCATCCACTCACAGCAACACCCATCACGTAGGTCGGGCGAGCACAGCGACTCCCGACGTTAAAATCACAGCAAAATCCCTCAATATCTCAATGGGCCAATCCAGTAGCATTTGCTATGTGACTCTCCACCGCTGTGGGCACTACGACATTACCAGGCTTCAAATTGTAGAGAGCCCGACTAGAAATAGTCGGGCTTTTTTACGCCTGCAGAAAAGTGAAATGTGCGCAATTAATATACACTCATACCAACACCATCAAGTAGGGCGGAAAAATAGATCACTTAATTAAGCGAATTGGTATAAAAATAAAATTGTGAACTACCGAATTTACGTTTTCGGTTTGTGTAAGCAGTTGTTTAGGTGAAGTATCAAACAGAATTTATAAATTAGTTTGATTAGTTGATTATAACTCGTTAACTAACCACAGACTTAGCTTGTTTATGAGGGCAATGAATACTAATATGATTTCATAATCTTATAACTAAATCTATTGGCTTAGTTGTTTTAAAATTACTACCAATAATGATTGTGAGCTGTAACTTAAATGCCTTATGAAACATTTGTAGATGACTCTGCATCGCTAGTTGAATTTACCCGAGTTTACTTAGCTATTTTTTATACTTTTGTTGCCGGATTTTATACATTTAGAATTATTTATAAAAATCGAAATACACCATCAGGCGTTATTTATCCCGGTGATAAATTTTGTACTAGTTGGTGGAACCATATGGTTTTTAAGTTTTTCAGAGCTGCTATTTGGTTTGTATGTGTAGTGAGAGTGTTTGTACCTGAGTTAGATAGCTATCTTGGGCTATTCCCAATACTCAATGGCTGGCCAGGCGTATTATTTGGCGATGTATTATTGACCGCAGGCTTTATTTTAACGATGTTTGTACATTTTCAGATGGCAGCCCTTTGGCGTTCAGGAATTGATCCTAAGGGACCACATGAGCTTAAAACATCAGGATTATATGAATACTCTAGAAATCCGATGTATTTAGGTATCGTAGCAGCACAAGTAGGTTTCTTTTTAGCCTTACCTAGTATATTTAGTTTGATCTGCTTAGTGGTTGGTTTAATTGCTATATATAGACAAACTTTAGTTGAGGAAGCTCATTTGACCCATCGTTTTTCTACACAATATAAAGAGTATAAATTACTTGTCCCTCGCTGGTTATAGCTTGAGGTAAGGCTATAAGTATATTGAATGTAAATTAAGAGTTATGGGGTTTTCTATATTGAATTGTAAAAGGTTCACACGATAGACAAAAATTAGATCACTTCTTTTTGTTCTATGTATTTTCCCATAAACTCTTTTTTAGAAATAGCCTTTGAAAAGAAGTAGCCTTGAATGTAATCACAAGCAAGCTGCTTTAATAGGTCATACTGTTTTTGTGTCTCAACTCCTTCAGCAACCACCATTACGTCTAGATTGTGAGCCATAGTGATAATAGCTTTCACGAGAGCAATACTATTATCGTTTGATTCTATATCGTTGATAAATGAGCGATCTATTTTTAAAATATCTATATCTAAGCGCTGTAAATACGCCAAAGAAGAATAACCAACACCAAAGTCGTCAATCGCAATATCTATATTAATAGTGCTTAAGCGTTTTAATTGTCGTTGTATTGACGAGTCGGGATCCATTAAAGTATTTTCAGTGACTTCAATTAAAATGGTGTTTGCGGGTAGTTGGTACTTTTTACTTGCAACAATCCATTCATCCACCCAGCAACCAGCGCGGTCAATTTCAAGAGGTGATGTATTTACACTGACTTGAATTGTCTTTTCACTTAAAACATTGAATTGGACGGTATCTTGAATTGCTTGAGATTTTACCCATTGGCCGATATAATTTATTAATCCGTTTTTTTCAGCAACTGGTATAAATTCATTTGGCCCTATTAGGCCTCTTTCAGGGTGGTTCCAACGAATTAAGGCTTCAGCTTTTGGTACTGATTTCCCGTCAATTGAAAATATAGGTTGGTAAAATAATTCAAATTGGTTTTTAACAATTGCAGTGCGTATTTCCTCTATTAGACGACGCTTTTCTGTGGCTTTTTCTTCGATAGCATAGGAGAAAAACTCATAGCGATTCCGCCCTTTATTTTTAGATAAATACATTGCTTGGTCAGCGCGTCTAACGAGCTCTTCTACTGTTAAACCATCAGCAGGGAAAAATGTTAAACCTATGCTTGCAGTAACATAGACTGTCTCTTTTTTTACTTTAATGCTCTGCATTAAACTACTTTTTACTGCTTCGGCAATTTTTGATGCTTCATCCGGGCTATTTACACCCTCTAAAATTAATGTAAATTCGTCACCACCCAAACGTGCGACTGTATCTTTAGTCGTTATACAACTTTGCAGTCTTGTTGCTACTTGGTGTAAGAGTAAATCACCGTAGTCGTGCCCTAGGCTGTCGTTTACTTCTTTAAAGCCATCCAAATCTATGAATATAAGGGCGAACTTCATTCCCTTAATACTTACTAAGCTTTGTAGTTTTTCGTAAAAATAACGCCTGTTCGGTAAGTCGGTTAATCCATCTTGGTAGGCATATTGTTGCAACTGAACATTCGCATTTTCAAGTTCATTAGTACGCAGTCTAACTTGGTTTTCTAATGAATTTTCTCTTTGCTCAATGTTGTATAACATCGCATTAAAACAAGAGGTTAATTGTCCTACTTCATCTTGTGATAGCTGTTTAGCGCGTAAGCTATAATCGTGTGATGTAGTTATTTTACTTGCTGTTTGAGCTAAATATAAAATAGGGTTTAAAAAGCGACGCCTTAATAAAAGAGATAAAATTAGGCTGATGGCAAAGGTGAATATCATCAAAATCACTATAAACTTAAAGTAAAAAGTAATTCTGTCTTGAATGTAGCTGTTGTTAGCGCGTATTTTTAATATACCGTAATCATGCATATCGAGCTGAAGGGGTGTACTTACTTCAATACTTTGCTCCATATTTTCATCTTCGGATTGCGCAATAACAAGTTGCTCACCAGTCATACTTGTTACCATTATACTAATAACATCTGAGCGTATAAGTATTGGGTTTATAAGCTCTTGCACTGCATCAATATCATCAAACATAAGTGCTGTAGTTATATTCGGTGAAAGCATTTTTGACAGAGAGCCCAAGCTTTCTATTTGTTCCTCTTTAGCGCTAGTGATTTCATAAGCACTAAATACAATGGTTACTGTCGCGGTTGATACAAGTGCAACACTCATTAAGATAAATAGTAATTTTTTGCTCATCGTATTTAATGCAAATAGTTTTTTCATTGCACTACCTATCTACAACGCGGGCAAGGCGTAGCACTTTTGAGCTCATAGTAATGCCTGCATCTTTAAGCTGTTTCGGAGCAATTTCAAAGCGAATTTTACCACTGGAAAGAAAAAACCTGATATGACCGCCATTTTCAATAAATGTGTCTGTTTCACCAATGAGCATAACGTTTTTCAGCTCTAAAGGTGTTATGTTTTGCCATTCGATAAATGTATCAGAGGTAATAAATAGCATGTTACACGCCGAGGTTGTTACTTCATCCAGAGTGATTAATTTATTGTATAGAGGTAAGTTTTTTATAGTGCGACTTTTTAAAGCGTTGTTAGCCGCATCAATAAAGTATTTATCAGGGCTACAAATAATAAATTCATTAAGAGATTCTAAATGATAATCCCAGTGTCCAAAACGTGCAAAGTTATATAAGAAGCCTGCTTTTAGCATGTATTCTTTTTCAACAGCGCCAACGCTGGCACTAAGAAGTGTCAACGTTATTAAGCTACTGTGAATTAAACTTCTTAATTTAATCATCTAATTAACTTAGAAATTTGCTGAAATTGTAAATGTAATACATTCATCAATATAGTTTGGTAATGTATAGGTTTCGCGCGTATTATTGTACTCAATATGTGAACCTGCAAAGAGGTTTTTACCCGAAATTGCAGTAGACCACACAGGTGTTGCTTGCCAATTCCAACTAACATCTAACGTTGTGTAATTATCAGTGTTATATGCATTTGAGTTTATTGCGCGCAATGTCGCAAACACATTATGGTTGGTTAAAAAAGAATAATCGGCTTTTGCAAATAACTGCCTGTTTTTAGAGTCATAGCCGATTGCGGGCTCTACTCGAGGAGGTAAATCGTAGTTATAATCGGTGTAACTATAACCAAACTCAGTATTGAGATTATCAACAGGTTGCCACGATACAACTAGGTCGAACCCTTTAGTGGTCGTGTCTGCTACAGATGCAAAGTCTAAATCTACGCGAGTCATTGTTAGTGCTTGAAATACTTCTGGGATTCTCCCTGCTAGAAATAATTCAAGTATAGGTGTGAATTGTTCAGCATGCGTATTCATATCAATAACCGCTACGTTATTAGCATCGGTATAATAAGTAGAAAGATCCAATGACCAATCGTTAGCAGTAAAACGGTAGCCTAATTCATAAGATAGATAGTTTTCAGATTTAACTTTGTCGTTACCATTTAGGTAGGTTGTAATTCGGTAGTCGTCTATTTGTCCAAAGCCAGAGCTTAAACCGGTAAGATCTTTAATTTCAGTACCATTAACTTTAAAGTTGTCGTTAAATTCAATCAATGTTGGTGTACGTACACTTCTCGATATAGCACCCCAAGTAAGGTGGTTATCTACTGGTTTGTATATAAGCCTTGCTGACGGTTGATTTTCCCAGCCAGTTAAATCGTTATGATCAAGCTTAGTACCAATAATAAAATCGAGTGTATCAGGCGTCACATTGTATTGAGCTTGAACAAGTGCACCAAACTGTTTGAGGTTATCAAAGTTTTTATCGCTATCTAAAAATACACTTTCTGCGAAAGAGATAGAGTTATACCGGTAGTTTAATCCCCAATCTAGCTGTAGAGATTGGTATATGAAGTTCATTTGATAATCAATATCTATCGATTCAAAATCTTCTTTAATATAATCTTGGGAACCATTTTGTTTCAGCCAAGAAATTTGTAGCATTTGATTGGCATCGGGCGACACTCTGTTTTCAAGGCGTGCCATTATGCGTGAGTCTGTTCGCTTTAAATCATCTGAGAATGAAATGTTTTCGTTGGTTTCATCTATAACACCTCGGTAGTTTTGACCAAGTGTTGAGTGAGTAACGTCCCCCTGAAGTAGCGCAGACCACTCATCATTAGGGGTAAAGTCAGCCCGAAAACCTAAAGAATTTTGTTTAGTTGTATCGTTAGGTGCGAGTAAGATCCCTTTTTTTGATTCATTCGCATCTTTTACATGACCATACACACGGTAGCTGCCTATGTTACTTATATCACCACCGTAACGAAGATTTGCATCAACATTTATTTGATTACCAGTTGTTACGTTTGCGTATCCACCGCGAGTATCAATACTGTTTTTAGTAATGATATTAATCACGCCATTATTTGCGTTACTACCCCAAAGTAATCCGCCTTGTCCGCGTATTACTTCAATGCGTTCAATGTCATACAAAGGAACGTTGAGTGTTTCCCAATAAACTGCAGCAAATTTTGGGGTATATAAGCTTTGTCCGTCAATCATAACCAATAGCTTGCTAGAAAATCGAGAGGCAATACCTCTTGATGAAATAGCCCATTGATTGTTATCGAGCTGACGTACAATTAAACCAGGCACCATTTTCAGTGCTTCAGGTACTGATGTAGCACCAGAGTTAGTAATTTGTTCTTTACTTAATACATAAATAGATGAAGCGGTATCAAATGCTGATTGCGCTCTTTTCATCGCAGAAGTTGCTTGTACATCCATGCCCATTAAAGCATCAAGGTCGAGGTCTTCATCTTCAAACGGCTCGGCCGTTAAGAGAGGGCAAACAAAAAGTAATGGCCAAAACAAACGTTGTGATATTTTCACCCAAAAGTCTCCTGCGCAATCAAAAAATCAAAAACAGTCTTTGTTTTTGTAACACATGTGATATCACACAATATTAACATACATTAACAGTGTAAAAGCATAAATGAGATTAAATCAAGGTAGCTAATTTTGTAGTAGTTAAAAGGTCTAATTTCGCCCAATTGAACTGTAAAAATATAGTTAAATGAACTTTATAAGTATATTTATTAAAGAGTCAGTAAAATGTAAATAACTGATAAATATATGTTTATATACAACTTAAAATTTAGTCTATTTCAGAATAACTTCAAAGTATTTACGGTTATTAAATATTTAATCTTAACTTTTTCGTGTCATGCTTCTCAAAGCAATATTAATTATATGGGCACAATTTATACCTAGCCCTGTGTTATCTGCGATTGTGGTTTAATTATCTTTGCTTTTGTTAAAGCTATATAGAATACTTAAATTTGCTTGGTTTTGCTTTGAAGGCACCAAAGTATGATAAAAAATGAATTAATTAATGTAGAAGCAGTACTCGATTTAATGCTTGATGCCGTTTGTGTGGTAGATAAACAAGGCACATTTGTTTTTGTAAGCGCAGCATTTGAGCAAATTTTTGGTTATACGGCCGACGAAGTTGTAGGCAAAAAGATGATTAACTATGTTTACGAAGGTGATCATTACAAAACGCATAACGCCGTAACTTCGCTATTGTCTGGCGAAACGGTAAACCCTCGCTTCGAAAACCGCTGGATGAGAAAAGATGGTCAAGTAGTCCATATATTATGGTCTGTTCGTTGGTCAGAGCAACATCAAGTAAGAATTGCAGTAGCGCATGATATAACTGAGCGAAAAGTAATGGAAGAGCAGCTCCATTACATGGCTCGGCACGATGTGTTAACTGGTTTGCCTAATCGCTCTTTATTGATGGAGCGATTAGAAAAAGTAATTATTAGTGCAACTACAAACAACACATTTTTTTCTTTACTGTTTATAGACATAAATGGCTTTAAAGCAGTAAACGACACCCACGGACACGAAACTGGCGATAAGCTTTTATGTGCTATAGCAAAAAGGCTTTCAGCGTCGGTTAGGCATTACGACACAGTAGGGCGTTTAGGTGGAGACGAATTTTTAATTATTTTAGATAATTTAAGATCTAGCCACGAAACCGTCAGAATAAAAAATAAAGTCCTCACTGAGTTTAAAGCTGTCTTTAAGTTAGATGACGTACTACTAAATATTTCCCCCAGTATTGGCATTGCAAACTACCCAGAGCACGGCCAAACAGATCACGAACTTATAAAATATGCTGATCAAGCTATGTACAAAAATAAACAACAAGGCTTAGATAACGTAACCTATTTACCTTAAAAAATTATGCTGAACTACCACCTTAGACAGCTCATCTTCACAACGCCCTTAACTACAATACATTACTTACCGCCACATTTTTAATAGCGGTTTTCCAGCGCTGCGTTAAAAATCTATAAATGCTCTTACAGCAGTTTGTAGGTAGTTCCTTGATAAATAAACTGCACAAGTAATGTCTGGGTGATAATGAAGGCAATTACCGTATAGGCAGTAATACATTTTTTACTAATGATGCAGGCGAAAGCAAAGTTTCGGTCACTGATTACGCAACAGCAATGGTTGATGTAGCGCAAAATGCAGCGTACGTAAATCAGCATATTAGTATTGCCTACTAATATGGTTATTAATCAAAAGCGTTTGATTATTTTGATATAACAATACTGGCTCACAAGGCTAAAATAATTTAATCTGAGCGTATTAATTCTTATTAAATTATTTGCCTTATGAGCCTTCTTTTTTCTCTTGCGTTAGCAAGCCTTCCCGCTTTACCTGAGCCTGTTGCAAATAATGCTGTGGCTAAAGTTATTGTAAAAAACCAGCCCTACTTTTTAAGCTTTATGGGGCTGGGGCGCGATAAACAATACTCGTCAGTGCATAACAAAGTGTGGACGCTTAAAGTTGGCGATTCACAGTGGCAATCTAAAACTGGTGTGCCTTCAAGCTTGCCATTAAAAGGGCGCTTAGCAAGCACCGCAGTCGGCTTAGGCGAGTACGCTTATGTGTTTGGCGGTTATACGGTAGCAGAGGATCATACTGAAGTTTCAAGCCCCGACGTATATATGTACGACGTAATAAAAGATACCTACACTCATCTTGCGAGTATGCCAGTACCCGTAGACGATAGCGTAGCGCTGAGCTACAAAGCGCGTTACATTTATCTAATTAGCGGTTGGCATAACGACGGCAACGTAAACTTAGTACAAGTATACGACACGCAAAATAATACATGGCAACAAGCCTCGCCATTTTTAGGTGAGCCTGTATTTGGCCAAGCCGCTGCTATTAGTGGTAACACCATTGTTATTTGTGATGGCGTTAAAACACAAGCTAATCCTGATTCGCGTCGCTCGTTTGCAGGTGTAGCACAGTGCTTAAAAGGCACAATAGATTCAACTAATCCACAAAAAATAGATTGGCGTACGTTGCCACATCCAACAGGCACTGCTCACTACCGAATGGCAGCCACCAGCTATAATGGCAATATTTATATGATGGCAGGCTCTAATAACCCATATAACTACAGCGCAATAGGTTACGACGGCAAACCTGCACCAGCAAGTGACCATGTTTGGCGCTTTAGTATCGAAAAAAACAAATGGCAGATTTTATCCCCAGTTGAAGTAAAGAGCATGGATCATCGTGGCTTACTTGAGCACAGTGGGGTTTTATATCGAATTGGCGGCATAGATAATAATCAGCAAGTAAGCGCTAACGTGCTCGGTTACGAGGTTGAAAAGTGAACACTCTTTACATTACAGGAGCGGGAGTCAGCGCAGCCAGTGGTATTCCCACCTTTAGAGGGGAGGATGGTTATTGGACCATTGGCAGTAAAAATTATACGCCTATGGAAATGGCAACGCGCGCAATGTATCAAAACGCCCCAAAAGAGTTTTTAGCATGGTATTACCATCGCTTTGCAACGTATCGCAACCATGGCCCAAACGACGTACACCATTGGCTAAGTGACAAAAACCTAATTACTCAAAACATAGATGGGCTTGATGGCAAAGCGGGTAACAAAAATTACATAGCGATACACGGCAGGCTTGATCAAATGACCTTATTTCATGAGCAAGGTGAGCCAGTCACGCCACTTGCCACCCCGTGGGATAGCGTAGACGAAAACTGCCTGCAAGAGTCTCTTTTTGAGCTATTTAATATTCAAAACCAAACGCCTGAGCTAAACCATTCATTTAAGCCCTTTGTTTTATTATTTGACGAATACTACACCGAGCTTTACAGAATAACACAAGCACAACAGCGTATGCTCAACGCCGATAAAATTGTATTTATGGGCACCTCGTTTAGCGTCAATATTACGCAAATGGCAATTGAAATAGCCCGAAATTACGACATTCCTGTTGAAGTGGTTGACCCTGAACCTGCACATATTTTGCACGCTAACGTCACATATAAAAAAATGAATGCATTAGATTACATTCAATCTAATTAATAAGTGCTATATTTTAAAGGGGTTGGTAATGTTTTCTTAAATATTAAAATCTCTTTATATAATATTAACGAGTCAAAAATGTTATTATTATCCTGATTATAACAATACTAAAGAGATCTGAATGAGCGACTTAACTGCAATAGCAAACTTGTCCATTTTACTTGTAGAGCCTTCAGAGGTTCAGCAAAAAATAATAATAAAATCGCTTTTAGAAAGTGGTGTAAAACAAGTTGAAACTGCATCTACACAAACACAAGCGCTTAGCTTATTAGCAAGTTATCACCCTGATCTAGTTATAAGCTCTATGTATTTATCTGACGGGACAGCCGACTCACTATTGCAAGAAATAAGATCAAACCCTATCACCGAGCACCAACCTTTTATGCTTATATCGAGCGAGCGTAATAAAAAATACCTTGAGCAATTACGCCAATCGGGTGTGCTGGCTATTTTGCCTAAGCCTTTTAGCGCAAAAGCCATTACCCGCGCACTCAAAGCAACCCTCGATATCATAAGCGAAGAAGAAGTAGAACTTGATCATTTTGACGTAACGTTGCTGCGAGTTTTAGTGGTAGACGACAGCCGCTTTGCGCGTAAACACATAATACGTGTACTTGCAGGGATGGGAATACCTGCACCAATAGAAGCTGAAAACGGTAAAGAAGCTATTGAGCACTTGAATAACCAACCGTTTGACTTAATAGTAACCGACTACAACATGCCAGAAATGGACGGGCGAGAACTAACAGAAGCCGTTAGAAGCTCAAATAGCTACTCACATATTCCTATTTTAATGGTGAGCTCAGAGGCAAACGACACTCACCTAGCTAATATTGCTCAAGCGGGAGTTGATGCTATTTGTGATAAACCGTTTGAACCGGCCACAGTGCGAGAATTATTGTTTAAAATAATGTCTTAAAAGTAAGTACAAGCGTAGGACGGTTATTATTTGGCCTACGCTCATCTTTAAAATACATTTACTATTACAGTTTTCCTAATCTATAAATGAGTAATGCAGTTTTTTTAATGTTTTTATCAAGGCTGGTTAAATCGGCTGTTTCGTTTTTAGTATGCGCGCCGCTGCCCATCAAACCTAAACCATCAAGTGCCATATCAACATGATTTGCCGCAAATGAAATATCAGCTGCACCTGCGTTGCGAGGGTTGGCGGCTACTACTTTGTTGAAGCCTAAATCGTGGCTTGCGTCGCTGTATAATTCTAATAGCTTTTTATTGCCATCAGTTAATGCCATTGGCGGGTAACCGTCTTCAAAAATAAGCTCTGCTTTACTGCCATCTAAGTTTTTAGCCACAATTTGTAGCATAACCCTTTTAGCGCTTTCTACCTGCTTTGGCGAAAGTGCGCGTAAATCACCTGCAACATGCACGGTTTGTGCTATTACATTACTTTTACCAAATGCCGTTGCTGACGAATTAGCACTGTCGTAATCGGCATTTGTACCGCCCACAATAAGCCCTGGGTTAAATGTTAAATTAGGTTGCGTGGCAAGTTGCTCTCTAAAATCATTTAAAATGCGTGATGCTTCGTAAATAGCGCCATATCCAACGCTTTCGCTAAATATTTGTGACGAATGCGCTGCATTTGCCGTTACATTTAGCGTCCAACCGGTATAACCACGGCGCGCCGCCATAGCTGTTTTTATATTGTTATCGCCATTTTCATAACCAAGCGCTACGTCAGCCCAAATTGCTGCATCAACAATAGCTTGTTTAGATAAGCTAAGCGGGCGACCGCTGCTTTCTTCATCGCCAGTCAGCAATACTTTTATGCTTACATTTTCGAGTAAATTAAGGGCTTGTAAGCTTTTAAGTGCGGTAATTATTATCGTGTTACCGCCTTTCATATCGGCAACGCCTGGGCCACTGGCTGTATCGGCATCAAGTTGTTTGTAGGTAGTAAAGTTATCGTTTTTGGCAAATACCGTATCTAGATGGCCGATCATCAGTATTTTTATTGCATCGGGGTTTTTACTCTCATGGGTTGCCAGTACATGTCCTGCGCGGTTAAACGCACTGCCATCCAGCCATTCTACTTTAAAACCAATGGCCTTAAGTTGCTTGCTTGTCAGCGCGCCTACTTTTTTTACACCTTCAATATTAAGCGATCCGCTATTAGTATTTACGGCTTGCTCTATTTCTTTAAGTGCTTGGGGAATGTTTTTATCGACCTGTTTTACTATTTCACGCTCATTTTTATCAAGCGCCGCATGGCTTGTAAGTGGTAGGGTACTAGCAAGTGTAAGGATAAGTGCATGGCTAAATTTTAAAAATGACATAACAGCCTCATAATTGAAGAAAAGAGTTAGGGCGTGTTTATCTTTGATGGTTGAATTTGCAGCAGTGTGTTTGGTTTTTAGGCAAGGCAGAGCCTATGTAGTGTGGTTACTCCCCATAAATAGGCGATAACGTAGCATAAATGCCAAACATGCGCTGCCCGTTGGATTCTTTCTAGGGACGATAAACTCTTTGTTGCTCGGTTTTTACTTAGCCCACTAGGTTACAAACCTCGCGCCGCGATTTAATCGCCCCTAGATTGAACAAATTTCAATCCGCAAAGGTCAACACGCCCCAATATGAAGTAAAAATACAGAGTATTCAATAGGCGTGGTTTATATAAATAATAATGAGCTACAAGGTTAAGGGTTATAGGGGGAGCGCGTTGTTGGTTTAAACACAGATATTTAAAATATAACCTTTTAACTAACAACCAAGCTGTATAAATAAACAACGATTTGTCTGGTATTACTGATCTCCACCATTTTGGGGTTTTGCTGCATTTAGAAAAGGTAAGGCGAAGCTAACTAACTGTTTACAGTTGTTTATTTTATAGCTAGGATAAAGTTATTGTAATATAAGGACATTTGCCGGTTTGTAAAGCGACAAATGTCGTAGACTAAATTGTTATGTTTTTAAGAGGAAATCATGTTTACATTGGATGTTGATACCGATCTGAAACTGGCTTTGGTTACTCCCAAGTATGCTTCGGCCTATCTTGAAATTGTCAGTCGAGAGCGAGAATATTTGAGTCAATGGTTAGCTTGGCCTCCTCATGCAAGCAATGAAGAGTTTTTTCTTAGCTTTATCAAAAGTTCATTGCATGATTATGCTGATGGAAAATCCTTAGTTTGTGGGATGATTTACCAAGATAAGTTGGTTGGAAATATCAGTTTTAACAGTATTAACCGTCAACTGAAAAAAGTAGAGATTGGCTACTGGTTAAGCTCTGAATACCAAGGTAAAGGTATCGTGAGTAAGTCAGTTTTAAAACTGACCGACTTGGCTTTTACTGAATTTGATATGGAAAAGGTTCAGATATCAGCAGCGAGCGAAAATATTCCAAGTCGTAATGTATGTGAACGTTTAGGTTTCTCGCTTGAGGGCATAATCAGTTGCGCAGAAAATTTGAATGGCCGAGTTGTAGATCATGCTGTTTATGGTCTAAATCGTACCAATTGGCCCAAAACATAACAAACGCTTCAAGAGGGACAGCCAACGCGCGGTATTTTACTATGCGTTGGTTTTTGTGATTACGGTGTTATGCGGAAGCTTAGTAGTAGCGTTGGCTGCCCCTTAAGCGGGCGTGGTATGACTCCCACTGTCAAGTTAAGCACACTGATCCTTGCTTCACTTTTTAAGCCATAATTACTTCAGCTCGAATTAGAGCGAGTTAATACATAGGATGAAGCAAGTAATTTCGTCGGTTATC
>NZ_JACJFC010000037.1:0-12769 GCF_014164385.1 Pseudoalteromonas sp. SG43-3
TGAGTATGTTCGTTAATCATAATGTGCCCTCAAACAAGATTTGAAGATCTGATCATGACATTGAGATTTAGTTCAAAAAAATCCCCGCTAATTTCTTAGCAGGGATTTGTGTATAAGAGACAGCTAATTAGTGGGTTGTTTTTATTTGGCTAAATTTTAATTATTTGATTTTAGAGAGTAGTGCAGGATTTATTACGAGATTTCGTACGCCGTGGGCATGATCTTCATCAAAGGCGTTACTTTCACACCATTTACCAACACTGTTTATATCAACCTTTGCTACTTTTGGTTTAACTGACCATGTTACTTGAAAAGGAGAGCCTGCTTCGTTGTAACTCGGGCCAGTAGTTGAACCACTATAGACAACAGGTTTACCCGTATTTGTAGGTGTAGCAATAGCTTGATAGTAACCATTAACAGATGACACGGCGCTTATTTGAGCAAAATCAAGTGCGTTAGCATCGTTTACTAATACATATACTTGAGCTTCAACACGTAGTTGCGGATTTTTAATCGAATCACTTAAACAACTCCCCAAGGTAGGGCCTGGTTTTACAATTGCTGACGTATGAACGTTATGAACCTCAATGGTATCGCCTACTAAAAGCGCGCCGTGATCGCTCGGACAAATTTCAATTTTTGCTGGTTTACTTTCACTTTTAGTTAAAGAGCCTGAATATAAGTAGCCACTTTGAAGACCTTTTCCATTACCATTTCCTGCGTATTTGCTAAATTCGCCACCGGCATGTTCAGCATTTTTATGAAAGTGTATATTACATAAGTTCATATTTGATGAAGTTGGGGCATGAGAGAAAACTGCCGTGTTTTCGCCTTTATAATTATCAATATTGCGTGGAGATTGTGGCCCAAAACCTTTATTAGCGGTGTTTTTAGCAAGCGCTGCACGCTGCATTTTTATTATGTCGTCATTTACTATTTCGTGGTTAGCTTTAGCTAGTGTATTAAAAGATAGGATAGTGATGACAGCAGAAATTACACTTATTTGTGTTTTGATTGTCATTGAGTCAGTGCCTTTAAATTATTTTTTGCGTAACAATTAAGTTAACAGCTCTTGTTTTTCGTCAAATAATCCTAAAATAATTAGACTAATGCAAAACTATTTAATAGATAAATCGTATTTTAAAATAAGTGCATCTATATAGCGGGTGCGTAATGTGTGTTGTTTTTCATGATCGGCGCCATGCCCTAACGCTTTGTTTAAAAGCTTCATGGCGGGGTGTAGTAGCGCTCTTTCTTCTTGGTTTAAACTCCCTTTACTGCGCAGTTCTGTAATGTCGTCAACTAATAGCCTGCCAATGTCTACCGAGACTATTTCGTCTATTAATCCATTTTGAGTAAGTACGCCATATTTACTGCATAAAAACTGTTGCCAAACTTGCTGTAAGTGCTCGTCTATTTCACAGCCAAATAGCTCTTCGCTAAATGTAAATCCTTGCTGAGCGAGTTTAGTTAGGCTTGCAGTATATTGCTGCGCAAAATAATTAAAAGCATGGCTTGATGATTCTATTTTTTGTTTTAAAAGACCTTGCCCCCAATTAACACAGCCGCGCGGATAATAGTCGTCATATTCTTCGCATTCATACAAACCCGAATATGAGCTGCAGCTAAGTTGACTTTTAATACAGTAACTTGGTTTGGGGAACACACTTCGCTCTTGCCAAGCTAAAAGTGTATCTGCATCTATGTTTAATGCTTGGCACAGTTCATCGGTGTTATAAAAATGAGTTGCTAAGTAGTCAGATAAACGCATAAAGCCTCTGGTATCGTTAAAAATAAAATACTGTTTATATATACAGTTATTCATTTTGTATTACCAAACTCAATAACACAAGCGATTTTACAATTAAATGTGCGCTTATACCTCCAAAAATACCGGCAAGTATGTTACAAATAGCGCAAGTTTTATAAATAATGAATTTTTATGCGCACCCTAGAGAAAATTAAACAAGCAAGCCTTATTACAGCTATTAAAACGCCATATTTAGCAAACGGTGAAATTGATCTCGCAAAGTACGATGAACTCGTTGAAATACAAATTGCAGCGGGCGTTGATGGCATTGTAGTCGGTGGCACAACAGGCGAAGGCCAGTTAATGAACTGGGAAGAGCATTTAATGCTTATAGCGCACAGTGCAAACAAGTATGGTGACAAACTGGTTATTGTTGGTAATACCGGTAGTAACAACACCCGTGAAGCGATTAAAGCAACTAAATATGGCTTTGCCAGCGGTATGGATGCAGCACTGCAAATTAACCCATATTACGGACGTACGTCAATCGCGGGTGTTAAAGAGCACTTTAAACGCGTACTTGATATTGGACCTGCCTTTATTTACAACGTAGCCGGTCGCACAGGTCAAGACCTAACACCTGATATTATTGAACCATTAGCACAGCACTCGAACCTAATAGGTATTAAAGAATGTGGCGGCAATGAGCGTATTGCACAGTATGAGCAGCAAGGCATTGCGTGTTGGTCTGGTAACGACGATGAATCACACGACGCTCGTCATGTACACAAAGCTCACGGTGTTATTTCGGTTACTTCTAACCTTATTCCTGGGTTGTTTCGCCAATTAATGGATACTAAAAATGATGAGTTAAATACGTCATTACAACCATTAATGAGCTGGTTGTTCTGTGAGCCAAACCCTATTGCTATTAACACTGCGATGATGATGACAGGTGCAGTAAATCCAGTATTTAGATTACCGTATTTACCGCTTAGTGATGAGCAACAAAAAGTAGGTTTGCCATTAATAAATGAGCTTAACGAACGTGAAGTTGTCGGTGGTAAAGCACAGTTATTAAAACAAAATGAGGTATTAACGCTTTCTTGAGTTGATAATCAATATTTTAATGACTTAACAAACTAATTTTTAGCTTTTAATCCAGTTTAAAGCTAACTGTTGACTCGTTTTTGCTGTATAATTTGCGACCCTTGATAATGTGGCCGTAGGTTATACAGCATGAATTTTAAATCTTTTAGTTTCGCTCCTGAAATCATCCAGGCGTTGGACGAACTTAACTATCACACTCTTACGCCCATTCAGCGCGCAGCAATCCCTGCTGTTCGTAAAGGTAAAGACGTTTTAGCCAGTGCACAAACTGGTACCGGCAAAACTGCCGCGTTTGCTTTACCTATCATCCAAAAATTGGTTGAGTCTGAACTCAGCACAACGAATGCACCTCATGCGTTAGTACTTGCTCCAACGCGTGAACTTGCAGAACAAATTGCAAATAATTTTAGAGATTTTGCAAAGCATACATCACTTAAAGTTGTTAGTTTATTTGGTGGTGTTAGTACCGCCGGCCAAGCAAACGCTTTAAAAGAAGGTGTTGATATTGTTGTTGCAACCCCAGGTCGTTTATTTGATCATATTCGTTTAGGTAACTTAAGCCTTGCAAGTGTTAAGCACCTTGTTCTTGATGAAGCTGACCGTATGCTTGATATGGGCTTTATTGAAGACATGCAAAACGTGATTAAAAGCTGTGCAGAAGAGCGCCAGATTTTACTTTTCTCAGCTACATTCCCTGCAGCAATTAAACAGTTTGCATCTAAAGTATTAAAACAAGCTGAAATAGTGCGTGTTGATCAAACTAACAGTACAGCAAGTACTGTTGAGCATGTTGTTTATCCTGTTGAAGAGCGTCGTAAGCAAGAGCTACTTTCTGAATTGATTGGTAAGAAAAACTGGCAACAAGTGCTTGTATTCGTAAACATGAAAGAAACGGCTGATGAGCTTGTTAAAGAGCTTAACCTTGATGGTATTCCGGCAGGCGTTTGCCACGGTGACAAATCTCAAGGTAACCGTCGTCGTGCTTTACGTGAGTTTAAAGAAGGCAAAGTACGTGTATTAGTGGCTACAGAAGTGGCTGCTCGTGGTATTGATATTGATGGCTTACCTCGTGTAATTAATATTGATTTACCATGGCTTGCAGAAGATTACGTTCACCGTATTGGCCGTACAGGTCGTGCTGGTCGCCAAGGTCAAGCAATCTCATTTGTTAGCCGCGAAGAAGAAAACACTTTGTTTGAAATTGAAACGTTAATCGGTCAAAAAATCAAACGTGTATATTTAGAAGGTTACGAAGTAAGTAACCGTGAAGTACTAATTGATAAAATTGGTAAAAAACCAGCGCATTTACGCCGTACACGTTCTAACAAGTTATCAGGACAAGCAACCGGTGAAGCGAGAGCAGTAAATCGTTCACGTATTTCAAGCGTTCGTAAAAGCTTAAAAGGCGAAAAACTGTCACTTAAAAAGTCATAGTTAACGCCGTTTAGTTAAAAAAAACCTGAGTTTACTCAGGTTTTTTTGTGCCTGATGATAACACCTCATCAATAATATTTGCGTATAAATAAGCCGCTTGCTCGCCCTCTTTATTTGCTATTATGGACAAACCAACTGGTAAACCACTTACTTTGCCTACCGGCAGAGTTATGTGCGTTGTGCCTGCAATAGCAGATAACGAACTACTACTACCATTAAAATTATCACCATTAACTAAGTCTGTCTTCCAGGCGGGTGATACTGTAGGCGCTATAACAATATCAAGCTTGTTGTTTTTATATACATTAACAATGGCTGTCGTTGCTAAAGTGCGATAGCGTTCTTTAGTCTCTTGGTATTTTTGTTTGTTAGTTAAATCAATAGCCTGAGATTGAACTAGGATGTCTTGCTCAAAGTGGGGCATTTCTGTATTTTTATTTTGAATATTAAAATTAATAAGTGCTTTTAGGCTTTTAACAGCTACTTGTGCGGGAGTGATTGCAAGATAATGATTAATTTCGGCTTTAAAGTCGTAAAGTAAAATATAGTATTCATCAACAAATAGCGTATCTAAGTTATCAGTAATATCTACATTAATAACAGTGTGCCCAGCCTGTTTTAATGCTTGTAACTGCTTGGCATAAAGGCGCTGCGTTTCAACTGTAAATTTGTCGCTAGGCAGTGCACCAATAATAAGTGACGATTTTGATTTTAGATTACCTGTATTTAATTTAAACCCTGTAGTTGTTGCATCAAGGGAGTCTTCACCTTGCAAAACTGATAAAACCAGCAATGCATCTTTAAGTGAATGCGCCATCGGCCCTACTGAGTCTTGACTACTAGAAAGAGGCACAACACCTGAGCGTGATACTTGGCCCATACTCGGTTTTATTGCATAAACTCCATTTACTGAGGCAGGGCACGTAATTGAACCGTCTGTTTCAGTCCCTAATGCTATGGGCGCAAAGTTAAGTGCTACTGCAACAGCAGAACCTGCGCTAGAACCACATGGGTTACGTGTTACATCGTGCGCATTATGTGTTTGTCCGCCTACGGCACTCCAGCCTGAAGATGAATAGGATGAACGAAAATTTGCCCATTCACTTAAATTAGCTTTACCTAAAATTATAGCGCCCGCATTACGTAGTTGTTTAACAACAAAAGCATCATTATTAGTAACGTTATTTTTAAGTGCTAAAGAGCCAGCCGTTGTGGGAAGTGTGCCTTTTGTTTCTATATTATCTTTAAGAAGTACAGGTATTCCGTGTAATGGACCTGTCCAAGTGCCTTTGGCGGCAAGTTCATCTAACGTTTTAGCTTGAGCAATCGCTGTAGGCTCAATACTAATAACTGCATTGTATTGTGGGTTAAGTTTATTAATTCGGTCTATATAATTTTGGGTGAGTTGCTGTGCATTAATAGAATTATTTTTATATGCACTGTGGATTTCATCGATGGTTTTTAGCTCTTGTGCTTTAGCGTTAAAAATTGCTAATACACTAAGCAACGAAAAGGTAAATGTTTTGATCATTGTTGAGGTGCTTGAGTTGTTATTATTTTCTATACATTTAGCACAAAAAAACCTCACAAAGTGAGGCTTTTCGATAAACAGCTTAAAAAAGAGGTTTAAGCGCTTTCTAACATAGACAGTGCGACTGCTTCAGCTGCTTTAATACCATCAATACCCGCTGATAAAATACCGCCAGCGTAACCTGCGCCTTCACCAGCAGGGTAAAGCCCTTTGGTGTTAATACTTTGGAATGTTTTATCACGCTTAATACTAATAGGCGACGAAGTACGTGTTTCCACACCGGTTAATAAACCGTCGTTAGTTGAAAAGCCACGAATTTGTTTATTAAACGCTGGTATCGCTTCGCGAAGGGCATCAATTGCAAATTGTGGTAACACTTTACTCAAGTCAGTTAACTTAATACCAGGTGTGTAAGAGGGTTGTACTTCACCTAAGTCTGCAGATGATTTACCTTTTAAGAAATCTCCAATTAACTGTGCTGGTGCATCGTAGTTGCTACCACCAAGCTCATACGCTTGCTCTTCAAGTTTGCGTTGTAAGTCTATTCCGGCAAGTGGATTACCAGGGAAATCTTGCTCTGGTGATATACCTACCACAATAGCGCTGTTAGCGTTGCGCTCACTTCGTGAATATTGACTCATACCATTGGTAACAACACGGCCTTCTTCAGAGGTTGCCGCGACTACTGTGCCACCTGGGCACATACAAAAGCTGTAAACCGTGCGGCCATTGTCGCAGTGATGAACAAGTTTATAATCGGCAGAGCCTAAAATTGGGTTTCCTGCATTTGTGCCAAAACGACATTCATCGATCATTGATTGTTTATGTTCGATTCTAAAACCGACTGAGAATGGCTTTGCTTCAACATAAATCCCTTTTTTGTGGATCATATCAAACGTGTCACGTGCGCTATGGCCAACGGCTAATACAACATGTCGAGTGTTTAGTTGCTCGCCATTTGAAAGCGTTAAACCTGTTACTTGCCCGTCGTCTAAATGAATATCGTCAACACGTGTGCTAAAGCGAATTTCGCCGCCAAGCTCTATTATACGAGCGCGCATTTTTTCAATCATGGTGACAAGTTTAAACGTACCAATGTGTGGCTTACTTACGTATAAAATTTCATCGGGTGCGCCTGCTTCTACAAATTCAGTAATGACTTTTCGGCCATAATGCTTTGGATCTTTTACTTGGCTGTATAACTTACCGTCTGAGAAAGTACCTGCGCCACCTTCACCAAATTGTACATTTGATTCTGTATTAAGTGTGCGTTTACGCCAAAAGCCAAACGTGTCTTTTGTACGTTCACGTACTTCTTTACCGCGCTCTAATATAATGGGTTTAAAGCCCATTTGAGCAAGTAATAAGCCCGCAAATAAACCACAAGGACCAAAACCAATCACGACAGGGCGCTCTTTGATATTATTGTTAGCTTGGGCTACAAATTTATAACTTGTGTCTGGTGCTACTTTTACATGTTGGTCTTTTTCAAATGCTGCGAGTAGCTCGGCTTCGTTATCAACTTCTATATCGAGTGTATAAATAAGTAAAATAGCTGATTTTTTACGTGCATCATAACCACGTTTAAACACATTAAAACTGTGCAATTGTTCAGGTAGGATTTTTAGTTTATTTACAATTGCTTGACCAATTGCGTCTTCGTCATGATCAAGTGGCAGCTTAATTTCGGTTAAACGTATCATTTATATCTCTTTTAGGTGTCATAGCGGGGTATTATTACCGCTCACAATAAGGGGATGCAGGACACAACGAGTGTGCAAACATTAGGCGCGCATTTTACGTTAAAATAGCCTGATATGGCACTTATTTATTGTATTTTTGGGGTGGATGGGTATGATCCACAACTGTTGTTCAAAATCTTAGGTATTAAAATAGTATGGCGTTTGTTGTCACCGAAAATTGTATAAAATGTAAGTACACCGATTGCGTATCAGTGTGCCCAGCAGATGCATTTTTTGAAGGCCCTAATTTTTTAGCAATTAGCCCGATTGATTGTATTGATTGTGGCTTATGTGTCCCTGAGTGTTCAGCTGATGCGATATACCAAGAAGATGAGCTACCAGAGTCTCAAAAAGAGTTTACTGAATTAAATGCTGAACTTGCACTGGTCTGGCCGCGCATTACAGAGGTTAAACCTGCACCAGAGGACGCTGATGTATGGAATGGCATAGACGATAAGCTTAAACTACTCGAAACATAATACATAACAATTAGTTACTCCTTTATCATTAAATAGTTAATTTTTCATTTCAAAGTATTAACAAATGTACCTGGATAAATTACAATCCTCAGCTTAAGTTGCTCCTTATGAGTAATTACAGTCTAAATGGATGTTTATGCAGTACTTTATAACTATAATAAAAAAGTTTACCTTCCTATTTTTAAGTTTTGCTTTATTACTTTCAAGCCTTGATGTAGCGGCTAAAAAACAGCAAGTATCCTTGTCCCGTATTGATTCAAATATCACCGTTGATGGTGTTATGGATGAGGCGCACTGGCAAAATGCAACACGTATATCTTTACTCTACCAAGATGAGCCTAACGAAAAAGGCACTCCTCCTGTAAAAACTGATGCCTTTATTTACGAAGATGGCACTAACTTATATGTTGGTTTTATTGCTGAGGATCCTAACCCTGAGCAAATTCGTGCATCACTTCGTGACCGCGATACGCTATGGGAAGACGACGTCGTTATTCTTGTTATTGATACATTTAATGATGAACGCAGTGGTTATGAATTCCATGTTAACCCGCTGGGCGCGCAAGGCGATATACGAATGACCGACACCGATGGGTGGAGTACTGATACCTCATGGAATGCTATTTGGGATAGCGCAGGACAAATTAACGACAAAGGTTATGTTGTTGAAATGCGTATTCCTTTTAAAGCACTGCGTTTTCCTGAAAATAAAAATGAGCTAACGTGGGGTTTTTCTGTAATGAGAAACTATCAACGTGATGTGCTATATCAGCTATCAAATATGGGGTTTGATAGAAATGTGAAATGCAGCCTTTGCCAGTTTGATAAGTTAGTTGGCTTTAGTGACATTGAATCAAGTAAAAATATCCAATTAACACCTACATTAACCACACTGCGTAACGATAATAAATCTGCGTTGCCAGGTGATTGGGATAAGGGTGATATAGATACTGAAGTGGGCTTAGATTTACGCTGGGGTTTAACAAAAGATGCTGTTTTAAACGCGACAATTAACCCTGATTTTTCGCAAGTAGAAACTGACTCTTTAGAGCTTGATGTAAATACAACCTTTTCAATTTATTACGCTGAAAAACGTCCTTTCTTTTTAGATGGTGCTTCTTACTTTAAAAGTAGTTTATTTGAGCTTTTATATACACGTACAATTGCAGAGCCTACTTTAGGTGCAAAGCTGACGGGTAAAACGGGCGATCATAGTTATGCGCTAATGCTAGCTGATGACGACAATAGTAATATTTTACTGCCAACGAATCAGGGCTCTGGCTTTGCAAGCTTAAACGAAAAAACGAATGCAGCCGCAGGGCGTTATCAATATGACTTAGGTCAGCAAGGTACTATTGGTATTTCAAGCACGCACAGAGAAAGTGATGACTATCACAACACTGTATTATCAGTGGATGGTAGCTACTGGTTTAATCAATCGGATACTCTTTTGTATCAAGTGTCATCTGCTGATACTCGTAACTCTGAATTTTTAATTCAAAACTATAACTTATCTCAAACTCAATCAGATGAAGCTTATGCTCTAGAACTTACCCGCGATAAACGTGATTACAAATTATTTGCATCTTATGAAAATATTGGGCAGGACTACCGCACTGATTTAGGTTATCAAGCTAAAGTCGATTATGAAAAAGTAGGCTTTGGTGGCGGACAAACATGGTACAGAGATGAATCTGATTTACTTACCTCATGGTCATACGAAGCTGACTGGGATAAAACGTGGGCACAAAATGGCGACTTACTTGAAGAAGAATACGAAGGCTTTTTGAGTTTTAAAGGTCAAAAACAATCTATTTTTGAAATTGGTTTAGTACACCGTTATGAAAATTATAATGACAATTTTTATAATCAAAATATTGGTTACATTTATACAGGCTTTAAACCCACTAAAGATTTAAAGTTATCATTATATGTTGAATACGCTAGCCGCATTGATTATGCAAATGAGCAATTAGGCGATGCGTTTGACACCCAAACCCAAATGGTGTGGGACATTAATGACCATTGGCAGCTCGATGTAAAACATAACTACAGCCAATTAGATAACCCACAAGGGGAGCGTGTATTTACAGCTAACTTAGTTGATTTTAGGCTCCATTATAAATTTAGTATGCGTTCAATCCTTAAGCTTATTTTGCAATTTGAAGATATTGATAGAGACGAAAATGCCTACTTTTATCAAGTTAGCCAAATTAACAAAGACTATGGTAGTCAGCTTGTTTACTCATATAAAATTAATGCGCAAACACTGTTTTATTTGGGTTACTCAGATAGAGGCTACCAAGACGATTCACTTAAAAATATTGAGCGAGATCAGCGTACCTTATTTACAAAAGTTAGCTATGCATGGCAGCTTTAAACTTTAATAATAACAGTACTAGCGATGATTTTTAACTAGTTTGAGTAGCAATGCATCATGCGCAAGAATAATTTTTAAATGATGTACGACAGCGGAGCAAATCCGATAAAGGTTGAGTAAATATAAGTACTTAAAGCTGTAGTGGTGAGGCATAGATTAATGCGGCAAAAAAACGACAAAGCTTATATACCGAATGTATTAAATTTTAAACAATTAAAACGTTTTTGTTTATTTTTATTAATCCCACCTATACTATATGTAGATATAGTTAGTTAATCCATTATCGTTACAATTTTTTGTTATTCTAATGGCTTAGGATTATATCAATGTTTGCGTAGTACTAAATGCAAGCGATATAATCCGTTTTTGGTAATAGGTTTGATAGGAGAAGCAAAATAGATGGATTTTTTTTATGAATAAACTTAAGCCGCTCGGTTTTATTTTCTTAATCATAGTTCTATTTTGTTTCTGCATAAACATAGAGTTAACTAATCAGATCAACCGTATAAATCTATTTCAGACTAATATTGATATACGAAGTTTCGAGATCACGAATACCTCCCTTGATATGGCTCCTTGGTATAATCCCATTTTAAATGGCCATTATATAATTGAGCAGCCAACAGCTGATTTTTTACTTATCAAAACCACTGATACCCAATTTGTAGCCGCTGATTCTAATAAGTTAATCATGATGACACTCTCATCACCCATGAACTTTTTATTTTTATGTATATTGATATTTGGCTCAGGTATCTACTTACGTAGAGAACGTAGAAAACGTCATTATAAAAATCAAATAGCGGAGCTCAACCGCCAAGCCAATAGCTTACTTACTGCATTTAATTTACAAGTTAAACCGGCAGAGAACCCATTAGGTGTAAGCAGCTTAAGTCAATCTATAAATAGCTTAAATTCACACGTAGTTAATTATGTAAAACAAACTCAAACAAGTATTTGTCAAGATAAACTGACGCTGTTAATTGACCGCCATGCATATATTGAACACATAGACAGACAAATAAATCATGCTAATCAGGAAGATCTCAAATGTGCGCTTCTATTTATCGACTTGGATGGCTTTAAACAAGTAAATGATTCGTTTGGCCACAGTTTTGGTGATGAAATATTAGTTCAAGTGGCCAGTCGACTTGCAAATGTTTTACGTCACCATAAGTTAAGTAATATTAATAGCGCTAATCAATTAGAGCAAAACTTATCAAGATTAGGTGGAGATGAATTCTCCATATTTATAGAACTACTTGATGATAGCGACAGAGTTGTTGACATTGCGAAGCACGTGTTAAGTGAGCTTGAAAAAGACTTTGTGCTTGGCAATAAAATAGTAAAAATTAGTGCCAGTATTGGTATTGCTGCTTACCCAGAAAGCGCGTCAACCCCACAAGCACTTTTACAACTAGCTGATGTTGCTATGTACAGAGCTAAGAGTGATGGTAAGGGAATATTTAAAGTTTACTCGCCAGAAATGGGTAACAAAATGCGCCGTTATCATTATTTACTCGAAGAATTGCGTTTAGCGCTCGCGTGTAAAGATTTTTACTTATCTTTTCAGCCAATTGTACATGTTGAAGATTGTATGATTGATTATTTTGAAGCGCTTACACGCTGGGACCACCCAGTTGAAGGTATGATCCCACCTTCAGAATTTATTCCAATAGCAGAAGAGTCGAATTTAATATTAGAGCTTGGCGATTGGATTATGCTTGAATCGTGTCGGCAAATGGCTGCATGGCATAATGCAGGTATGCGCAAAGTTAAAATATCAGTTAACGTTTCGGGCATTCAGTTAAAGCACCGTGATATTTATGATTGGATAATGAAGAAGCTAAAAAAAACCGGCTTACCGGCGACGTCTTTAATGCTAGAAATTACCGAATCAACATTTATTCAAGCCAGTCCTAGAATAATCAAAGAGCTAAGTAGATTAAGAGAAGAAGGCATCACTATTGCAATTGATGACTTTGGTACAGGTTTTAGCTCGTTAAGTACATTAGCGGATTTACCAATTGATGTTATTAAAATTGATCGCTCGTTCATAGCTCAAGCCAATAAAAGCCAAAAGTATAACGATATATTAAATACAATTAGTGAGCTTGGACAAAAGCTGGGCCTTAAAATTGTAGCTGAAGGCGTTGAAGAAATAGGGCAGTTTGAGCTTGTTAAAAAAATGGGTGTGAGTTCAGTTCAGGGGTATTTAGTGAGCCGTCCTGAGTCATCAGTTAATGTAGGCAATAAAGTATTACGTAATAACACCAGCAATCTTTCTGCATCGGGTACAAGTGCGTGGGATATTGTTAGTTAGTTAGTTAGTTAGTTAGTTAG
>NZ_JACJFC010000038.1:0-11503 GCF_014164385.1 Pseudoalteromonas sp. SG43-3
CAAAATGATACCCACACCTACCGAGCTCTGGTGAGTAATTTAAGTACTGAGCAACAGCAATACAAAATTACTACAGCGATAGACATGAGCTTTCATTTACACTTTCTCAATCAATTTCAACAAAGTCTTTGGGCTATTATGTTTGGCTCTGCGGTACTCATTTTATTGGTGGCTTGGTTTGCTATACATCAAGGATTGAACCCTTTACGAGGTTTGAGTCAGAAAATGCATGACATCCAAACTAATAAGATGGATGTAAGGCTTGATGAAAATAAAGTGCCTATTGAGCTTGTTAATATGGTGCAGTCGTTTAACTCGATGCTCGACAGGCTCCAAGGTGAATTTATTCGTTTATCAAATTTCTCTAGTGATATTGCGCATGAGTTACGTACTCCACTAACAAATATAATCACTCAAACACAGGTTGGTTTATCTAAAAAAAGACAGTTGTTAGAGTATCAAGAATTATTGTTTTCTAATCTAGAAGAGCTGGAACGACTAACTAAGATGGTTAGTGATATGCTTTGGCTTGCAAAAACTCAGAATGGACTGGTTAAACCCGTTCAAAATACTCTAAAAAGCCATGATGAAATTGAAGCATTATTTGAGTACTTTGATGCTTTGGCTGAAGACTCATTGATTACATTTAAGAAAAAAGGTCAAAACCTTTGTTTTTATTGTGACAAATTACACTTTCGCCAATTATTATCAAACCTCCTATCCAATGCAATAAGGTATGCCCCAAAAGGCTCATCAATCACAGTAAATAGTGAAATATTTACCGCTGATAAAATATGTATTTCAGTGATTAATACTGGGGAGAGAATACCTTCTGAGCATTTACCTTATTTATTTGACCGCTTTTATCGACCCGATAAATCGCGCCAACGACACAGCGATGGAGCTGGTTTAGGGCTTGCAATAGTTAAAGCTCTAGCGCAAGCAAACGGTGGAAATATAGAGGTCAGTTCAAATAATCAAACTACCAGCTTTAAAGTTTTTCTAAATTTAGCTAAAAGCTAATTATTAAATTTAATAACCCAATGTTTGCTTGTACCTCTAGACTTCCCAGCTTTCATTAAACACCGGTTTATAAACTTAAAGTACAAAACGGAAGTAAACTTCCGGTTTCTAACCCAATATTGCTATATTTCGGAAGCAAACTTCCGTTTATAGGAATTCAAAGGTAGTTATCGGAAATATACTTCTGTTTTTGAAAGCGTTGGCCTAGATAGCTATATGAGCCATTTTTCGGGGTCTTATTTGAGCGAAAAGCGGAGGGTCGGGTAAACTCGTTTTTGGACAAAAATGAGCTAGGTTTATTGCCATCTCTTACTGCAAGTTACCTGTGATGTCGCAATCATAGAGTCTTTACATCTGGTTCAGGTCTTTTTGTTGTGGAAATGGTGTAGAAGTTTCTTATTATTAGCTTCATCCCCTATTTCTAACCTAATAAATAATGGAAATTCTGAATTAAAAAAGCTCAGTGCTTCATCAAAAAACTCTCTGTAAATAACCGAGGCTTTATTATTCTCCAATAAAGCTAATAGCCTACTTGCATTAGAATATTCATTCCCATTACCGTCTAACATAGAAAAATTAGCTCTTAGAAGCATATCACTTAACAATTGAGCTTGTACGGGGAGCACTCTTCTAACAGTAACCCCCTCATTGTTTTGCTCAACTGCTAGATGCTCTTGAGAAAAACAGTCCAGAAATAAATTTAACATCGGATATTCGCTTGGCAACGTTAGTTGCTTTTCATCAATTGTTATCGAGACGGACTTTAAGTAACCATATTCTTTTGAGTACGCAGTCGATGTTTTTGGTATTTTTGAAAATTCTGTATCGATAATTATATTAGTGGTCGGCATTAAAAAATAGTCGTTTAGAAGAATATGCCCAATGCCCCCATTGATAATCTGTTGAGGGTTTGAGATCCGTTTGGATTTTGTTAATTGCTCTTCAGTTTGCAAAATCCACCATTGTTGTTGCTCACTAATCTTAAATCTAGAAGCTATAATCAATGGTAAATCGTATAAGTCGGTATATTTTGCATATTTATCTAAAAAGTTTTTTCCTAGTTTAATTTTATCATTTTGAGTTGTTTTAACCTCAACAAGAGCAGACGTTTTGGTTGAATTACGATTTGTATCATAAACGCTATGGCTAAGGTCAAATACTGCTAAGTAGTCTGGCACTTTTAAATCATTATTTATCACAAACCCCTGTTCTAACCCATTTATTGCAAGGCAGGCTTTCATCAATTTACAAAGAAGCAGAAACTCGTCCTCCAAGAGAAGACCATCAATCCTTCGGATAACTTCTTCAATATTCTGCTCGACTAAATGTGTTTTTACATACAGTTCAAACTCGGCCTCACTCGAACAACCAAGCCTTATTGATTTGAGGATCTTTAACTGCTCAATTTGAGATAAATCTTTCAAACCGTTCATGAAATTATGCTCCTTGCTGAATTATGAGTGAGCTACCGCTTTATTTTAGTTAATACAAACAACACATTTGTTTTGAATGCAAAACTTACCGTGCACTCTTAATTAGTAAAATTTGAATTGTAACTCACTTTGGGGCAGAAACGAGTTAATCATGAATGACTGCTCATGGCACTTAGCCAAACTTCGGCAAAGAGCGAATAGCGGACATCAACGTTCACTTCAGCATTACCGAATACTGAACGGTTTTGAGCTAAAGTTTTTGCGCGGCACATGGAAAAGAACTGCGTAGAGTTTGGTGCCAGATGCAAGTCCATGCTAGGGATTTACTGCTGACTAAATAACTGATCCTAATTGTGATACACCTGCTTCAAGCCATGCTTGCCACCTGGGAACGGAGCCGCTGTGTCCATAAAGTGGTATACCTGCTCCAGTAAGTCATCCATGTTCTTACACTGATGGTTACGGGTTATCGTTTCATGCAACGCATGCCATAGCTTTTCAATTTTGTTGTGCCACGGGCTGTATACCGGTAAAAACAAGAGCTTGAACTTTGGGTTCTCATTCAGCCATTTCTGCGTTTTTTTGCTCTTATGGATGATGTAATTATCCACAATTAGCGTGATACTTTTCGCTCGCCGGTATTGCCCTTTCAGTTGCTCCAACAGCGCAATAAACAAATCACTGGTCTTGCGCTCACCACCAACATAACTGATTTGTCCTGTCTGGCTGTGCAGTGCCCCCGCCAGATAGTGTTTCTTATTCTGGCCGGGTGTAGCTACCTTACGCTGTTTACCTTTAAAGCCCCAGTCGGCACCAATCTTCGGATTCAGGTGGATATCCACCTCATCCTGATAAAACACCGGATGGTCCACGCTGCAATTTTCAAGTGCCTCCCGCATGGCTGCTAACTTAGCTTCTTTATCTGGGTCTTGGATATACAGCGTCGGTGCCGCACGACGCCAGACGATGCCGACTTGTGGCAACCACCGCCTGAGAGTTGAGCTATGAATAACGATACGGTAAAGCTTATGCAGTAGCAGTGCGAATAATTCACTACTCCAACGCGACCGCTGATAACCCAGTGTCCTGGGTACATGGTTCACCAACAGTTTTAAAACACCGCAGATAAAGCCTTTGGGCTGACTTGGTGGTCGCCCAGCACCCTTGGTTTTAAGGCCATCTATACCTGCTGCTTCATACCAGGTTACCCACCGGTTTACTGATGAACGGCCTGCTTGCAAAACACGGGCTACTTGCGACTTGGTTTCACCTTTTAGCACCAATAACACCGCATTTGCCCGGCGGCACAGGTCTTTATCTCGGGTTTTATGTACAATTTTCTTCAAGCGGCGGGTTTCTGCGCCGTATAAAAATGCTATTTTGTTCATACTCAATGCGGTTGTTGATTGGTTATGTTTGGCGACTGATCTGATCGCGCAAACCGCATTGAGTTCCCTTCCTCGGGTGATCTACTATTTGGAACAGCTATTTAGGATGCCAGCCCATACCTTTCTAATTCATATGTAACATTTTTTCTGTCGTACTGGCATCAAGATAACCAGAACTGAGCAAACAATCTCAAAGGTTGTACAAAATAACACTAAAGTGTATTAGTTCAGACAAGATCTGACACATCAACTTGAAAAAGTGAGAGTTACCCGTTTTGATAAAAGGTGTCGAATCTTTAAATCAAAACATATAAGAGGTAACTCTCATGCTACATACTAACAATCCAATTATTAAACACAAAGCGGGTTTACTTAATCTTGCAGAAGAACTTGGCAACGTATCAAGAGCTTGCAAAGTGATGGGTGTATCCCGTGATACATTTTATCGATATCAAGAACTCGTCGAAGACGGTGGACTTGATGCGTTAATTGATAAAAGTCGTAGAGCGCCAAACTTAAAAAATAGAGTTGATGAAGCAACTGAACAAGCCGTCATTAAATACGCTGTCGATTATCCAGCTCATGGCCAACACAGAACGAGTAATGAACTCAGAAAACAAGGCGTATTCGTTTCTGGCAGCGGTGTTCGTTCAATATGGCTACGTCATGACCTAGAGAACTTCAAAAAGCGTCTCAAGGCACTAGAAAATAAAGTTGCTAACGAAGGTATCATTCTCACCGACGCTCAAGTAGCTGCGCTTGAAAAGAAAAAACATGATGACGAAGCGTGTGGTGAAATTGAAACGGCTCACCCAGGTTATCTAGGCTCTCAAGATACATTTTACGTGGGTAATCTCAAAGGCGTTGGGCGTATCTACCAACAAACCTTCGTTGATACATACAGCAAAGTAGCGTTCGCTAAGCTCTACACCACGAAAACGCCAATTACTGCGGCTGACATACTCAACGACAAAGTACTGCCGTACTTCGAACAGTACGAGCTTCCCATGCTACGTATTCTAACCGATAGAGGCACTGAATATTGTGGCAAAGTCGAACATCATGATTACCAGTTATATCTGGCTATTAATGATATCGATCATACAAAAACCAAAGCTATGTCACCGCAAACAAATGGTATCTGCGAACGCTTCCACAAAACGATACTCAATGAATTCTATCAAGTTACATTCCGTAAAAAGCTATATAGCTCATTAGCGGAATTGCAAAAGGATCTGGACGAATGGATGATTTATTACAATAATGACCGAACTCATCAAGGAAAAATATGCTGTGGCAGAACGCCATTAGAAACTTTATTAGATGGAAAATTGATCTGGGCTGAGAAAAATTTAGCTCAAATCTAGACTGACAGTCACCGATTAAAAAACGGGTAACTGTCAGATCAAGTCTGAGCTAGTACAACTAAAGTTTTTTCATTAAGTTTTATTGTTATGCTCTTGTGGTGGCTTTCGCCACCACTTTATTAGTTTTCAAGTTCCACCATATCTTTCGCTGCAATGTCACCAGACACTAGCTTTACAGTTGCGAAATGATCATTCACAATTTTAGTAATTTGTACCGTTCCTACCTTTTCGATAGTGTAGGGATCTTCACCTTCACTCAATACTATTCTTTCATGGAATCTAATAACACTGTATTTTTGCCCAACCTCTGCGCCATGCTTAGCACCAATACAGATTAGAGTTCGATTATCAGAACTTTCTACTACCTGACCTCTCATCATGTATTTATGATAAAAAGTGGTATTGGAACAACCCACTAAATATAAACCGAATGTAAGCAATAAAAGAGCTTTTATATAGGGTGTTTTCATCACTGTTACCTCATTTGACTAACTAATTATCTATACACTTTTTTATGAATTCATTTGTTTTTCCGGCCAGCCCCCGAAGGTGCTTGATGACAACTCCAAGGCTTATGAACAGAGTTATCTTTGATGTTCTGATCAACAAATTTATAGTAACTTTCTTTAGTATGTGTCCACCAATCATCATGAACATCTGCGCCATACTTACGGATTACCTCCTCAATCCCATCAAGGCTTACGTTTGCGGCATCATAGGCAAGGTGTATTTCACCTTCTTTGATGTTGTAACTAACTTCATCTATACCAAAAAGCTGATCTATTTCTTTTACTAACTCGTCACAGCTTTCTTCTGTGACATTGCTAAGCTTTAGGTTTCGAACAACTAAATTTTGCTCTTTAACGCCAACTCTATGATTTAAATCGCTCATAATTTTTCTCCTAATGTTTGTGTGAATGCTGTTGATTGCTATCTTTCATTTCTTCCATTTTACGGTTCATCTGCGGCATCATGTTCCCCATCATTTCTAAATGATGTTCAGCCATCTTGATTTGTTGATGCATTGGCATTTCTTCCATGTTTTTGTGCATGGATTGCATCATCTTCATCATTGAACGGTGATGTTCAACCATCATCTGCTGTTGCTTTTCAGGATCTTTTTCAGTTTTAATGGCATGGACTTCCTTTTTCATTTCCATCATCTTTTTGTGCATTTCTCCCATGTTCTCATGTGGTATTGCCATGCCTTGATGCATATCAGCTTTGTTCGCACCTTCATGCTTATGCTCATTGTTTTGGGCAAATGAGCTAGTGGTTATAAGTAGTGAACTAATAAATAAAATTGATTTAGTTAACGTTTTCATGATTTTTACCTTCTACACTTTTATTAAAATTTGGGATCCAACTTGGTGTCGATTCCATATACCTGTGGTACTCCGAACCAAACTCAGCAATCGCTTGTGCTTCTTCGCGTTTCGCTAGCTTGACGTAAACAACGACTAAGATCGGAAACATCGCAAGTGTTGGGATTGTCGGCCACTGCAATAAAAAGCCGAACATGATTAGAATGAAAGCTACATACTGTGGGTGGCGACACCTTGCATACCATCCAGTTGTAGCCAATTGATGATGTTTTTGCGCGTGATGCAATACATTCCATGCTGAAGACAACATAAAGAAACCTGCAACAATTAACACCATACTCACTATATGAAATGGGTCCCAATGGGCATCACCTTGAAATCCAAAGAAAGTATGTAATAAATGCCCATTTTCATGCGCAAAGAAATTTACTTCTGGATAGGTCTCCGTCAGCCACCCCGACAGAAAATAGATAGTTAAAGGAAAGCCATACATTTCAGTAAATAGGGCAACAATAAAGGCAGAGAACGCGCTTAGACTTCTCCAATCAGTTGATGTTTTTGGTTTGACAAAACTAAAGGCAAAAAAGATAAAAATTGCTGAGTTCAGTATCACCATTGACCATAAGTCATAATCATATGTTTCATTCATCACTGCTCTCCTTTTTATGTGATTCCTTACGTGCCTTTTCTAACCCTTGTATGTAGCCATCGCGATAGGCTGCATTTTTATCCGTGAGTTCTTGAAAGCTCTCTTCCTTTTTTTCATCAGGCGCATGTGAATGATCGTGACCATGTTTACCATGACTGCCATGCATAAATACGTGCATCAAGGGGCATAGCAATAAAATCAAGTAGGGAAGAAATTGCAGCATATGTTGACCATGCTCAAGCACTAAGAAGTAGGTCACTGCGGCAATAAGTGCCAGTGCAGCCCAGCCTGTAGGTGTTGACCAAAAATTAGGGTGTTGATTTTTCATATTGCCCTCCTAAACGACTTTTAAGACACCGCGATACATTTGCATCTGACAGTGAAACTCATGCTCTCCCGGTGATAAGTTCAATAGGGTAATTTGAGTAATTTCATTTAATTTAAGCTGTTCGCTTATATCCAATGAAGGAATAAGCATTGTTTCAGCGCAGGGGGATTGATCTTTGCGCATAAACTTCAGAGTGACAGGTTGGCTAGCAGACACCTGAATTGAGGATGGGGAATACACACCATCCCTCACTTCAATGAGTACTTCATTACCTTGAACGATTGTTTTATTGGGTTTATATAGCCAAAACCACCAAACAATCAGCGCGATTAACATTAAGCCTAATAAGTTAATAACCATCATTGTGATTCTCCTTAATGCTCTTTTGCTTTAAAAAAGCGAAGTCGATTTGCATTTGACACTACAGTCAATGACGAAAACGCCATTGCAGCACCTGCAATTACAGGGCTAAGCAGAATGCCAAAGAAGGGATATAGAACCCCCGCAGCAAAAGGAATCCCGGCTACGTTATAGACAAACGCGCCAAACAAGTTTTGTTTGATATTTCGTAAAGTAGCTTTGCTTACCGCTATGGCATCAGCAAGGCCATGAAGTGAACCACGCATTAGGGTAATGTCAGCACTTTCGATAGCTACATCAGTCCCTGTGCCTATGGCGAAGCCAACATCGGCTAACGCTAGCGCAGGAGCATCGTTGATGCCATCTCCTGTCATACCAACAATTTCGCCGCCTTCTTGTAGCTCTTTCACCTTGTTGGCTTTATCTTCTGGCAGCACTTCAGCAAGAAACTCACTAATACCCACTTTTTTAGCTACGGCGGCAGCGGTTTCCTTGTTATCACCCGTTAACATGATGACGCGTATACCATTAGCCTGAAGCCGTTTGATAGCAGAGATTGAGTCTGACTTGATAGGATCTGCAACAGCAATGATTGCTGCAAGTTCACCATCTACAGCAAAGTACATAGGTGTTTTGGCTTCTTTGGCTAAAGACTGTGCTTGTTCAACAAAGCCTGTGAGGTCTATGCCTTTTAACTTCATTAGTTTATCGTTTCCGAAAAGCAGGGCTTTGTTGTTGCAGCTTGCTTCTACACCAAAACCCGTAATGGCGTTAAAGGCTTCAATTTTTAGTAACTCAATATCCTGATCTAACGCACTTTCAACAATCGCTTGCGCTAAAGGATGCTCTGAGCCGCTTTCTAAACTTGCTGCAAGCTGTAGTACGTCTTTTTCGTCAGTAGCTTTTGCTAAAATAATATCGGTTACCTTAGGTGCCCCTTCAGTAATAGTGCCCGTTTTATCTAAAATCATGGCAGTGATTTTAGAGGCGGTTTGCAGTGCCTCACCGTTGCGAATAAGCACTCCGGCTTCTGCTGCTTTTCCTACTCCCACCATGACAGACATGGGTGTTGCCAAGCCTAAAGCACACGGGCAGGCAATAATAAGCACAGTAGTTGCTGAAACGATGGCAAAAGCAATGGCTGGCTCAGGTCCAAAGTTAAGCCATGCTAGCGCACTTAACACAGAGGTGATCATCACGACAGGTACGAAAAAAGCTGAAATAACATCGGCCAAACGGCCAATCGGCGGTTTCGAATTTTGTGCTCGTTTCACCATATTGATGATCTGTGCAAGCGCCGTGTCTTTACCAACGCGTGTGGCTCTAAATAAAATCATGCCTGATTTGTTCAAAGTACCTGCGACAACCTCATCTTCTTCAGCTTTTTCAGCAGGCATAGGTTCGCCTGTCAGCATGGACTCATCAATAGAGGTGTGTCCTTCCAATACCACGCCATCGACGGGAATTTTTTCACCCGGTTTTACCTTCACAATATCGTTAAATAAAACCTGCTCAATACCTATCTGAACTTCTTTGTTGTCACGAACCACGGTTGCTGTTTTGGCTTGCAAGCCGATAAGACGTTTAATGGCCTCAGAGGTTTTACCTCTGGCTTTGATTTCTAATGCTAAACCTAAATCAATTAAGCCAATGATCATGGCGGTAGCTTCAAAATAAACATGCCGTGCCATCAATGGAACAGCGTCAGGTGCAAACACGACAACCATCGAATACAACCAAGCCGTGCCTGTTCCTAAAGCAATTAGGGTGTCCATATTGGCTGAATGATTTTTGAAGCTCTTCCATGCTCCTACATAGAAATGCTTGCCTGAAAAATACATAACACCAAAAGTTAAAATGCCTACAACCAACCAAGAAATTCGTTCAAGGTTTGTTTCAACCGTCATTTCTCCAACTACAATGCTGTAGATCATCAAAGGAACGCCGAGTGAAAGGGCAATAAACGTATCGCGCATTAGCTTTTTGTAATATGCAAAATCCGCAGCCTCTTTCTCATCAAGCGCATCTGTTGCTGAGCTATCATCAATTGGCTTCGCGTTATACCCCACTGACTCAACAGCTTTGATCAACTCTTTTGTTTTAGCTGTCCCATAAACTGTTACTGTCCTATCAGCAAAATTCATTTCCGCACTGACGACTCCAAGAGTTGCCTTCAACGCCCCTTCAATTTTGCCTACACAGCTAGCACACCCAGCACCTTCAATGATAAGCTGTTGGTTATGTGATACTTTCTCCAACGTATTCTCCTTACTTTTACACGAAGAGGATTGAGCTTTTGCCTGACAGCAACAGCCTGATTCAGTTTTTATATTTGTGTTAGTAGCCACCCTTTTTCCTCCTATGCTTTTTTAATTTGCTCAAAGTTTTCGATGAGATGACAAACCATGTTTGCAGTCGGTGCTTTGTCTTCCATTTCTTCCCATCGAGAAAGCGCAGAAGACATTTTTCCTCGAAGTGCCAACATTGCTTGAAACTGCTTTTCTGTTTCTTCAAGCCGCTCTTTGATCAGGCTTCTGACTAATGGGCACGCACTTTTACCATCTTCAGATTCATTAATAATTTCCTTGATATCTGCAACGGAAAAACCAAGGTTTCTGGCACTTAAAATGAATTTAAGTCTCGATACTTCTTTATTCGAGTATGACTTGTAGCCGTTCACTGACTTAGCAGGTTTTAACAATCCTAATCTGGTGTAATAGCGCACCGTATCAGCAGTCGTTCCAAGGCTTTTTGCCAGCTCCGCAACTTTCATATTCACTCCTCAGTTTTTTAGCTAAGTTTGTACTCTCATCTTCAGCTTAGACCTGTGTCTAAGACACAGGTCAAGTACTAATTCTAGTGAATAAGCTAAAAACTAATTTTTTGGTAAAAGAGAAATCTCGGTCAAAATCGACAGCATTAAGTACTGTAAATAGCAATAGTTTGAGCATGTTCATCATGCCTCCAAAAAATATTGTGCTAATTGTTCAAAACGGTTGGTAATTTAAACCAATCAGTAAATCGTTTTATTTTTGATGGGACTGGCGAAAAAAAGGCGCACTGATCCCGTGATTAGCCAATAATTGGTGGACGATAAAGTAAGAGATGGATACCAGATTTTGGTAGGGGTATACGCTGTAGAATTAGCTCAGAATGAATATTGCAAATACCTTCGTCTTGCGCTTCCACAAGATAGGCATTTAAATGAAAGCTTGTACAAAAACCGCCTTCACAACAAACACAATCACCAGCTTTACATTTTTCACAGTCTTCATCACCATGACGGTTTTTAGAATCTTGCGAATTTTCAGTGTGATAGTGACTATTGTCATTCATTGATTGATGATGCATATTTTTGCTTGGTTGTATAATATGCGTGTCGGAAGATCCATTTTGATGTTCTTCACAATTCATTGGTTTAGCAATAGCAAAGCCATGCTGCGTAAGCAACAGAGTAATTACCACTATTTTAAACCACTTGAAAAGTCCAAACATTTTAATTCCTTATTTATCACCTACAATATTAGCCACTTTATAAAAATAATTTTATGATCTTGATCAACCTTTGAACTAAAACCTAAACTTTTTACTTTTTACTTTTTACTTTTTACTTTTTACTTTTTACTTTTT
>NZ_JACJFC010000039.1:0-10773 GCF_014164385.1 Pseudoalteromonas sp. SG43-3
TGGTATTTGCTTAATGGTCGTTATGTCGGTTTTGGATATCGTAAAACCAGTAAGGGAGCAAACATGCAACGTATGGCTAATTGCCGTCGTTGAAACGATTAACGGTCAATGTCTGCTTTTCGCTCTTTTGAGGCATTCGCCTCAACACGTTTTGGGGCAGAAACGAGTTACGCTTTAATGCCCGCTCATGGCACTTAGGCGAACTTCGGCAAAGAGCGATAACCGGTCATTGAGGATGGCTAAATTTAGGGCTAATTAATAGATAAAGTTGTGTCGTTTATTCATATAGTCAAGCAAACGAGCAACGCGTATATCCTACATTTAAATTTATTTAAAATCTTGAAATACCCTCGGTTATTTGTTGGAATGTGGATAGATGAGCTTGAAGTCAGCAAAAATATGCGTGATGAGCGCACTATTAAATTGTTAGGCGTTGCTGAACAAGGAGAGATATTCAATGGCTTTTGCCCTCGCACCAGATCAAGAAAATGCTTACCCATCACTCATTACGGCATTGTGCGCGCGCGATGCGTATACTAGAGGCCATTGTGACCGCGTCTGTGCGCTTGCGTTGGAAGTGGGGCGTGCGGCCGATTTGAGTGCCCCCTCATTAGATGACTTGCGTATTGCCAGTCAATTACACGACGTGGGTAAGATTGGAGTTCGTGATACTGTTCTCTCGAAGCCTGGAAAGCTCACACCTGATGAAAGAGAAGAGATAAAGGCTCACTCGGTTATCGGTGAGAGAATAATTAGTGAGACATTCCTGACAAACAGAGACGAGGTCGCGTCTATTGTCAGACATCATCATGAAGCATTTGATGGAAGCGGATACCCAGACGGACTGGCTGGTGCCGATATTCCCCTGAGTAGTCGAATACTTTCGATCATTGATGCGTATGATGCACTGACGACTAGCAGGCCATACCGCATGGCTAAATCGCACCTTGAAACTATGAATATCTTGAAGCATGAAGTGGACACGAAGTTTGATCCAAATATTTTTTTGTTGTTTACAAAAGTCATAAAGGCCAGTTCGGCACGTGCCTCGTAAACGCTCGTTCCTAGAATACGGTGAACGCTGCCTAAAAAGTCTCTGCAGATGACATTTGATCCGCCACCCACTTTTTTGCTAACGCAAAAGCAGGCGTTGTCTCAAATGCACCTGAGCTCAGGCGTTGCTAATGTCTGCAAATGGCACAAACCGGAAATAGCTTCCAATTAACTCCGTATTTAAATTTTAGGTTTTAGCTGGGCTCTAATTAATAAATCATAATCTATTTGCAACACCTCGCTTAAATTCAAACTATTCTGAAGTTAACGCAAATTTTCAATTTAATTGGTGCTGGCCGAATAAAGGCTCATATGAGAATCAAATCGCCAGCTTCTTAAATAGAAACTAAAGATGTGACCGTTAAAAGGTTTATGCTAATTAAAAAATAACTACTCTTAACTATGACTCAGTTTTCTCTTTATAGTCACACAAATCCTCAATTATACAACTTCCACATTTTGGTTTTCTCGCTGTACACGTATAGCGCCCATGTAAAATAAACCAATGATGGAGGTTAAACATAAATTCTTTCTTATTTGGCGTATTTTTAATTATAGCCTGTTCAGTCTGCTCAACAGTCTTACCCTTAGCGTAACCAGTACGGTTTGCAAGACGTTGGATGTGAGTATCTACTGCTAAAAAGTATCTACCTTCATTATCTTTTAGCCAACCAAAGGCTGTGTTGAGTACAGCATTAGCGGTTTTACGGCCAACGCCTGGTAGGGCTTCTAGGGCTTCACGATTTTCTGGCACGATGCTGTTATGTTCATCCACCAAAATTTGGCACATTTTGTACACGTTGGCAGCTTTAGAGTTAAATAAGCCGATGGTTTTTATATAATCACGCAGTGTATCGTGGCCTATATCTAAAATGGCTTGTGGTGTATTAGCAACAGGGAACAACTTTCGAGTGGCTTTATTAACGCCTACATCAGTTGCTTGTGCTGAAAGAGTTACTGCTACTAGTAACTCAAATGGGCTTGAATATTCAAGCTCTGTAACTGGATGTGGGTTATCGTCGCGTAGGCGCGACAGTATTTGGTGACGTTTTTCTTTATTCATGCAACTTAAAACGTATTAGTGCTAATTGTTGCTCTAATACGTTTTCCCCTTAAGTTAAGCTAGTAACACGTGCTCGAGGGCCTTTTTCAGCCTCTGGCGGTGCAACTTGTTTTGATTTTATTTGTGCGTCAATTACGTTTTTTGCAGCAATAAGTAGGCCAAGCCCTAAAAAGGCACCCGGTGGTAAAATTGCCAGTAAAAATTGATTATCAAAATTAAATACTTCTATGCGCATGCTCTGTGCCCATGGGCCAAGTAATAAATTGGCTCCGTCAAACAGCGTACCTTGGCCGATTAATTCGCGCATAGCTCCTAACACTAACAATACAGCCATAAAGCCTAAGCCCATCATTAAGCCGTCAAATGCTGATAAATGAACAGGATTTTTAGAGGCGTATGCTTCGGCGCGGCCAATAATGGCGCAGTTAGTTACAATCAACGGGATAAAAATTCCCAATGATTGATATAAACCAAAGGTATAAGCGTTCATAAGTAATTGAACTATTGTTACAAAGCCCGCGATGATCATGACAAATACAGGTATACGAATATCTTTTGGCACCCAGTTACGCACAATTGATACGGTAACATTTGAGCCTATTAGTACGAGTAAAGTTGCTAAACCTAAACCTAAGGCATTTGTTACAGTTGAGGTAACGGCAAGCAGTGGACATAAACCTAAAAGCTGCACAAGGGCAGGGTTATTTACCCATACACCTTCTTTGTATAATGTTTTTAACTCACTCATTTAGCTACCTCCATACATTCGGCATTAGGTGCTGCAAAAATATCATCAAAATTAGTTTGTGCGAACAATACGGCATTTTTAACAGAGCCCACAACAGCACGTGGCGTTATGGTCGCGCCTGTAAATTGATCAAACTGGCCGCCATCTTTTTTTACAGCCCAGCGAGCGTCTTCTTCGCCTTCAACCGTTAAGCTTTTAAATGTTGTGATCCAAAGTGATTTTTTAACTTCTACTTTGTCGCCTAAACCAGGGGTTTCTTCGTGTTTAGTTGTACGAACGCCAGCAATAGTGCCATCGCTTAATACCGCTGTTAATAAGTTAATATCGCCACTGTAGCCGTTTGGCGTAACATGCCTAATAACAACAGCGACTGGTTTATTGTTTTTACGAGCACGGTAAATTACTTGATTTGCGTATGGGCCTAGTTTTTCGTCAGTAATAATCACGCAATCTTGTGATAATTGATTGTCGTACGATTTTGGGTCGAGCACTTCTTGTAGCTGCGCAGTAAGTTGCAGTTGTTCTTGCTCTGCAATTTTATCGGCAGTAAGTGCATTGATCGAGGCAACTAAGCCTGTTGTTGCTAATGCAAACGCAGTTAAAATAGCACCATTTTTAGCCATTGACGAAATGATCATTTTACTGCTCCATGGCCATAAGTACGTGGCTGTGTGTAGTAGTCTATTAGTGGCACTGCAATATTAATCAATAATACGCTAAATGCGATGGCATCAGGAAAACCACCAAAGGTACGAATTAAATAAATTAGTAAGCCAATTAGCGCGCCATATATTAAGCGCCCTTTGTTAGTTGTTGCTGCAGATACCGGATCGGTCGCTATAAAAAAGGCCCCCATCATAGTGGCACCACTTAATAAGTGAAATAGGGTGCCCGGCTCTGTACCAGGTGATGCGATATAACCAATAGCACTACATACAGCTAAAGTTACGATAAAACTGACAGGAATATGCCAGTTAATTATTTTTGCTTTTAGTAAGTATAAACCACCCACTAAATAGCCTAAATTAACCCATGCCCAACCAAGGCCAGCCCATTCGTTAAATATTGGCTTTTGCATGCTCTCGGTAACGGTTAAACCGTGGGCTATGTCTGTTTTAACAGTATCTAGTGGTGTTGCCATTGTTAGGCCATCAACCCCTGCGCGTACTTGATCTAGGCTAAACCCAGAGGCCGTAAAATCGGTGAATATTAGCCTTAGCTGATCAGCAAAGCCTATTGGCGTATTTATTAAATCAGTAACAGGCAACCATGCGGTCATTTGCACCGGAAACGAAACTAATAGCAGTACATAAGCCGCCATTGCTGGATTGAATAAGTTAAACCCAAGGCCGCCATAAAGCTGTTTAACTATAACAATAGAAAATAAACAGCCAATAACGATTATCCACCAAGGCGCAAGTGGTGGAATACTCAATGCCAATAACACGGCAGTAAGCCACGCACTGCCATCACTTAATGCAGGCCAAACAGGGCGCTTTCGTATTAGCATTATTGCAGCTTCAAATACGCTTACAGCAACAAGCGCTAGTACCAGTTGAATAAGCACACCTGTTCCAAAAAAGAAAACTTGAGCAATTAGCCCAGGAATACACGCAGCAATAACGCTAAGCATTAATCGCGTTAACGATTTATGGCTGTGATTATGCGGCGAACTGGCCATGGTTAATTTCATGACTGATTATTTCCTTCTTTTTGTAACTTTTTAGCTTTTGCTCTCGCAATTGCAGCAGCCACGGCGGCTTTTTTCTTATCGTCGACTGATTTAGGTTTATCTGCTTCAGTAGAATTGGATGAGTCATCGGTGTTACTTTCTGCACTCTTAGGTGCTGCGCTATCAACTTGTAGCTCTTGGGGCTGAGTTTGTTCGGTATCTTCTAATGATTTAGCCGCTTTTTTAGCTTTTGCACGCGCAATGGCCGCGGCTACCGCTGCCTTTTTGTCATCAACAGGGGCATCACTTTGTGGCACTTCACTTGCTGTTTGCTCAGCTTCTTCAAGTGCTTTAGCCGCTTTTTTAGCTTTTGCACGCGCAATGGCCGCCGCTACGGCTGCTTTTTTATCATCAACAGGGGCATCACTTTGTGGCTCTTCACTTGTTGCTTGTTCAGCGTTATCTAATGCTTGTGCTGCTTTTTTAGCTTTAGCACGCGCAATGGCCGCCGCTACGGCTGCTTTTTTATCATCAACAGGGCCATCGCTGTGTGGCTCTTCACTTGTTGTTTGTTCAGCGTTGTCTAATGCTTTAGCTGCTTTTTTAGCTTTAGCGCGAGCTATGGCCGCCGCTACGGCTGCTTTTTTATCATCAACAGGGGCATCAGTTTGTGGCTCTTCACTCACTGTTTGCTCAGCGTTATCTAATACTTGTGCTGCTTTTTTAGCTTTAGCTCGAGCAATGGCTGCAGCGACTGCTGATTTTTTATCATCAACGGGTGTAGTCTCGGCCGATTCATCTGTTTGCGATTTTTGCTCTTTATATTTACGCGCTTGTTCTTTACGTAGTGCGCGCTCTTTTGCTACTTCGCTGTTGTCAGGTTCTAATTCAGCAGATTGATCGCCTAGCTTTTTAGCTTTAGCGCGTGCAATAGCGGCAGCAACAGCAGATTTTTCATCGCCGTTATCTGATTTATTTTTAACACGGGCTAGTGCCTCAGCTACTTTTTGTTTTTCGTCAGCAGACTTAGCAGCAGGTTTGCGTTTATGGCGGTTTTGGCGTTCTTCTTGCTCACGCTCTAAACGTTCTTTTCGGGCATCAAAACGCTCTTTTGCTCTGTCGGCTTTAATTTTGTCAGCTTGTTGTTCTTTAATTTCAACTTTGGCTATACGGTAGTACTGTACAAGAGGGATTTCGCTTGGGCACACGTATGCACAAGCACCACATTCAATACAATCAAATAAATTGTGCTCTTGTAGTTTGTCGTACTCTTTTGATTTAGCAAACCACTGCAATTGTTGTGGCAATAAAGAAGCAGGGCAGGCATCGGCACAGGCGCTACAACGTATACAGGCTTTTTCAGGGCCGGGTTCCGCTAGCTCTTTATGATCAGGCGCTAAAATACAGTTAGTGGTTTTAACTATGCCAATACGTACTGTGGGTAGCGTAAAGCCCATCATTGGGCCGCCCATCACAACACTTTGCTGCGGTACAGGAGAGAAACCTTGGCAATCTAGTAAATGCTTTATTTCAGTACCAAGCAGTGCCCATACATTTCCAGGTTTATGAATAGTGTTACCTGTTACCGTAACTATACGCTCAATTAGCGGTTTGCCTTCATAAACGGCTTGTTGTACGGCAAACAAAGTACCCGTGTTATGCACTAAAATACCAATATCGGCTGGAATACCAATGCTAGGAACTTCACGGTTAGTAAGTAATTTAATTAATTGCTTTTCACCGCCAGATGGATAAATAGTTGGCACCGTTTGAATAATAATTTTTGAGTTATGCTCAGCTGCTTGCTTCATTGCTGCAATAGCTTCAGGTTTGTTATCTTCTATACCCACAATGCACAGTGTTGGGTTTAAAAGTTGCTGCATTATTTCAATGCCTTGGATAACTTCTTTAGCGTGTTCGCGCATTAAAACGTCATCGGCAGTAATATAAGGTTCGCACTCAACAGCATTTACAATCAAAAATTCGATAGGTTGCTTGGTATCTGCTTTTACATAAGTAGGAAAACCAGCACCACCCATACCGCTAATACCGGCTTGGTGAATAATATTTATAAGCTCATCATGGCTAAGCTCAGCAGGATTTTTATTTTTATTTAGAGCTACCCATTCGTCTTTGCCGTCTGGTTCAATAATAACACTTAGTTCAGGCAGGGCCGATGGATGTGCTGATGGCATAGGTGCAATATCAGTAACTACACCAGAGCTTGGCGCATGTACAGGTACCGACCAGTTAGCAGCGGGTTCTGTTAGTGGTTGGCCTTTTAATACGTGTTGGCCTTTTTCTACAAGTAACTTACCATTTGCGCCTATGTGCTGCTTAAGCGCAACAATGAGTTTGTCGGGCAAGGGTAGGCGAGTGATACTCGCACTATTAGAGAGTGATTTTTGTTGTGGTGGGTGTATGCCGCCAGGAAATGCCCACACGGTGCCTTTTTTTATTTGTTCAAGTAACTTGTCCACTCAAACCTCTAATCTATTTGTGTAACAGGAATAGCGTCTAGCTGCCATTTCCAGTTTTGTTTAGTTTCGGCTACAGGTAGCATATCAATGCAATCTACAGGGCAAGGCTCAACACATAAATCACAGCCAGTACATTCATCAATTAACACGGTATGCATTTGACGAGTTGCGCCCAAAATAGCGTCAACTGGGCAGGCTTGAATACATTTGGTACAGCCAATACATTCATCTTCGCGAATATAAGCCACTGTTTTTATAGGTTCTGCTTGCTCGCCACCGGCAAGTGGTTTTTCATCAACCCCCATTAAGCCGGCAAGCTTTTTCATGGTAGATTCGCCGCCTGGTGGGCATTTATTTATTTCATCGCCATTAGCTATGGCTTCGGCGTAAGGGCGGCAGCCCGGGTAGCCACATTGTCCGCATTGAGTTTGCGGTAAAATCGTATCTATTTGCTCAACAATAGGGTTACCTTCAACGCGAAAGCGAATTGCTGCAAACCCTAAAATAAGTCCAAAAATGAGTGCTAGCGAACCAATCGCTATCAAGGCATAAAACAAGGTCATATTAAAACTTCACTAATCCAGTAAAACCCATAAACGCCATCGACATTAAGCCTGCAGTGATCATTGCAATAGAGGCGCCTTTAAAAGGCGTAGGAACGTCAGCAGCTGCTAAACGCTCTCGTAGTGCTGCAAACAATACAAGCACTAAAGAAAAACCAACCGCAGCACCAAAACCATATACCGCAGATTGTAAAAACGAATGATCTTCTTTGATATTTAATAAAGCCACACCTAATACCGCACAGTTAGTGGTGATCAGCGGTAAAAATATGCCTAATAAACGATATAGAGTAGGGCTGGTTTTACGCACAACCATTTCGGTAAATTGCACTACAACGGCAATCACTAAAATAAAGCTCATGGTGCGTAAAAAGGCGATATCCAGAGGGATTAAAATATATTGATTAACTAAATAGCTAGTTACAGAGGCAAGGGTAAGCACAAACGTGGTTGCCAAAGACATACCAATCGCCGTATCAAGCTTACCTGATACGCCCATAAACGGACATAAGCCTAAAAATTGTACTAATACAAAGTTATTAACCAGAACGGTTCCAATCAATAACAAGACATATTCTGTCATGTGTGCCTCACGCTATTAAAGTCCTGCTTATTATCCTTTTTTCTGCCCCGATAAACAACATTTGCGAGTCGTTATCAGTTAAATAAACGCAAGGACAAACATATTGATCACAAGGCTGTAAAATTAATGTGATTTTGATGTAAGGAATTAGTCAAATAGCAGAAACAAAAAAAGAGCAACGAATGCTCTTTTTTGTATTAATTGAAAACTAATTAAATGTCTTTAGGTTTTTCTATGTAATAACCTTGAACGCCATCTAAACACAACGTTTCTATAATGTGTTTCTCTTCTTGGCTCTCAACGCCTTCAGCAAATACGCTAACACCAATGCGGTGGGCTAAATCGACCATTAAGCGCATAAAGTACTGATTATTTTTATCATCTTCTAGGCCGCGAGTATAACTTGCATCCATTTTAATAAAATCAGGTTTTAAATCGCGGAAAAACTTAAATGAAGTTAAGCCAACACCAAAACGTTCAACAGTTACGCGTGCGCCAACACGGTGAACCATGTCGATAAAGCGCTTACTAGCTTTGATGTTTTGCTGTAAACCAAACTCGCTTACCTCAAATACTAGTTTAGATGCAATATGCGTATCTTTCAATAATCGGCGCTCTAGCCAAATTACAAACTGATCGTTGTGTGCACTTGAGGCTGTTACGTTTAAACCAAAAAACTTTTCAGATAAATTACGGCTTTTAACTTTTTCAAGAGAAGAGTCGATGATCAGGCGATCAATTTCTATTGCCATATCAAGTTTTTCGGCCATTGCTAAAAAAGAAGCGGTAGGCAGTACTTGATTGTCTTCTGTTTTAAATCGAACTTGTACTTCAGCGTAGGCTTTTATGCTTTTACCAAGCGGCATAATGTTTTGCATCACTAAATGCACACGCTTAGATTCAATAACTTCCTTAATAACCTTACGCCAGTTTTGATTACCAAACCCCGCACTTACGTTATTAACTAAATCGGTTTCGCGTTGTACGTGCCATGCATTAACTTGCTTTGACTGCGCCATGCTCATCGCGTTATCAACAACAGAAAGCAGTTCGCCTAACGGTTTACCTTTTTCGTAACCTACAATACCCGTATTAGCTACCGAGCTTAACTCTTGGTTTTGTTGGTACTGCGTGAAGCGCGATTGCAGGTTTTCACCAAAGCGCTCAGCTTCTTTTAAAGGAATGTGGGGTAGTACTACCGCAAAATCAGAGCTGTTTAATCTAAATACTTGGCTACCCGTGTAAGTGCCGCTTATGTGCTTAATAATATCAGCAACGCCTTTAACGTACTCGTCACCTTTTTGATAACCACGGCTTTGGTTTATAGCTTGTAGCTCGCTACAACGAACCATAGCTAAAGAGCCAAATGTACTTTGTTCAGTGTTTTCAATATTTTTTTCGTAGTACTCAACAAACATATTACGATTACCAAGCGAGGTAATTACATCTTTGTACGCTTCATGCTTGATAGTCATAGCAGCGCTTTGTATGTCTTCGTTTTTGTTTTTTAAAAAATGTGATAACCGATTAAAACTAGGTACTAAATCTTTTCCCATTTTTTTCAATCGAGTGCCATCTAATGCTGTTTCTAAATCATTATCAACTTGGTTTTGATTGATATAAATATCGATAATGTCAGCAACTGTTGTACTTATATTTTTATTTAAATGATAAAAAATAGATTTCATTAGAATTATTGGAATAATAACTAAAATGGCAGAAATCAAAATAACAATAAAAAGGGACGTTTGTAGCTGCGACGCTAAATGCTCAATGTTAAGTACAAATTCAACTTTTATATCTGCGGCATCGTTTACAGCAAACTGTGGGCGTACAGAGTTAAAGTTAGAGAGTACAAAATCAGCAAACATTGGTAATTGAGTAGGGGGGTTAATGCTAAATACTTCAGCACCTTGGTAATCTCTTAGAGTAAAGCTTGAAAACGTATTACCATCTGCAATTGATTGTTTTAAATTTTGAGCAGAAATATCGTCTAAAGAAAGGTCATTAATATACTTAGTAACAGTCGTTTGTGCATTTTTTTGTGCATCACTTACCGCAGTATCAAAGCTTATAGATATGAAGTAGCTTCCTGCTGCAACACACAATAACCAAGAGATAATTTGTATAAAAATAAGTTTTTTAAATCCAGCCATGTTTTCAGTCTTTTAATAATCAAAAGGGAAGGAATCAAGTCCTTGATTAATAAACTAAGTACAGCGCATTAAAGAATTAAACTAATGCTTTAGTTATATAAGGAAGAGTAGTGGAAATAGCTTGGAATGTCTATGAAATTCTTAGAATTGGCTCCCCCTCCCCGACTCGAACGGGGGACCTGCGGATTAACAGTCCGTCGCTCTAACCAACTGAGCTAAGGGGGAACTAAAGTACTGATATTATTATGATGATTTGGCTCCCCCTCCCCGACTCGAACGGGGGACCTGCGGATTAACAGTCCGTCGCTCTAACCAACTGAGCTAAGGGGGAACTACATCATAAACATAAACTTGGCTCCCCCTCCCCGACTCGAACGGGGGACCAGAGCAGAAACAGTCCCTCCCGCTCACCAACCGAGCTAAGGGTGCATCGTTTCTGGTTTAAAAACTTGACT
>NZ_JACJFC010000003.1:0-269737 GCF_014164385.1 Pseudoalteromonas sp. SG43-3
TAGTGAAACGAAACAGCGCCGATGATAGTGTAGCATTTGCTATGTGAAAGTAGGACATTACCAGGCTTCAAATTGTAGAGAGCCCGACTAGAAATAGTCGGGCTTTTTTACGTCTGCAGAAAAGTGATTTAGGTATTCCTCTAAGCGAAGCGCTTCTTGGCGAATAATTTGTATCAATCAGCAATAATATTTAATCAATTTGAGGGATTAAATCTGACCCTAACTGCGTTAAAAACCTCAAATATGAAACAACTGGATAACGAATTTTTGTCCTTCTTTTATCGACTCCGCTTAGTTATTGCTCTAATCTCAATTTATGATCTGTTCAATTATGTAGTTTATAAAATGTGACAGAGTTCGTTTAGGTAAAATTAGAATAATAAGGGCTTAATCATGAGTAAAGTTGAAAACCACCCGCATGGTGTTTTTTGTTGGTCAGAGCTTTGTACGCACAATTGGAAAGACGGTAAGGCGTTTTATACATCATTATTTGATTGGGGGCATGACGATCAACCTATTGGAGAGAACATATACTACACCATGCTACAAAAGCAAGGTGATGATATCGCTGCAATGTACGAAATGCCTAAAGAGCAAATTAGTGCAGGTATCCCAAGTCATTGGTTGGCTTACATTGCCGTCGATAATATTGATGATTGTGCGCTAAAAGCAAAAGAACTAGGTGCTGAGGTTATTGCCGGTCCTCATGATGTTATGAATGCAGGACGAATGTTGATGCTAAAAGATCCAGTAGGCGCAACTGTTGCACTATGGCAGGGGAATGAGCATAAAGGTTGTAAGCACTTAGGTGAATTAAATACGCCTTATTGGCATGAGTTAGCAACAAGAGATAGTAAAGTAAGTCGAGACTTTTACTGTGCTTTACTAGGCTGGGAAAGCGAAATAAAGCCTATGGAAGGGATGGACTACATTTTATTTTTAGTCGATGGACAACCAATTGCCGGTATGCTTGAAATGACAAGTGAATGGCCTGATGATACCCCTGCTCATTGGATGATTTATTTTGCAGTAGAGAGTTGCGATGTAATTGTTAGTAAAGCCGCTAGCTTAGGTGGACAAGTATGTGTTCCTGCAACAGATATCCCCGATGTTGGTCGTTTTAGTGTTATATGCGACCCTCAAGGTGCTGTATTTTCGGTGATCGAATCTGTTATGGATGACGTTTAAACACAGTTAAATTAGCTTTAGCGTTAATTTGCTCGCTAGTTTGATATAATACTCGTCAATTAAATCGTCAGAAAGTGCAGAGAACGCAATGGAATTTGAACAAGATAGTAATTTAACCCTCCCTTTATTTCTATTAGATGAATCATTAAGTAATAGAGACTTAGAGCAGCCTGATTTTGAAATATCAATTGGACTTGATGATGAGTTACTTGCTCAAATTTGCCAGAACCCAAGTGAAGATAGCAGTGTCGCTATTACTGTTAGCGGTTATGAGTTGCTTATAACTAATCCTCTGTACTTAGCTATATTAGATCAAGAGCACGATGCGCAGATAACATTAACGCATGGCCCTCTTTTAAGTATTGTTTTGAATACTGAAGGTCAGAATACATTCGTTTCTCCTCAAATGGATATGATGCCCACCTTTGATTTAGGTGATGAGGACGACGAATGAGAAAAATACTAATAAGTACGATAGTACTCATTATTTTAAGTGGTTGTGCATATTTGGGAAATGCTCACTACGATGATCTTTTTGGACCTGAACAAACACAAGAGAGAATGGTGCCTCATACAACAGGTGCTGGTGCTGATTTTTTACAAAATGTAAAACCTGTACTCGATACCCGCTGCGTAGTTTGTCATGGTTGTTACGATGCACCATGTCAACTGAAGCTCTCATCCCCTGAAGGTATTGACCGAGGTTTGAGTAAAGAGCTCGTTTACGATGGAACTCGTTTATTGGCAACAACCCCAAGCCGTTTATTATTTGATGCAACTAATACTCAGCAATGGCGAGAGAAAAACTTTACGCCAGTGCTAAATGAGCGCGTGCAAAGTGAAGAAGCTAACTTAGCGGGCAGTGTGTTATTTAATAGCTTAGTGCTAAAGCAAAGCCATGAATTGCCAGTAAATGAAGTGTTAGGTGATGAGTTTGACTTTTCGTTAGCGCGTTCGCAAACCTGCGCAACAATGGGTGAGTTCGATCGATTGGCAAGTGATCAACCTCATGGCGGCATGCCTTATGGTTTACCTGGTGTTTCGCGTGAAGAGTTTAATCACTTACAGAACTGGCTTAAAGGTGGTGGTAAAATGTCACATATTCAGCCACCAAGTAAATATGATCAGAATAAAATAGCGGGCTGGGAAGCATTTTTAAATCAAGATAGCTTAAAGTATCAGTTATCAGCACGGTATATTTATGAGCATTGGTTTTTAGCACATATTTATTTTACTTCAGAAAACCCACAAAGCTTTTTCAAATTAGTTCGCTCAAGTACGCCTCCTGGTGAGGAAATAAAGTTAATTAACACGCGCCGCCCATACGATGACCCTAAAGTTAGCCGTGTTTATTATCGTTTTATGCAAGAACGTACAACCATACTTTCTAAAACACATTTACCACTTGAGCTTAATGAAGCTAAATTACTGCGTTTATATGAGCAGTTTATTGCGCCAGATTATACGGTTACGAAAATGCCTAGTTATGAGGCTAAGGCAGCATCTAACCCTTTTAAAACTTTCGAAGTTATTCCAATTAATTCTAAGTATCAATTTATGCTTGATGAGGCAGAGTTAATTATTATGGGCTTTATAAAAGGGCCTGTTTGTCGTGGTCAGATTGCTTTAAATGTTATAAACGATCATTTTTGGGTGGCTTTTGCTGATCCTAATAAAGTAGCGACTCCGGCTGTAGGGGAAATGCTAATGCAACATGAAGAGGCATTAGAACTTCCTGCCGCTGAGGAGAGTAATGCCTTACCCATTTCTAGCTGGGTTAAATATTCAGTTCGCGAGAAAAAGTATTTACAGGCGAAAGTAGAGTTGGCTAACAAAATGTTCAAAGGTGGTGAGCACCTTACAACAGACTTACTTTGGAAAGGTGATGAGCATAATAAAAATGCGGCACTAACTATTTTCCGCCATTTTGATAGTGCAACTGTAGTTAAAGGTTTTATTGGTCAAGAGCCTAAAACCACCTGGATATTAGATTATGCTTTGTTTGAGCGTATTCACTATTTGCTTGTAGCAGGCTTTGATGTGTACGGAAATATAGGCCACCAATTAGTGACACGCCTATATATGGATTTTTTACGTTTAGAGGGAGAGCAAAACTTTTTAGCATTGTTACCTGAGGCTAAGCGTAATCAAATCAAAAAGCAGTGGTATCGTAATTCACCACCTGACTTATCTAAGTTCTTTAAAAATAACCGAGAATTTAGTCAGCCAAGCGGTATTAACTATAAAACTGATGATCCACAGCATGAGCTATATACTTTGATGAAAGAAGCCTTAGCGCCAGTTTTAAGTGAAAGATACAACTACACTGAAGTACCAAAGCCGTTAAATGTAGTAAGTTCTATGCCAGCAAAAGCGGTAAACTTGTTACCTCAGCTTTCTTTTGTACTTGTAAAGCAAAAAGATAATAGTCATAAGGGCTACACTATTATTCATCATAATGCGCACTACAATATTTCTAGTTTACTAAACGAGGATGGTCAACGTGCTTATGATGAAGATACCGCAACGATTGTTCCTGGCTTTATCGGTGATTACCCAGCAGCTATTTGGTATTTAAATAACGAGCAGCAAGTAAATGCTTTTGCCGAGCAATTGCCTATGATGCAAATAGAAGCCGATTATGGTGCTTTGAAATCTAAGTTTGGTATTCGACGTACTCATCCACAGTTTTGGCAATACAGCGATATATTGCACGATACAGCTAAAAAGTATCGTGGGATAGAATATGGAATGTTCGATTATAATCGATTAGAGAATCGCTAATATAATTTTACTACAATGGCCCAGCTTGATGCTGGGCTTTTTTATTGGGTATTAATAATTCGCTTAATTATTTTGACTGATTCTTCGTTTTAAAAAATTAGTCTACACTTATATAAAAAAACTGGTATATACATGTTCAATATTATTAAAAGCGTGAGAACACGTTACCGATGGGCACTAATTGCAATAGCGCTATTAATAAGTGGCTCTGCTTTATTAATGCAGCATAGTTTTTCTGTTCAAAAGTTTGATGCAAAAATTATTAACATCGCTGGTAGCCAGCGCATGCTCTCACAGAAAATTGCTTGGCACAGTAATGCTATGCTTAACATCAGTAATTACTCGCCAGCTCATACTGAGTCACTTGAGAAGTCCCTCAATACATTTAAAAAGTCCCATCAAACATTATTAACTAAAAACTCTGATGACGAATACATTTACTTAAATCCAGCGTTAGTAGACTTATATTTTGGTGAAACGATAGGGTTAGATAAAGCGGTATTTGACTATATAGAACAAACAGAGCGGCTTTTGTATCAGCAAGGAGAGATAAACCACTCAGTATTTTCTATTAAGCATGTTGAAACGTTATTAACAAAGCTTGATAAGGCAGTGAGCTTATTTGAATCTCAAGCTGTTAAAAAAGTAAATTGGGTCGCCAACCTAGAGATACTATGCTGGTTATTGACAATGACATTATTACTTATTGAGTTAAGATTTGTTTTTATACCAATGGAAAAAGAGGTTTCAGACACGCTTTTAGAGCTACAAAAACAAAAAGATTTTGTTTATCAAACAAGTCAAAATAAAGAACATTTTATTGCCAGAGCTAGTCACGAATTCAGAACACCTTTGCAGGGACTTATTACGTCTATTGAGGAGCTAGAGGTTTCTGATAAACAGCAAAGCGTTAAAACCCAAGCTAACTATTGCGCGCTTAGGTTAATAGCCATATTAGATGAATTACAAGACTTGCAGGCTTTAAGTGCAGGTAAATGGGTACCGCATTTAAATGATGAAAACCTTTTAGAGTCGTGTAATAAAGTAGTAATAGCTTACAAGCATGCGTGTAAGCAAAAAGGCCTAAAACTAGTTAGCTCTTTAGATGAATCGTTAAATTGTGTATGTAAACTGGATCATCAACGTTTGCAGCACACACTTACAGAGTTAATTAGTAACGCTATTAAGTTTACACAAAAAGGTGAAATTACTGTTTCAGCTAAGCTTTTAAATGATGAATTTCATTTAACGGTGAGTGACACTGGCAGTGGCTTTTCGAAGAAGATTACCAGTCTTGAATTTGACTCATTTAAACAAACCAATCACTTTCAAGGGTTAAGAACTGGCCTAACCCGGGTTCAATACGTTGTAAAAGCACTGCATGGTGAAATTACTTTTACAAATAATAAAACTCATGGTGCTTTGGTGTCTTTGTATTTACCAGTGACTATAAGTAAAGCCCTCCCAACACCTCTTAAAGTAAACGACAAGCTAACGTGTTTAGTCGTTGAAGATAACCCATTAAACACTATGTTATTAACCCGCATACTTAGCTTATTAGGTTTAAGCTATGATTGCGCTGAAAATGGTAAAGTCGCGTGTGATATGGTGAGTGAAAATCAGTACGATATTGTTTTTATGGACCTAAACATGCCAGTAATGGATGGGTTTGAGGCTATTAAAAAAATACGTTCCGATCTTAATAAAGTAATGCCAATTATTGTTATAACAGCAAATACCTCACAAAATGATATAGAGCGAGTTTATGAATACGGAGCTAACCTCCATATTCATAAGCCAATAAGCCAGCAAGCAATTAAAGACGCATTAAATAGTATTAGCGTTGTTAGTGAAATAAATTAATTTTGCAGATAACAAGCTTGCTAAGCACTTTTAATATACGTTAACTTGCTGTTTTAAGGTTTATTAGGAAAAGTTAGTGCAGTCAATTACGCTTGAGCAATTTAATGGTTACTTACAAGGGCAAGGTAAAAGCCGTTACGATATATGCAACCTAGATTGGCAAGTAAACCTAGGAGAACATTGGTTACTTTTAGGTGCTAATGGAGCTGGTAAATCTGCACTGACAGCTGCGTTAATCGGTGAGGCTAAGTGCGAAAGTGGTAAGCGTATAAGTAGTATTAATAAGCTTATGCTCGTGTCTTCAGATTCGCATAAACAGTTACTAGCTCAAGAATTAGAGCATGATAAGCACACCCTCGTTAAAGACCTTGTTTTTACAGGGCATAGTAATAATGATGAGTTATTAGCGCAGCTAATAGAGTTATTTAAATTTAGCTCATTACTAAATAGGCATTTTAGAGACCTTTCAACGGGTGAAACTCGTAAACTCCTACTTATAAAAGCACTCAGCTCCCATAGTGAGTTAGTCGTGCTTGATGAGCCATTTCATGGACTCGACGTACAATCTTGCCAGCAGCTTAATAGAATACTCATAGAACTTAGCCAAACTATTACTTTTGTTTTTGTACTAAACCGCCTAGACGAAATTCCTTCATTCATTACTCACTATGGCTATGTAAACCAAGGTTGCTTGTTACATACTTTGGCAAAGCCAGGCAGTGAGCAATTGAGTGATTTACTAAAACTACTTCATTTAGAACATACCTCATTGGATGTGCCATCTCCTGATACCGAACAAGAGCAAAAGGCATTCACCGGTAATACCTTAGTTAAATTGAGTAATGCTAAAGTTAGTTACAGTGATGTAAGCATATTCAAAAATCTCAATTGGACTATAGAAAAGCATCAGCATTGGCAGCTCAGTGGAGCGAACGGTTCAGGCAAAACATGCTTATTAAATTTAATAACAGGTGATAACCCACAGTGTTATAACAATGACATTGAAGTGTTCGGTTTTAAACGTGGGACAGGGGAGAGTATTTGGGATATAAAACAGCATATTGGTTTTATATCTAACGCGCTACATATGGATTACCGCGTAAGTATATCGGCTTTAAATACTGTTATTTCAGGTTTTTACGACAGCATAGGTTTATATCAAAAACCGAGCGACGCACAAATTAATATTGCTCAACAGTGGCTGGCATTTATTGGTTTAAGTGACAAGCAAAGCACCTCATTCACTCAGCTATCGTACGGCGATCAGCGTATGTTATTAATTGTGCGGGCTATGGTAAAACATCCAACGTTACTTATTTTAGATGAACCTTGCTTGGGCTTAGATGAAGCAAACAGGCAGCGTGTACTGTTACTAATAGAGAAAATTTGTGCTGCCAATACAAGTACTGTGATTTATGTAAATCATCATGCGGCAGACAAAATTAAAGGAATAGAAAATTACTTAAAAATGGAAGACTTTCATTAAAAGCTTAGAGAAAGGTTGAGCGAGAATTCACTCAACCCATTTTTATTTTAAAGACGAGTAACGCTAAAACCTTTATCTCGAAGCTGTTTAAGTAACCCGTGTTTTTCAGGTAAGTGCAGAGCACCTACAGCAATAAATAGCTGCTCGTTTGCTAAACGCGGTGTGAGTTGTTTAACCCAATTATTATTGCGGTTAGTTAGCATTACTTGCTCGCTAATTTCACCGTAATTACTGTCATCAAAACTCATGTTGTAGTAATCGGTTAGTGTATCCATGTCACCGCTTTTCCAGGCATTAACTAACTTGATAAAGTAAGTATTAATATCGGCTAGTTGCTCAAAAGTTTCTTCAATCATTTCATTGCTTAATAGCGCCATACCATCAAACATTTGTAGTTGTTGTTCTAGGGTTTCAAGCTCGCCAATTTTAATATTATGCTCTTTAGCATAACTAAGTACTTGCTTGTCTATGCCGGTTTTATCTGAATATCCTGCATTTTGAAATTCAATTTGCATCATAGTCACCATAACGGCCCAAGGCTTTAAGCCATTAAACATAGCAATATCAATCGACTTTTTAGCAAAGTAATCTTTTAACTTGGTATAATTTTGCTTTGAAAGCTCAGTTTGTAATGTTTTACCGTCACTTAGCATCATAAATGGCATTGAACGCTGCTGCATTTCAAGTGGAGTAAGTTTGCTTATATCAACTTCAACAATCACTTCTTTGCTTGCACTAATTGCATCGGTTACATTTTTAGGTAAGCCTTTCATGCTGGCATCACCAACGTGTACGGTGCCAAATAAGTAAGAGCTAACGCCATTTTTTTCTATTTTATATAAGGCAGGAGCAGCGTAGCTGTTAAGGCTAAATGTTATAAGTAATGCCACAATAAAAAAGTGGCTAATACGGGTAAGAGCATTCATGGTTTGTCCTTAAAATCTCAAAATTAGTAGTGTAAATACTAACCTAAATTTACTTCAGAGGTAACGTTAATATAAACGTTAGCGTATTGTTTTCGGTATTACTGGCCTTAATAGTAAAGCCATTTAAGTTACATAAGCTCTGTACAATAGATAATCCTAAACCATGGCGCTGATTATTAGTTCTAGATGAATCTAGCTGATAGAGCGGGTCAAAAATAGCAGTTAGCTGTTCACCACTTAGTGGTTTATTTACTTTGTTACTAACAGAGATGCTCATGTTTATGCTGTTATTTACGGCAGTTAATTTAATTGGCGCCTTAGGGAGTCCATAAAATAGTGCGTTATCGATTAAGTTACACAAAATGGTATTTAAACTAAATTCGTCAACATTAAGCGTAAGTTCGCCACTTATTTCGTTATTTAAACGCGTTTTGATACTTGGATGCTTAAAGGTCAGCTCATCAATAATTTGATTTACTAAGTTATTTAGCATGATATTTTGTGCATTTAATTGCATTGCACTGCTACTTGAGCGCTGCAACAGTAATAGGTTACTAACAATTGTTTTCATGCGCTGTGAAATATTAAGTACATCACTGGTATAGGTGTCGCTAATACGTTTATCGTCAGGGTAGCGAATAGCCACTTCTGAAAGGCTTATGAGTTCAGCTATAGGGGTTTTAAGCTCGTGTGCAATGTCGCTTGTTAGGCGTTTTTCATTACTATAGAGTTGCTGATTAACGGTAATAAACTTATTTAGCTCGTTACGTATAGGTTCTATTTCTTCCACTTTAAAGTCGCTTTCTATTGTTTGCGCAACACCGGTAATATCGAGTAACTTAATTTGATCGTTTAAGTTGTGTAGTGGGTGCAGGCCTTTATTTACAATACGTGTCACTAAATAGCGCACACCAAACACACCAAGTACACAGGTTAAAATAAAGACCACATCAATAATAATCAGTACTTTATTAAGTTCGGCTGTCGGCGCTGCGATTGCAAGCGTCATGGTATTAAAAACAGCAGAGTGGGTGGGATTTCTATCATCTTTTTGGGCTACAAAGTGACTTATAAGTGCGCGGCCATCACGTCCGTTAGGAAGCTCGTAATCTATAATTTTAGATTCGTTTATCGGCATTTCTAAAAAAGGCAGGTTAGCATTTTCATAAAGCGCTAATGAGTCCGAGCGCTCAAACACATCACGGCCATGCCATAATTGGTAAAACTCCGTGGCATCGGCTGCTTCATACTCCGACATAAACTCACCAGCAAAATCAAATTCAACCACGTTGTTGTCATCTTCAACTAAGGTTTTTAAGTAGTTAGCTTTGTTAGTTAAAGACTGATTGAACTGATCTTCCACCCAAGTATCAACACTTAAATCAACGGTTAAAAATATGGTGAACAAAATAACCGAGATAACGGCGCTAATATTATTAACGAGTTTACGTTTTATTGAGTGATTTTTATTTTGTTGTTGCGACATAACCAAATCCACGTTTGTTTTTTATCGGGAGCTCGCCATCAAACTGTCTTACTTTTTTACGTATGGTTGAGATGTGTGCTTCAAGCGCATTCTTAGAGAGCATATCAAACTGACCTACCACCGCTTCACTTATAAGTTCAAGCCCCAATACTCGCTCTGGGGCGTTAAATAAGCATTCTATTATTTTGTATTCATTACGCGTGAGCTCAATGGCATGTTGCTTGTAGTGAAGAGTTTTAAGGGAGAGATCTAATACGCAATCACCTACGGTAAGGGTATTTTGTTGATTTTGCAGTGAACCACGACGAAGTAATGCAAGGACACGAGCATGGAGTTCTTCAAACGAAAATGGCTTAGTTAAATAATCGTCAGCGCCTTTCATAAGGCCGTTAATTTTATCTTGAGGCTCACTTCGTGCCGATAAAATTAGCACACGGCTTTGGCTATTACTGCTGCGCAGTGCTTGTAAAATACTCATGCCATCAACGCTCGGTAGCATTAAATCAAGTACGAGGAGGTCGTAGTTTCCACTCAGTGCCATACTCAACCCTTCTGAGCCATCACCAGTTTCATCTACGGTAAAACCAAGGTTGCTAAGGCCAACTTGCAAGCTGCGTCTTAGTGCTTCAGAGTCTTCAATAACGAGGATTTTCATGTTTACTCGGTTTATAAAAATAGCCTTGTTACTTTAACAAGGCTTTATTATCAAGTCACTTGGTTAATGATACCAACCATTTGTATAAGCTAGATTACCTAAGTTCGCGTGGGCTAGGGCTTTTTTAACTAGTTGCTCATCGTTTTCACATGGTACAAGCTGGTTATTGCTATACGTATAGGTGGTTGCTGGTTTTTGTGGTTGTAACACCACCACTTTATTATCGTGCATGTAGGCAAAGTTTTTGTCGTATTGCATCATTGCGCGTTGTTTGTTGTCGCTAATTTTTTTTGATAAATCATGACCTATCATTGGGTGCTTACCACTTGCGCCAATTAAAGACAGTAGAGTAACAGGAATATCGAGCTGACTGGCTAGTTGGCTATCTCGTTTATGGGTAATACCTTTTCCAAAAATAACGGCCGGAATTTTAAAGTGATCAACCGGTACTAAATTTGAACCCGATACGCGCGAGTCGTGATCGGCAATAACTATAAATACAGTATCATCCCAGTAGCTCGATTTTTTAGCTTTTTCGATAAAGGTGCCTAGTGCGTAATCGGCATACTTGGCAGCATTATTACGGGTTTGTTTTTGTTTATCGTACAGCGTTATTTTATCGTCAGGAAAGTCATACGGGCTATGATTAGAGCTTGAAAATATAAGGCTAAAAAAGGGTTTGTTTTGATTTTTAAGCTTAGTAAGTTCTATGTCAGCTTGGTCGTACAAGTCTTCGTCTGATGCGCCCCACGAGCCATTAAAGTCTATTTTTTTAAAGTTATTTGTATCTACGATACTTTTAAAACCGTTGCCTAAAAAGAAGCTGCGCATGTTATCAAAATGGCTTTCGCCACCATAAATGAACTGCGTGTTGTAATTTTGCTTCGCTAAAAAATCAGCAATGGTAAAAAAGTCACGTTGTGATTTATCAAGTTTAACAACTGCACGCGAAGGCGTTGGTGTAAATCCTGTAATTACCGCCTCAATTCCACGTACTGAACGTGTACCCGTGGCGTATAAATTATCAAACCCCCAGCCTTGTTTATAAAGGGCGTCTATATTAGGTGTAAGCGGTAAACCGCCAAGCGTGCCTACATAACGAGCACCTAAACTTTCTTGTAAAATAATGACTAAATTTTTGGGTTTACCTGTATTACTTGCGCGATGAAACGTTTTTGTAGGGGCGGTTACATCACTAAATGTGCCTTGCGTATTTTGCATGTTACTACGCACAATACTAAGTAATTCATCGGTGGGCATTTTACCGTAATAGTCTTGGCTCGATTGCTCATTAGAAAGTTGCTTAACTGCAAACGCGACGCTATAAAGTGAGTTAAGGGTTAAGTCGTTAAGTAAGTGATCAGTAGAAAACGAGACCATGGCGGGGTTAAGTGGTCTGTGTCCTAATGAGTTGCGGGCGCCAAAAATAGTTAAGCATACTAAAACAAGTGCTAAAATTGATTGATTTAAACCTGTTATTGATGACTTGCTTTGCCATTGATTGCTAAATACTTTACTTGCAAATTTAAAGCTTAAAATAAGTGCTATAACAGCAATAAATACTTCTAACTTATAGCCTGAAAAAATCATTTTTGAGACTTCTTTAGGATAAATTAAATATTCTATAAATAAGCGGTTTGGGCGTAAATCGTACTCGTTTATAAACGTAGGCGTAATCACTTCAAAAAAAACAAGTAAAGCAGACATCGTCACTAAATAAATTTTAATGAGGCCGCGTACTTTATTTTGCCACCCTACGCTTTGCATCAGTAAAGTAAGTAGTAATGCGGGCATAATAATGTAGCTTAGAGTGGCTATATCAACTCTTAAACCACCTATAAATATAGATAACCACGCATGCGATCCAAATACACGCTCCCCTTGCCATACACTTAATCCAAAGCGAGCAAGTGTTAAAAAGCTAAGTGCCAAAACAGCAAATACAACAAAAATCCATACAGGGCCAAGTGCATTTTGTATTTTAGGTATAAAAGTTAGCTTTATGCCCATAACACAGCCCACCAAATAAGAGCGGCAATTAGCATAGCTATAAACACGCTTGCAGAGGCTATATCTTTAGCTAGCCCCGAAAGCTCATGGTATTCACTGCCAATTCTATCAACTACAACCTCAACTGCTGTATTTACTAGCTCAGCAAACAATACAAAAAGCAGGCTAGCTATAAGCAGTAATTTATCCCTTAGTGCAATTTCTTGTAGCCACACAAACACACCGAGTAATGAAAACAGTGCTAGCTCTTGTTGAAACGCCGCTTCAAATCGACTCATCCATTTTAAGCCGTTAAAAGAATGGCTTAAGGTAAAAATAAGGCGCATTAAGCCTTGGCGTTTTATAACGGTTTTATTACTCATAGTTTTATTTCGCTTGGTGTTGTTTGGCAGCTAGCAAGTAAATCGAGCGATGCCTGATACGTTTTGCTTTTAATGCCAATTAAATTTAAAAGGGTGTGAAAAATATTGTTGTGTGAGCGTGCAGCAGTAGTGTCTAAATTAGCTAAACAGGTATTAGTAATGCGCTGATTATGCTCATCAGCCCATATATAAAGAGGAACGTGCGTTTGTGTGCTAGGTGCAAAGCTATACGGAAAACCATGTAAATAAGCACCGGCTTCGCCAAGTGATTCACCATGATCAGAGACATATAAAAACTGCTTATCTATGTTGTTTGGCAGCGCTTTTAATTGCTCAATTACCTGGGCGTTAACAAAGTCGCTGTACGCAATTGTGTTGTCGTAGGTATTAACTAATTCATCGAGTGAGCAGTTTTGAATGTCGCTTCTGTCGCACGTGGGCGTAAATTGCTTAAATTTTTCTGGGTAGCGTTTAAAGTAGGTTGGTCCGTGTGAGCCCATCATGTGTAGGACGATAACGGTATTAGCTTGGTTTAAATTAGCGAGTTTGCGCTTAAGTGGAGCAAGCAGTGCTTCATCAAAACAATATTTTCCATCGCAAAGCGCTGATGGGGTGGTTGGGATATCAATGTTAACAACACGGGTGCATACGTTTTTACAGCCGCTGTTGTTATCAACCCACAGTACGTCGCTGCCAGCTTGTTGTGCTAAGTCAACCAGATTTTGTTGGTTGTCGGCTGCTAATCGATCAAAGTTATCTTGTGTTTGCAGTGAAAACATACACGGCACAGACACTGCAGTAGCGGTGCCACAAGACGCCACATTATTAAAATACGTCACATTATGCTTTTGTGTATAAGGGTTGGTGTTGCGCTTATAACCTTGATAAGCAAAGTTTTCTGCTCGTGCGGTTTCGCCAACAACCATAACAGTTACGCTGGTGGTGTTAGGCGTAATGAGAGTGGGTGTTGTATCTATATTTTTAAATTCCATATTGGTATACAGCAGCTGATCGCGCATATATTTATAACCGCTAGAGAGATACTGAAATGGGATGAGTTCTTTTTTCAAAATGCGGTTATTGCGGCCAGTGGCTGCGTAGTCGGCGTAAAAGTTTACGACCACTAAAGCAATTAATGAGCAGCACGCTACAATAAGTTTTATACGACTAATCGCTTCTTGGTGAGGACGGGTAAAGTGTATTTTTACTTTGCTTAATATAAAAACAGGTAGCGCACAAAACAGTAGTAGAAAGCCTATGAGCTGCGGATTTAAATAGCTCAGCGCTTCGCTTGAATCTGTTTCGAACGTGTTTTGAATCATTGAATAGTCAAACACGACGCCGTAATTTAATGAGCCGTAAAGTACGGCACTCGAAATTATCAGTAAAAGGTAGTTAATTGGTTTTAGTAACCACCTGACCGACACTATTGAAAAGAAAATAATTAAAAGGCATAACAAAAGCAGTGGCACTGAAAGTAAAAATAGCCATGAAAAAGATGCAAGGGAGGTGATGGCGCTAAACGAACCTTGAATAAAAGGAATGTTTATAACTAAACAGTAATAACAGGCAATCATCACTACAAAGGCATTTGCACTACAGTGAATGTAAAACCGCTTACTACGATTTGGCTTTTTTTGTGCTGGTGTTTGGCTAGTTATGTTCATATTTAGGCTCGTTTAAAATAACAACGCCATGCTATGCAACAACACTTAAGAGTCGCTTAAGAGAACCTACGCATTACCTGAAGGAGATAAATAATTTTATTTATAAAAATATTCTCAAAAATTAATCAAACCTTAAATAAGGGATATAAGAATAGTGAATTTCTGAGATTAAAATTAGAGCATAAAAAAACCACTACCAGCTTGTATAATGAATTTTAAAACCTGATAAATTGCCTTTTAGTCTTTTTGTTAGATTAACTTTGGTGTTGACTTAAAGGGCCTAGCGCGGTACTAATATAAAAAGAGAGCGAAGGAATAACCTTCGCGATAATTGAACAAAATTTGGTATTAATTACATGCTTGCAAACGCACTTAACCTAGTCCTGATTATTATCGTGGTGATTATTCCCGCGAGGGCTTCGTAGTGCTTTAAAAACTTAAGCATTAAAAAAGCCCTCCGCACTTAACCGTTCGGAGGGCTTTTTAGTTTTAAGGGTAAAATTTGTAATTGGGTTGTCACTGAGGAATGAGGGTTTATTAATGACAGGCGCAGAACTAACAATCGACTTATTGGCCAAACACGGCGTAAATGAAGTATTTGGCTACCCAGGCGGAGCTATTATGCCAATTTACGATGCGCTGTATGGCGCGCCAGTCAAACACTACCTAACTCGCCATGAGCAAGGTGCAGGGTTTGCAGCAGTTGGTTATGCTCGCAGCACACGTAAATTAGGCGTATGTTTTGCAACATCTGGCCCAGGTGCAACTAATTTAATAACCGCTCTTGCTGATGCGATGATGGACTCAGTGCCATTATTGGCGATCACCGGCCAAGTGCCTACTGCAGCGATTGGTTCAGATGCGTTTCAAGAAATAGATGTACTAGGTATGTCGCTTTCGTGTACTAAGCACAGCTACATGGTAGAACGAGCTGAAGACTTAGCAGAGATATTACAAGAAGCAATTCATTTAGCGCAAAGCGGCCGCCCAGGTCCTGTACTTGTCGATATCCCAAAAGATATTCAAATGGCTCAAGTCCCTTTTAAACCTTGGCTAGCAGCTAATGAATACTTACCAGAGTTAGATTTAAAGCAAGTTGCTATTGCTAATCAATTGTTGAGTGAGGCTAAACAGCCTGTAGCGTATGTTGGTGGTGGTGTACAAGCCGCTGATGCGCAAGACGAACTAATGCAATTTTTAAATAAAACTCAGATGCCAGCTGTATCAACACTTAAAGCGCTGGGCAGTGTATTACCAGATTACGAACATTACTTAGGTATGTTGGGTATGCATGGTGGTCAAGCTGCTAATATCGCAGTGCAAGAATGTGATGTACTTGTATGTATAGGGGCACGCTTTGATGACCGCGTAACAGGCAACTTAGCTAAATTTGCAGCTAAAGCTAAAGTAATCCATTTAGATATAGATGCTGCTGAAGTTGGTAAGCGAAAACCTGCTAAAGCTTCATTAATTGCCGATTTAAAAACGTCGTTACCCGCACTTGAGTGCTTTGTAACACCTAAAGCTTGGTGTGACACAAATAAAGAAATGAATATTAAGCATGCGTGGCGTTACGACTACCCAGGTGAGAAGGTTTTTGCACCGTACTTATTAAACCAACTAAGCCAACGCATGCCAAAAACAGGGGTTGTGTGCTGCGATGTGGGTCAGCACCAAATGTGGGTAGCACAACACATGAAGTTTACTCATCCGAGTAATCATTTAAGCAGTGGTGGTGCAGGCACAATGGGCTTTGGTCTACCTGCGGCTATTGGTGCACAAGTAGCACGCCCTGATGACTTTGTTATTACTGTATCGGGCGATGGTTCTATAATGATGAATATTCAAGAGCTGGCCACTATTCGTCGTAACAATTTACCTGTAAAAATATTAATTTTAGATAACCAGCGTTTAGGGATGGTTCGCCAATGGCAAGAACTATTTTTTGAAGGGCGTTATTCTGAAACTAACCTGTCGGATAACCCAGACTTTGTGCAATTAGCTGCTGTATTTGGTATCCCAGGGCAAACAATTACTCACGCTAACCAAGTTGATGATGCGATAACTGCATTAGTTAACAGTAAAGGTCCGTACATAGTACATGCCTGTATTGATGATAAAGAAAATGTTTGGCCACTTGTACCACCTGGGGCTGCTAACGACGAAATGATGACGGAGAAAGCAAAATGAAACATAGCCTAACTATTGCATTAAAAAGCCAAAGTATAGCGGTAGAGCGCTTTTTACGAGTGGTGCGTCATCGTGGTTTTGACCTTACGCATTTTCAGCTCAATATGGACGATGGTTTTTATAATGTAGACATGACGGTAGATAGTGATAAACCAATTCACCTTTTAACCAGCCAGTTAAATAAGCTGGTGGATGTCAAAGAAGTCACTTTACAAAATTTACAGCAACAACAGGCTGTGTAATTACGAACTGAAAAACAATTTACGAGTAACTGAATCACTCGGTTACTCACCAATTTTAGAATGAGGAATGCCCGCTTATTTTGCGGCAAAAACTGAGGTAACTATGGCTAAATTAAGAAGTGCAACAACAACTGAAGGGCGTAAACGCGCAGGCGCTCGTGCATTATGGCGCGCAACAGGTATGACCGACACCGATTTTGGTAAGCCGATTATTGCCGTAGTTAACTCGTTTACACAATTTGTACCAGGGCATGTTCACCTTAATCAGCTAAGTGAACTTATGGCTGAAACCATTACACAAGCCGGTGGCGTCCCTAAAGAATTTAATACTATTGCGATTGATGATGGTATTGCAATGGGTCACGGCGGCATGCTTTATTCGCTGCCTTCGCGCGACTTAATTGCTGACTCGGTTGAGTATATGGTAAATGGTCATTGTGCTGATGCGATGATTTGTATTTCAAACTGCGACAAAATTACTCCAGGAATGATGCTTGCAGCACTACGCTTAAATATTCCGGTAATATTTGTATCAGGCGGCCCAATGGAAGCAGGTAAAACTAAGCTTGCTAACATCGATATTAAACTTGATTTAGTAGATGCCATGGTTAAAGGCGCTGATGAATCGGTAAGTGATGCAGATTCAGAGCAAGTAGAGCGCTCTGCGTGTCCAACATGTGGCTCGTGTTCAGGCATGTTTACTGCAAACTCAATGAACTGTCTGCTAGAAGCGATTGGTTTAGCATTGCCAGGTAACGGTACGACGCTTGCGACTCATAAAGACCGTAAACAACTTTATGTTGAAGCGGGGGCTCGTATTGTTGATTTATGTCGTGAGTATTATCAAAAAGATAATCAAGATGTATTGCCACGTGCTATTGCTAACAAAACAGCCTTTATGAATGCAATGGTTGTTGATATTGCAATGGGTGGCTCGTCAAATACGGTATTGCATTTACTTGCTGCAGCGCAAGAAGCGGGCGTTGATTTTGATATGTCGCACATTGATGCGCTCTCTCGTAAAACACCATTTTTATGTAAAGTTGCACCAGCGACACCTGAATATCACATTGAAGATGTGCACCGCGCAGGCGGCATGATGGCAATCGTACGTGAACTTGGCAAAGCAGGCTTAGTTGATATGTCAGTTAATCATGTTGCTGGGTCAACTATGGCTGAGCTCGTTAAAAAATGGGATGCAACAGATCCCACTAACGAAGCAGCGCGCAAATTTTACCGTGCTGGCCCTGCGGGCATTCGTACCACTAAAGCAATGAGCCAAGAGTGTCGTTGGGACGAGGGCGATAACGACCGTGTTAATGGGTGTATCCGAAGTGTCGAACACGCTTTTCGCCAAGACGGTGGCTTAGCTGTACTTTCGGGGAATTTAGCAGTTGATGGCTGTATTGTTAAAAGCGCTGGCGTTGTTGATGAAATGCTACATTTTGAAGGTACTGCAGTCGTGTACGAGTCACAAGATGATTCTGTAGAAGGTATTTTAAACGATGAAGTAAAAGCCGGCGATATCGTGGTTATTCGTTACGAAGGCCCTAGAGGCGGTCCAGGTATGCAAGAAATGCTATACCCAACTAGCTACTTAAAATCAAAAGGCCTAGCTGAAAAATGTGCACTTATTACTGATGGTCGCTTTTCGGGTGGTACTTCGGGTTTATCAATTGGTCATGTGTCGCCAGAGGCGGCAAGTGGTGGTGCAATTGCTTATGTTGAAAATGGCGACAAAATCATTATTGATATCGCAACACGTGAAATCACATTAGCGTTAAGTGATGAAGAGCTTGAAGCACGTAAACAAAAACAATTAGCACGCGGAAAACTGGCGTACAAACCAGTTGATCGTGAGCGCTATGTATCGTCTGCTTTAAAGGCTTATGCATTACTTGCAACAAGTGCTGATAAAGGCGCAGTGCGTGACTTAGCTAAATTGGAGGCGCTTAGTTAATTATGGTCTCTCAAGAGCTCGATTATTTTCGCGCTATTATTCAAGCAAACATGGAGCCTTTGGCTAAAGTTACCGAGGTCAGCGAAATGGCTGAGCTTGGTGCTAAATTAGGTAACCATGTTTGGTTAAAGCGTGAAGACCAACAGCCCGTGTATTCATTTAAATTACGCGGTGCGTATAACAAATTAAATAAATTACCTAAAGGCTCAGTGGTTATAACTGCTTCAGCGGGTAATCATGCTCAAGGCGTTGCACTAAGTGCTTCTCACTTAGGGCATCAAGCTACAATTGTAATGCCAGTAACAACGCCTGAAATAAAAGTAAGTGCGGTACGTGCGCTTGGCGGTGAAGTTGTGCTACATGGGCATCATTTTGATGCCGCAAAAGCACATGCGCTTGAGCTTACAGAGCAACGAAACGGTATATTTGTTCCACCATTTGATGACCCAGACGTCATTGTTGGTCAAGGTACTGTAGCACGCGAGCTTATGCAGCAATTAAACGAGCTTGATGCGGTGTTTATTCCTGTTGGCGGCGGCGGTTTACTTGCTGGGATGGCGGTTTATATTAAATCGCTGCGTCCAGATATAAAAGTAATTGGTGTAGAAGCCGACGAAAGTGCATGTTTACAAGCGGCACTTAAAGCAGGCAAACCGGTAGAGCTTGAGCGCGTTGGTAGTTTTGCTGATGGCGTAGCGGTTAAAATTATTGGCACTGAAACATTTCGCTTAGCGCAAAAGTTTTGTGATGAAGTTATAACCGTCACCAGCGACGAAATATGTGCTGCCATGCAGGATATTTTTGTATCTACCCGTGCAATAGCAGAGCCTTCAGGTGCACTTGCAACGGCAGGGCTTAAAAAATGGAGCCAGCAGTCGGGTTTAAAAGGGTTACATTTAGCGGCTGTTTTATCCGGTGCTAATTTAAACTTTGATCGCCTGCGTTATGTTGCAGAGCGCACTGCGCTGGGTGAAAAAAACGAAGCGTTATTAGCGGTTACTATTAAAGAAGAAAAAGGCAGCTTTAAACAGTTTTGTGCTTCTTTAGGTGGCCGTGCTATTACTGAGTTTAACTACCGTTATGCAGGACCTGGTGAAGCACAAATATTTGTAGGTATTGCCCTGCGCCAAGGCGAGCAAGAGCTTAATGAGCTAAAGCAAGACTTAACAAATAATGACTACCAATTTTGCGATCTGTCGGATAACGAACTCGCTAAATTACATGTGCGCTATATGGTTGGCGGAAAAGCACCCGAGCAATTACATGAGCGCTTACTTCGCTTTGAATTTCCAGAGTATCCAGGTGCGCTTGCACGCTTTTTAGATACTTTAGGTAGTAATTGGAACATTACCTTATTTCATTATCGTAATCACGGTGGTTCGATGGGGAATGTACTGGCAGGTTTTGCTATTGAGCCGAGTCAGTATGAGATGTTTAACGAGCACTTAAACCGTTTAGGTTACAGTGTACAAGATGAAACACAAAATCCGTGCTTTAGCCAATTTTTAACATCAAAGCCCCAAGCAGTAAAAGCCGAAAAACTCGCCTCAGTATAATCCTTCTTTAAAGGCAGGCACCTAACTAGGGTGCTTGCTTTATCGCACGTTTTACATATAGTTACAGGTAATCGTCATACTTTTTGAGGGCACCTAGTTGCTATTTAAAGGATTAATCATTGGATTGTGCTTTTTTTGTAGCCATATCGCGGCGCAAGAATCAGTCACATTACAGCTAAAATGGACACATCAGTTTCAGTTTGCTGGCTACTATATGGCAAAGCAAAAAGGCTTTTATAATGAAGCGGGCCTTGATGTAACTATTAAACAAGCTAATCCAATGAAACCTGATACCTTTGCTCCTGTCGCCAGTGGCGAAGCACAATTTGGAGTAGGGCACTCTGGTATTTTACAGCAACGTATTAATGGACAACCTCTTGTTGCTATGGCTGCCTTATTACAATTTTCACCTTACTGCTGGATGGTTAAAGACACGTCTGATATTTTTCATCCACGTGACTTTGTTAATAAACGTATTACTGCGGTAAGCAAAAATGATGGCGCCGAATTACTTATTATGCTTAAACGCAGTGGCGTTGATGTAGATAAACTCAAAGTTTACGATGGCGAAAATCCAGGCCAGGCTTGGATTGAAAACAAGCTAGATGCTATGCAAGTATATGTTACTACAGAGCCTTATTATATGACCCAACAAGGCGTAGCTCATCGACTTGTTTGCCCACAGCGTTATGGTATGGACGTATACAGCGACATTTTATTTACCAGCGAAAACATGCTTAAGAAAAATCCTCAAACGGTCGAAAAATTCTACCAAGCGAGCCTAAAAGGGTGGCGTTATGCAATGATGAACATGGATGAAGCCATTGCAGTCACCCAGCAAAACTATGCACCGGGTAAAAGCTTTTATCAGCTCGCTTTTGAGGCTGAAGTACTAAAAAGTTATGTAACCCCACCCACCACCAGTTTAGGGCATATGTCGATAGCAAAGTGGCGCTTAATTGCGGACTTATATGGCATACCGCAAAACGAATTTGACGAAGTGAAATCTCACTTTATTTATAAATATCAAGAGCCTGAAAAGATGCAGTTATCGTGGATGCTCATGGCAGCTATTTTGGTAAGTATTATTTCAATACCTTTGTATTTACGGCTGATTTTTAGTAAAAATTAACTGCTTAGGTAATTCACGAAACTGATATAATTAATTGTCTTTTTTATTTTCTAAGCTGTTATGACTTTAGCTGAGCAATTTTTAGCACTTGATTCACTTTTAATGCATCATCGTCAGTATTGGCAGTGCACTGCATTTGATTTTGACACTATACCTTGGCCAGAGCTACAAGGCATACTTAGCGAACTAACTGATGATCAGGTAAGCGTTCTTGATAACGATCAAAACCAGCTATACCAATTTTTTAGCCAGCACATAAACCAACTTGATGAACTTGCAAAGTTATGCGAGTTACCTAGCACAGCCCACTCTCAAGCTGATTATCCATTTTGGATAAGTAACGGCATTAAAGGTCGTAAGTTTGAACAGTTACAAGATTTTGTATCAGCACTACCTAATACCAAGCAACCTGTTTTAGAGTGGTGCGCGGGTAAAGGGCACTTAGGTCGAATGCTTGCGTTTAATGGCGCAAGTAATGTGCATAGTATTGAACTGCAACAAAGCTTATGCGAGCAAGGACAAAAAAGTGCACAGCAACAAGGCTTAGCAATGCACTTTAGCCAAGCAGATGTATTAAAAGACGATATCACTCAATTTTTTAATACAGACATGCATGCTGTAGCACTTCACGCATGCGGTGGCTTACACCAAGCATTTATGCGCCAAGCAAGTTTAGCGAAAGTACAGCAAATTAGCTTTTCACCTTGTTGCTACCATTTATTCACGGCTAATGAGTACCGTGCAATGAGTGAGGATGCAAATAAAAGTGAGCTTAATCTAACGCATCGTGATTTAAAGCTCGCATTACAAGAAACTGTCACAGCGCCTTCTCGTCTGGAAAAAGTACGTAAAACAGAACTTGAGTGGCGACTTGGTTTTGATGCACTAAGAAAGTCGATCACTGGCGAGCAATATTACGTAAGCGTACCTTCGGTCAACAAAGCTATATTCTCAGATTCGTTTAAATCGTTTTGTGCATGGGCTGCAGATAAAAAGGCATTAAAATTACCTCAAGATACTGATTATATTAAGTATTTAGAGGTTGGGGTGGCTCGAAAAAAAATAACTGACCGAGTTGAACTGGTTCGACATGTGTTCAGAAGGGCAATTGAAGTTTGGCTTGTGCTCGATCGTGCTTTATATTTGCAACAGCAAGGTTATCAAGTAAGCGTTAAAACGTTTTGTAAAAAGCAGTTAACGCCTCGTAATATTTTGATTCTTGCTAATGTCCATTAAATTTCCGTCCTCGACTTAATAAGAGATGCAATGAGAAAGTTAAAAAATTTATTCGATAACAACAAACGTTGGGCTGCTCGTACAAGTGAAGCAGACCCTGAGTTTTTTAAAATTTTATCTATGCAACAAAATCCAGAGTATTTATGGATTGGTTGTTCAGACTCTCGTGTACCTGCAAATCAAATAGTTGATTTATTACCAGGCGAATTATTTGTACATCGTAACGTTGCTAACGTGGTTGTACACACTGACCATAACTGTTTGTCGGTTATGCAGTACGCTGTAGAGGTTTTAAAAGTAAAACATATAATGGTAGTAGGTCACTATGGTTGTGGTGGCGTACAAGCCGTTTTAAACAATGCTAAATTTGGCTTTATTGATAATTGGCTACGCCATGTAGGAGATGTAAAAGAAAAGCATCTTGAACAACTCGACGCAATGCCAGAAAGCGAACGCTTAAGCCGCCTTATTGAGCTAAATGTAATTGAGCAAGTACGTAATGTGTGTCGTACTAACATTGTGCAAGATGCCTGGGAGCGAGGCCAAGAACTAAGCGTTCATGGTTGGGTTTATGGTTTAGAAAACGGCCATCTTCATGATTTAGAATCTGTAGTAACGTGCGCGAGTGAAGAAACACAAAGCTACAAAAAAGCAGTGCAACACGTATTTAAAAAAGTGGGTGAAAATAAATAAATCCATGACTAAAACGGCGGTGTTAACAGGTGCTACAGGCTTGGTCGGTAATGAGTTGCTCCATAAGTTACTTAATAGCGATCGTTATACAAAAGTAGTTACGTTAAGCCGTCGAGCTCTGCCTGTCACACATGCAAAGCTAGTTAATCACGTTATTGATTTTGAAAAATTAACTCAATATGTTGAGCTTTTTAAAGGTGATGTATTGTTTTCGTGTTTGGGCACAACCCGTAAACGAGCGGGCTCGATATACGCTCAGCGTAAAGTTGATTTTGATTATCAGTTTATAGCGGCGCAGTTAGCGGCATGTAATGGCGTTACGCATTATTGCTTAGTGTCATCAAGCGGGGCGAATACGCACAGTAATAGTGCTTATTTGAAAATGAAGGGAGAGCTTGAGCAACATATTAAAGCACTCCCTTTTGATAAAATAAGTATTTTACAACCATCTTTATTATTAGGCGATCGTGAGCAATTTAGAGTGGCAGAAAAGATAGGCAGTATTATTTTTCCTGTTATTACACGATTTGCGTTTTTAAAGCGTTACAAACCAATAACTGGCGAACAAGTTGCGCAAAAAATGCTGAGTGTGAGTTTAGCTCAGCAGGCTAAGTTGTCTTATTATGTACTTGATGAGCTATTTGAATAAACTTGGTAAAATGCAAAAGGCAGCCTAAGCTGCCTTTTTTGTACATTAAATTAATACCAATCTTATTAAAAAAATGATCATCCTAGTGTATTAAATAACTCACTAACTACGTTAAAAATTATTTATATAGAACAACTACGTACCATAATTTTAGCCTTGTTATTGAGCTATTTTCTTATCGCTATAATAGAACACTAATTTAATGCAATTGGTATAATTATTCAGCGTCAGTTTTAGCGCTAAGTTGTTGCTCAAGCAATGAAACTTTAGCTTCAAGTTCGGTTAACTTTTCGCGAGTACGAATAAGTACTTGGCTTTGCACATCAAATTCTTCACGGCTCACAAAGTCCATCTCAGCAAGCTTGTTTTGTAGAACTTGCTTCGTTTTACCTTCGAGTGTGTCTGCTAGGTTTTTTACACCTTGTGGCATATTGCTAGTAATTTGCTTAGCAATTTCTTCAAGTTTTGCTGGGTTGATCATATTTGTCCCTTCGGCATTGCCTAAATGATAATAACTAATATTACCTTATACCCACGGTATTTAACACATGATCATCTTTACCTTAATTAATTAAGGCAATTGCTATGCTCGCTGTAATGGTTACGTTAAAATTGCGCGTCTTTTAAATTTCTTTGGTCGTTATGAAACTCAATCCTAAACAAGATGAAGCCGTAAAATATATTAGTGGTCCCTGCTTAGTACTCGCGGGCGCAGGCTCTGGTAAAACCCGTGTTATTACGAATAAAATCGCTTATTTAGTGAAAAAATGTGAGTACAAAGCGCGAAATATAGCCGCCGTTACTTTTACCAATAAAGCAGCCAAAGAAATGCGTGAGCGAGTACTGCAAACGCTCGGTAAACAAGACGCTAAAGGTTTATGGGTATCAACGTTTCATACACTCGGTTTAGAAATAATAAAAAAAGAGTTAAGCACATTAGGGTTTAAACCCGGCTTTTCGTTATTTGATGATCAAGATACCAATCAGCTTCTTAGTGAACTCACCGAAGATGAGCTAAAAAAAGACAAGGACTTACTCAAACTACTTAAAATGGAAATTGGTAGTTGGAAAAACGAATTAGTACTGCCAGAGCAAGCAATACGCGAAGCGTGTGATGCGCAAAAGGCATTGTTTGCACAGTTGTATGCTCGATATCAAAACCAGCTACGTGCTTATAATGCACTGGATTTTGATGATTTAATTATGATCCCTACTTTGTTACTTACTAATAACGCCACATCTCGTGAGCGCTGGCAGCAACGCTTTAAATACTTGCTGGTGGATGAGTATCAAGATACCAATACAAGCCAATATCAACTTGTTAAATTGCTAGTAGGCGAGCGTGCCCGTTTTACTGTGGTAGGTGATGACGATCAATCAATTTACTCATGGCGTGGTGCTCGCCCGCAAAACTTAGTGTTATTAGGTAAAGACTACCCAGGGCTTAGACTTATAAAGCTTGAACAAAACTATCGAAGTGCAGGGCGAATACTAAAAGCAGCTAACATTTTAATTGCCAATAACCCACATGACATAGAGAAAAAGTTATTTAGTGAACTAGGTTATGGAGAGCCGATTAAAGTAATAGGGTGCCGCGATGAAGAGCATGAATCTGAGCGTGTGGTTGCTGAAATAATTTCACATAAGTTTATGAAGCGAACCAGCTATAAAGATTACGCGATTTTATATCGTGGTAATCATCAAGCACGTGGCTTTGAAAAATCACTAATGAGTAACCGTATCCCTTATAAAATTAGTGGCGGTATGTCGTTTTTCGCTCGCTCAGAAATTAAAGATATTATGGCGTATTTACGTTTGCTAGTTAATCAAGATGATGACAATGCATTTTTACGTATCGTAAATACACCGCGACGCGAAATAGGCACGGTTACCCTTGAAAAGCTTGGTACGCTTGCTAATGAAAAGCACGCGAGCTTGTTTGCTACCTGTTTTGATAACGATTTAGGCTACAGACTAAAAGGGCGTGGCTTTAATGCGCTTGCTGGATTTGCACGCTGGGTTGTTGAGCTATCTGATAACGCAGTACGCGGTGATACGCTCGAAGCTGTTAAAGACTTAGTGCGTAATATTAATTACGAGGCATATTTGTACGAGTCGTCACCGAGTGCAAAAGCGGCTGAAATGCGTATGAAAAACGTATCAGAGCTGTATCGTTGGATAACAGATATGTTGACCGGTGATGCCGACAACGAACCAATGACATTAGCCGAGGTTGTTAGCAAGCTAACCCTTCGCGATATGCTTGAGCGTAACGAAGAAGAAGATGAAACCGATGCAGTGCACTTATCAACACTACATGCATCAAAGGGCTTAGAGTACCCGTACGTATTTATGGTGGGTATGGAAGAGGGTTTACTTCCGCATCAGGTAAGTATTGATGAGGACAACGTAGATGAAGAACGTCGCTTAGCTTATGTTGGTATTACTCGCGCACAGCAGGAGTTAACACTTACTTATGCAAAGATACGTCGTCAATTTGGTGAAACCTCACAAACTGAATTAAGCCGATTTGTACAAGAGTTACCGCAGGACGATCTTGCGTTCGAAAACAAAAAGGCGCCAAATACCCAAGCAGAGCGCATGGAAAAAGGCCAAGCAAGAGTCGCTAACTTACGAGCGATGTTTAAAAAGCCTGAGTAATACCTCAGGCTAACTTTATAAAGACTGGGTTGCTTGCACTTCAGGTAACTCAGAGCATACTAAAGCGTGTTGTTTACCTACAAAAAATGCCAAACCGTGTTTATCTAATAAAGCTCTAAAATTAAGTATTGATGGGCCTTTAGCAATGACCTTCATTGCTTTGAGCTTTGTAATTGCAAGCACGCCCTGTAGCTGAAAATCGTATCTTTCTTGTTGTAAAACACGTTTACTAAAGGTCGAGCTAAGTAGTAAATAATCAAAATTAATATCGGTTAGTAAATTAAGTTCGCACCTGTCTTTAGCAAAATTGTTTAAACCAATTGAATAACCAAGTTGTGATAGCGTTTTGAGGTTTTTTATTTGCGTTGCACATGCGTGGCGAATTTCTTGTTCATCAAACAATAAACAGAGTTGGCTTTGTCCTTGTTGTTTATTTAGCGTATCGGTAAATAAAACAAATTCGTGTTCCTCAAGTAGCAAACCAGAGCAAGGAACCAATGCCATAGCTACATTTGCAGTAATTGCTTGTGCATAGGCGCGTTGTAATAGTTGTAACTCTACTTGCAGATGCTGCTCTTTATCTGATGCAAACTTTTTCAAAATATCAAAGCTAGTAAAGCCAAGTATTGGGTGTTCACCAAATGCTTCAAATAAAGATTCAGACTGTTGTTGCTCATCAAGCGTAATTATTTCTGAGCTTCTAAAACTCATAGGTAATATATCAAGGTGATGTTGTGCTTTTAGAGTCTGCGCAGGTATTGATTGCGTTAATAGCGGATGAAATAACTCGTAACGATTTTTTCCTGAGTTTTTGGCGTGATACATGGCGGCATCGGCATCACGAATAATTTCATCTGTATGCGTATAGCTTTTCTTTGAGTAGGTTATCCCTATACTTGCGCCACTTTGTAAAGACTCACCTTTAAGATAAAAGGGTTTTTTCATTAAATCTATAATACGATTTGCAACATCTTCTGCTTGTTGAGGCTCAGTTAAATGGGTTAATAAAATAACAAATTCATCCCCGCCTAAACGTGCTAGTAAATCATGCTCGCGTATACATTGGGCAAATAACTCACTTACGTTAATTAAAAATTGATCGCCTGCATGGTGGCCAAGCTGATCGTTAATATCTTTAAATTTATCTAAATCGATAAACAAAACAGCAAAGTGGTGCTCAGGAAAACGTTGATAATGTTGTAGCGTTTTTTCGAGCTGAGTTAAAAATAGACTACGATTAGGCAAGCTCGTAAGTGAATCGTGATGTGCATCATGATAAAGCTGCTGCTCTATTTTTTTTCGCTCATCTATTTGCATTTGTAAGTGCAGATTAGTTTGACGCAATTCTTTGGTTTTTTCGTTTACTCTAAATTCGAGTTCTTGATGGCTTTTTGCAATTGCTTGATTGACGAGCTTTGTTTGTAAAACAGCTGCAATTTGATGCGATACAAAGGTAATTAACTCGCAATCATCTCGGCTGAAAATATGTTTGTTATCGTAGGCTTGGCAAACAATAAGGCCGATAACACCTTGAGCTGTTTTAAGTGGAGCGCCTAACCAGCTAGTGGCCATTTGCTCTTTTGGTACAGGTGCTGAACGTTGTACCACACCGCTTACTATTAATTCTTTTGCTCTACATGGGTGTATTAGTTGTGTTTCTTCGGTGCTTATTACCAGTTCGCTATAACCTTTAGCAAAGCGTCTTGGCTGTGTATTTTCTTTAAATTCATCTACGCAATAAGGAAAACTAATCCACCCTGTTTCTTTATCATAAAGCGCAATATATAAGTTTTCTGCGTAGGTAATTGTTTTTATTATTTCGTGTATCTTAAAATAAGCGTCATCAAGGTTTTTAGCTTGTGTTGCTATCTCAGATATTTTAAATAGAATTTGTTGGCGTTGAAGTGCGCGTTTACGCTGCTCTATTTCAAGGTTTAGTGCATCGTTACTTTGAGTGAGTGCGCGGGTGCGAATTTTAACTTCTGACTCAAGAAGCTCTCGTTTTTTTACACGCTCTATTGCTGTTGCCAAATAAAGCGACATAAACTCAAGTAGTTGTATTTGCTGTGAGCTATAGCCTTGTTTTGTATCGTAACTTTGCGCTGCTAAAACACCGATAATATTATGTTCTTGGTAAACAGGTACGCCTACCCAATGTTCGGCAGGAGTGCCTAATGCTTTAAATAAACCTTCTGCTGCAGCATCTTGCATTTGCTGCTTGGTAAAACATGTGGTTTTACCCTGTTTAAATACATAACCCGTGGCGCCTTCATCAAAGCTATTTGATTGGTTAAGGGCGACGGCAATACCATCTTTTTCATCTGAAAAGTAAGAAAGCTCTAGTGATTGGCTGTATTGATTTAGCAGCACCACATAAAAACTTTTACTAGGTACGTACTTTTGTAAAATGTCATGGATGGCGGGGTATAGCAGGGTTAGCTCGGCCACAGTACTTGCCTGCTCTGATAATTGGATCAGGGCATTTTGTAAGTGATGTGATTGTTTGTATTTTTCGAGAAGCGCTCTAAGGCGTTTATTTTGATACGCCAATTTACTCGATACTGATAGTTTATCTTCCAATGATCTAACCGGCTATTTTTATTGTATAGTTATTAGCCTTATACTTTCACTTTTAGTGCTTATCGTCAAGTTGATATTCCTACTAAAGCAGTAGCTAGACACACTATTTTAGGCATTAAAAAAGGCTTACAGAAGTAAACCTTTTTTGTATATTTCAATCGAGCTTATTTAGATGTCATAAAGTCGATAGCAGCGCTAATCTCATCATCAGAACAATCCATACACGTGCCTTTTGGAGGCATAGCATTAAAGCCATTTAGTGCATGCTCAAGTAAAGTGTCTTTACCTTTAGCAATACGTGGAGCCCAATCGTCAGCCGATTTAGGCGCGCCTAGTGCACCAGTGCCGTGACATGCAAAACATGCACCTTGATATACTTGCTCACCAGAGCGAGGACCAGTAGGCGCCGCTGCAACTGCAGCTTTATCGCCTTCAAGGTATACAGCACCAACCGGCGCGAGACGTGCTTTAATTGCATTTTCAGTCATAGAGTTATCATATGGCTGTGCGTATGCAGTGGTTGCTAGCAATAATAATGCTGCAGCTGTTAATTTTTTCATTTTGCCTTGCTCACTTCGATTTGAACGTGATCAATCACGATTAAAGATGACGGAAATTAAACCGATTATAACTCTCTGGGCCAATTTATAAAATGCTAAGAGCCGTTTTTATTAATAAAACTGACTACTTTTTGCGTTAACGCAATAAAATTTAATTATTTACTGTTTTTTGTTAAGCAATTTAATAAGCGTAATCAGTCATACAATTAACTTTTTAGATCCTAAGATCAAAATCAATTTATTGATAATACGCTACTAACTAGTTTTGCGATCCCTGCGTCGGCTTCAAGAATCGATTCTGCCAACATGTAAGCAGGGGTGGTAACTAACTTATTTGGTTCATCGATAACTACACCGTCAACCGCACAATCTATATGTTTAGCGCCTAATGTGCTTAGCGCTTGTGCTGTCTCTACATCGTTACCAATAGTAAGTGCGGCGTTATCGTAAATAAATGGGATCAATGCGGGTGCAATACACATATAACCTGCAGGCTTATTTGCTTTTGCAAATGATTTACAAGCATTAAGGACGTCCTGATTGATATTTGCTTTTGCGCCTTTAATTGCAAAATCGCATAAGTTTTTTGCAGCACCGAAACCGCCAGGTACAATTAATGCGTCAAACTGAGTCACGTCTAGTTCAATCAGCGATTTAATGTCACCTCGTGCAATGCGAGCAGCTTCTGTTAATACATTGCGTTTATCAGGCATTACTTCACCTGTTAAATGGTTAATGGTATGAAGTTGTTCAATATCTGGTGCAAAACACTGATACGTTGCGCCATTTTTGGCTATATGTAATAAAGTTAAAATTGCTTCATTAATTTCACTACCATCGTACACACCAGACCCTGCTAATATTACTGCTACGTTTTTCATGCTTTTGTCCCCTAAAGTCTTTTTTATAAGTCGATCGGATGAAGTTTAACATGCTCAAAATTTCTCGCGAAAATAAATTTTTAGTACAAAAATCATTCGCAGTGCAAGTCGTTTTGCGGTTTATGCCATTTGCGATCACTTTGCCTTTAAAAAAATTATAAAGGATCGCTATGATCTTCGATCCATTGTGCTAGAATACTCCTCCGGTTATTTAAATGGACGCGAATAATCAAAGTGAATAACAACAGAAGCAGTCGTTAGAAAACCTTTTTCCACATTGGTTTAAAATAATAAAAAAAGAACCTCGTATTATCTTTTTTAAATTAAAACATGCAGTTAAAGTATTTTCTAGGCATTTTATAATGCTTTGGAAGAATAGCTCGTGGCTGTTATCTACACACTTATCCACAGCTTGCTCTAGTTTTAATAACACGATAAACAGTAATTCACAGTCGTTTTATTTACTACCTTATGGCATGCTTATAATTACCTTAATTTTTTGCATTTAGGATCCAAATTCACCATGGCTCAGATCCCCGAAAACCCACTTATTTTAGTTGATGGCTCGTCATATTTATTTCGTGCTTATCATTCTCCGCCGCATTTAACTAATTCTAAAGGTGAGGCTACGGGCGCTATTTACGGCGTGATCAACATGCTCAAAAGCTTGATCAGACAATATGATCCCTCACACATGGTGGTTATATTTGATGCTAAAGGCAAAACGTTCCGTAACGATATGTATAGCGAATATAAGGCAAATCGCCCGCCGATGCCGGATGACTTACGTACGCAAATAGCACCAATACATAACATTATCAAAGCGATGGGTTTTCCGCTAATTAGTATCGAAGGCGTTGAAGCTGATGATGTTATTGGCACATTTGCACGCATTGCAACTGAGCAAAAACGGCATGTCCTTGTCTCCACTGGTGATAAAGATATGGCGCAACTTGTAAATGAACACGTTACATTAATAAACACGATGACCGACAGTATTTCAGATCCTGTTACCGTAGTGGAAAAGTTTGGTGTAGGCCCCGAACTTATTATCGATTACTTGGCACTAATGGGCGATAAGGTCGACAATATCCCAGGTGTTGAAGGCTGTGGGCCTAAAACGGCCGTTAAGTGGTTAGAGAAATATGGCTCGTTGCAAGGTGTAATGGATCACGCAAGTGAGATTAAGGGTAAAATAGGTGAAAAGTTAGCTGCAGCTCTCGATCATCTGCCTTTAAGCTACGAGCTTGCAACAATTAAGTGCGATGTTGAAGTCGAATCAGATCTTGATACGTTCAAATTACAAGAGCCAAATAAAGACGAATTAATTGCACTATATGGTGAGTGTGAATTTCGTCGTTGGTTAGCTGAGTTACTAGATAATCCCAAAGATGCAGAAACACATCTAGCTGTACCTACCGAAGCCACTGAATTACCAAAAGTAGAAGATGCCCATTACGAAACTATTTTAACGCAAGCGCAATTTGATACGTTAATAGAGCAATTAAATAGTGCCGAGTTATTTGCATTTGATACAGAAACTACCAGCCTTGATTACATGAAAGCGCAATTAGTGGGTATGAGTTTTGCCGTAAAAGCGGGTGAAGCTGTGTATTTACCTCTAGCGCATGACTACCCGGGTGCGCCTGAGCAATTAAGTCTGGAATTTGTAATGCAAAAGCTAGGTCCAATTTTGGCCGATGAAAACAAAGCTAAAGTAGGGCAAAACCTTAAATACGACAAAAGTGTATTAGCGAATGCAGGTTTTGCGCTAAATGGTATTAAGTTTGACACCATGCTTGAGTCATACGTATTTAATAGTGTGGGTACACGCCACGATATGGACTCGCTAGCACTTAAATATCTAGGTCATAAAAATATTAGCTTTGAAGATATTGCTGGCAAAGGTAAAAAGCAACTTACCTTTAACCAAATTGAACTTGAAAAAGCTGCGCTTTACGCTGCAGAAGATGCCGATATTACTTTACGCCTACATGAAGTGCTTTGGCCAAAAATAGCGGCTGATGAAAAGCTAAAATCTGTATTCGAAGATATAGAAATGCCACTTGTTAGTGTGATTTCTGATATTGAACGAACCGGCGTTGCAATTGATAGCAATATGCTTGCAGCACATAGCCAACGATTAGGCGAGCGTTTAATTGAGCTTGAAAAAGAAGCATTTGAAATAGCAGGCGAACCATTTAATTTAAGCTCTCCTAAGCAACTACAAGTATTGTTGTTTGAAAAGCTTGGCCTGCCTATTATCAAAAAAACACCTAAAGGTGCACCTTCTACCGCAGAAGAAGTATTGCAAGAGCTTGCTCATGATTATCCACTACCTAAAGTAATTATAGAGCATCGTGGTTTATCAAAGCTTAAATCGACTTATACTGATAAATTACCATTAATGGTGAATGAGAAAACCCAGCGTGTACATACGTCATATCATCAGGCAATTACAGCAACGGGGCGCTTGAGTTCAACCGATCCTAATTTACAAAATATTCCTATTCGTTCAGAAGAAGGGCGTCGAATTCGTGAAGCGTTTATAGCTGCAGATGGTTACAAAATTGTCGCTGCCGATTACAGCCAAATTGAGCTGCGTATTATGGCGCACCTTTCACAAGACAAAGGTCTATTAAATGCATTTGCTAACGGCTTAGATGTACACAGTGCAACTGCCGCTGAAGTATTTGGTGTAGAGCTTGATGATGTAACTACCGATATGCGCCGCAAGGCGAAAGCAGTAAACTTTGGCTTAATTTACGGTATGTCTGCATTTGGTTTAGCACGTCAACTAGATGTGCCGCGCCACGAAGCGCAGCATTACATAGATAAATACTTTGAGCGTTTTCCTGGTGTATTAGAGTACATGGAAACAACACGCGAAAAAGCAGCTGAAAATGGCTACGTTGAAACAATATTTGGTCGCCGCCTACATTTACCAGAAATAAACGCACGTAATGGCGCGCGCAGAAAAGGAGCCGAACGTGCTGCTATAAACGCACCAATGCAAGGTACTGCTGCTGATATTATTAAAAAAGCAATGCTGAGCGTTAACCGCTGGGTACACGAACAGGCGCCAAATACGATTAAGCTACTAATGCAAGTACACGATGAATTGGTATTTGAAATTAAAACAGACTGCGCACCTGAATACACAAAACATATTTGTGAGCTGATGTCGCAAGCTGCAGCGCTTGATGTGCCGCTTATTGTTGAAGCCGACGAAGGTGACAACTGGGAACAAGCCCATTAATGCAATTTGAGCATTTTAATTAAAGCGCCTTTTGGCGCTTTTTTTATGTTTAATAAAAATGGCGAATAACAGCTATTTAATTAGCTATATGCAAGCTTTAGTTAAAATAAGGTTAATTTAAGCAACTATTTGTATTAAATAGTTATATGTTCGTCAATTCGAGCTGTTTTACAGGAATATGATTGTATTTTAATGCGTGCTTTTGTTAAAGTCCCGCCTGTCCTATCCTGTAGGACATCCTGTTGATGATGCATCTGAAAGGGTGCAACAAATTGATAGCTTCTCCCCAGTTTGCTATACCGGCCTACCAACTTGTTTGGTGGGCCGTTTTTTGTTTTACGCCTAAAAATCCTATCTAATTAATTCTTTTTTGCGCTATACCAATTGTATTGTGCATTCGTCACTTCGAGGTGGTTTGGGTACATCGCAGGTGATACCATCGAAGTGCTATCATTTTTATTCTTTTCATTTTATTACTAAGGAGTGCGTTATGTTTAAAGCATTAGCTATTGCAGGTTTTTCTTTATCAAGTTTAGTTATTTCTAATGTTGCTCAGGCCAATTGGCAGCTAGTGAATGATAAAAGCCAACTAAGCTTTGTTTCAATTAAAAAAGATTCGATTGCTGAAGCTCACCATTTTACTAACCTTGAAGGTATGCTTTCTGATAAAGGTGAGTTTAGCGTTAATGTTGATTTAACATCAGCCGAAACTCTAATCCCTATTCGTAATGAGCGTTTAGCTACATTTTTATTCGAAGCGGCTAAATTCCCCAATGCTGTTTTAACTGCAAATTTAACTAAAGAGCTAAGTAATATCAAAAAGCCTGGTCAATATGTATTGAAGGGTATTACAGCTGAGCTTGATTTTCATGGTAATAAAAAACCATTGGCAATTGATGTACTCGTTAACAGCACGCAAAGTGGTGATTTAACGGTATCATCATTAACACCTATTATTATTAATAGTGATGATTTTGGTGTAACCGAAGGCGTTAAAAAGCTGCAAGAGTTAGCGGGCTTGCCTTCAATTGCAACAGCTGTGCCTGTTACATTTGCAATAACACTTAAAAAACAGTGATTTCTTTAAGTGAGCTTAGCAAGCGATTAAGCGAGCCAAGCAAACCTTTTGATAGTTGGCAGCCTAACCATTGTGGAGAGCTGCCAATTGTTATTAATAATGAAGGGAAATGGTTTTACGATGGCAGCGAAATAACACGCCCAGCCATGGTGAAGCTGTTTGCTTCTGTATTGTGTAAAGAAGGTGAGCAATTTTATTTAAAAACCCCTGTCGAAAAAATAACAATAACGGTTGAAGATGCGCCGTTTATTATTGTTGATTGGCGCTTTGAAAATACAGCGCAAGGGCAAGTGTTGTGTTGTATTGATAATTTAGCTAGGCAGTGGTTAGTGAGCGCTCAGCAGCCCTTGCATATAAAAGACTACAATGGTTCAAAGGTGCCTTATTTAAAGCTACCGTATGGTTGTAGTGCGCGAGTTTCACGCAGTGTATTTTATCAGTGGGCTGAAAAAGCCGAGTCTGATAAGCTCGGCTATTTTATTAAATCTGCAGGAAAGCAGTTTTATTTATCGTAACGCCAGCGTTTAAGCCTCTGGGTTGGTTTCGTCTGTGATTGTTTCATCGGTAGGTGGTACAGCAATAACAGGACCTAAAAACCATTCATCTAGCTTTTTAGCTACTTCTGGTAAACCGGTGCCCTTTAATGATGAAAACGCATGAACTGTAATATCCCCATCAAGCGTGCTTAATTCACGGCGAACTTGCAGTACTTGTGATTTACGAGGGCCTTGCTTTAGTTTGTCGGCTTTAGTTAATAGTGCCAATACTGGAATCTCACTACCAATTGCCCAGTTAATTAAATCACGGTCTAAATCTTTTAATGGATGACGAATATCCATTAAAATAACAATACCTTTTAAGCTTTGACGCTTTTGCAGATATTCACCTAACGACTTTTGCCATTTCTTTTTCATTTCGATTGGTACTTTAGCAAAGCCATAGCCTGGTAAATCGATAAGGCGCATATCGTCAACATCCGCTAAATCGAATGTATTGATTAGCTGAGTACGTCCAGGTGTTTTACTTGTACGTGCTAGCTTCTGATCGGTTAATGCATTTAATGCACTCGACTTACCTGCATTGGAGCGACCGGCAAACGCAACTTCAATTCCCGTATCAGCAGGTAATTTAGTAATGTCGGGAGCGCTTGTTACGAAAGACGCAGTATTATATTTGATACGAGATTTGAGCACAGGCTCTCCTAAAACTTAAAAAAATAACATTGAGTAAACCAAATTCACTCAGGGCGCGTATTTTATACTATAAAGGATGTATTAAAAAGCGTATTTAACCACCTAAAAACAGCACCTATGGTACATTTAAAACATGTTAAAGCTTAATCTAAGTCAAAACCCTGTAAATTATAAGCTTAATATGTGTAGAAAACGTGCCAGAGAATTTATTATCGTGTAGAATATATGTATTACAACATCACGATTGTAGATGATACAGGGTCGGAAACAGAGAATTCACCATGAAAAAAATAGCACTATCTTTAACAATATTGCTTGGTGCGTTGTCAGCAAGCAACGCAACAGCATTTGATGGCGATGTAAACGCAGGTAAAGAAAAATCAGCAACGTGTGCGGCTTGTCACGGCCCAGACGGTAATGCGCCGGTTAATATTTACCCTAAAATTGCAGGTCAACATCCAGATTATATCCTTAAGCAACTTCAGGATTTAAAATTAGGTATGACGTCAGGCGGCAAAGAAGGGCGTATGGATCCAGTAATGAGCGCTATGGCTATGCCACTTAGCGAGCAAGACATGAAAGATCTAGCTGCTTATTTTTCTTCAATCAACATGACTGAAGGTGCTACACCTAAAGATGTTGTTGAAGTTGGCGAAATGCTCTTTAAAGCAGGCGATGCGGAGCGTGGGATTCCATCATGTGCAGCATGTCATGGTCCACGTGGTAACGGTTCATCACTTGCTAAGTTTCCAAAAATTTCTTTTCAGCATCCTGGATATATCAAGTCTCAACTTGAAAAATTCCGTGATGGAACTCGTCACAATGACTTAAATGGCATGATGGGCGATATAGCGAAGAAATTAACAGATAAAGATATTGAAGTACTTTCTCAGTACTTAGGTGGTTTACACTAAAGTCGTATTTATTTAGCAATTAATAATAAATACACTACAATGTTTTACAAAAAGCAGCCCAGGCTGCTTTTTTTGTGTGCAAAATTAACGATATCACCCGTTTAAATGTAAGACATTGACCATGCGTTAGTGTGAGAAAAGTCTTCTTTTTATTTCTTGTTCATCATTAACCTATTGTATTTTATTGTTTATTTTGTTTTAAAATGTAATAAGTATAATAAAAGTTATATAAACCAGTTGTAACAAAATCATTAACGAGTAAATTAACCACTGTCGCAAAAGAACAATAACAAAACGGAAACAAGCTATAAGGAAAGTGGCGCGGCATGACTACATAGCACAAGATTGGTGCTACTAAAGGAAATAATAAAAAAGTGTCACGATGACCGAAAATAATAAAATACTCATGGAAGTTTAATAACAAAAACAAAATGGAATGTAACAAGGAACGTAAAAATAATAACAATACGGACTGATAATAATAAAAATAATAAAGACTAAAAAAAGTCGAAGGGAGAAGTGTCCAGATAATGGCGCTCAGATTAGCAGGCGGTAGAGATGTTTTCTCTACCGCCTTTTTATTTGTCCTGTTACAATACCCACCGTTTAAAATTAGCGATTAATTAGCTAAGGAGCTTTTAAATGAGAAACCCAACCTCTATAGCGCAAACTGAATTCTTCTGGCTAGGCCAGCACTGCGATGCCCATTAATTTGCGCTTCGCTCAAAACCTCTTAAGTGAGATGATCAAGATATGAGTAGAACTAAAAAGTCACGCAAAAGCCCAGCAAACGGACCTGTTCGTTTAAGCCAAGATAAGCTTAAAGAAATGCGCGCATTAAAAGAGCAGCGAGTTAAAAAAACCAAAGGCGCAAAGCCCGGTTCTCGTAATGCGCCAGATTTACTAGATAGCGAAAGCCAAAATAGTAATCACGCGCCTAAAGATAAGCGTGTAGGCAGTAAAAAGCCTGTGCCGTTAATCGCAACCGCGCCAGAGCCTAAAGTTGAAATGAAACGCAACTTAAAGCCAACTATTGAGCTGAAAAAAGTAATCGAGCCTGAATTTACACCTGAACAAGAGCTAGAAGCACTTGAGAATGATGAACGTTTACTTAAATTAGTAGAGCGTCATGAAAAAGGTGAAATGCTAACAGGTAAAGATGCTAAGTACTTTAATAGTCGCATTGCCCGTCATCAGGCGTTATGTGAAATTCTTGGTATTGAAGATGAGGACGAAGACGAGTTTGAAGATGATCTTGAAAGCCAAGGCAATTCTGATTTCGATCAATACTTATCTGATGATTTAGCCAACGAATGGTTAGATGAAGACGACAAATAGTAAGGATAAATAATGAGTACCTCGGTAATTTTAGCCTTACTTTTAGGCGCTGCTATCATAGCTGGTTTGGCATTTTATGCGGGTCAGTTGCTGTATAAGTTAAATGCGCAAAAAAAGTTAATTGCTAAAACGCAGGCTGAACAAAAGCAAAAGCTTGAAAAGTCGCGTTTAAAGCGAAACGCAAAACTAGCCGATAGTATTCATTTAATCGCACGTGCAATGAATGAAGAGCAGTGTGAGTTTTCTGAAGGCTGTTTACGTATTTGGGTACTTATGTCTCAGTATGCCTTTGAAAGCGAGCGTGATTTAACGACGCAGTATCCTGGTATTTATAAAATGTATCAGGTAGTTAAAGAAATGCCGACGCACGATGCACGTAAAAAATACTCTAAAAAAGAGATTTTTAAGCTAGATAAGGCTCGCTGGCAAGCTGAAAAAACACTTAAAGATGAAGTTAAAGCGGATTGCGCTAAAATTATTATCGAGTTTAAAGCCGCTCCAGGTAGCGATAAAGTCGTTTTTAATTAAAGCTACAACTTAAATACAAAAAGCAGACCTAGGTCTGCTTTTTTTGTGCCGATGTATTTATTATCCAGAGTTCAGGCTAAATCACCCTTGAAAAGCGCGTTGCGTTAATTTGTTTTTGTAAGTGAGCATCGAAGCACATACAAATAATACGAATGAATAAGTTCCCGCGTGGTGTTACGCTAATTTTATTATCAATTATAGTGACTAGTTCATCTTTTATAAGTGGCGCCAGCGCTACTAATGCATCCTCAAAGTAGTCATTAAATATAAGCGCGTGTTTTTCACTAAAGTCTTGTATATCTAATTCAAATTGGCAAATGAGCTGTTTAATTGCATCAGCACGAATTACATCATCATGTGTTAAGTGCATTCCTTTATTAAGAGCACTACCGCTTTGTGTTTCTACGTTGTGGTAATAATGTTTTAATTCTTTTTGATTTTGTAAAATGGCGGTGCCAATTTGTGAAATTGATGACACGCCTAAACCTAATAAATCACAATTTCCATGGGTTGTATAACCTTGAAAGTTACGATGTAACTTGCCTTCATTTTGCGCAACAGCTAGTTCATTATCAGTTTTTGCAAAATGGTCCATACCAATAAATTGATAGCCTGCTTGCGTCATCTGCTCCAGCGTATTTTTAAACATGGTGAGCTTATTATGAGCACTGGGTAAATCTGCATCTTTAATCTTGCGCTGTGCAGCAAAGCGCTCTGGTAAATGCGCGTAGTTAAACACTGATACTCTGTCAGGGCTTAACTCAATAAGTTGCTCTATAGTTTTCTTAAAGCTCTCTGGCGTTTGCAGAGGTAGCCCGTAAATCATATCTGCATTAATAGATTGAAATCCTAGCTCGCGAGCTTGTGTAATTAATTGCTTAACGGTATCTGCATTTTGCGGGCGATTAACAGCAAGTTGCACGTCGTCGTTAAAGTCTTGAATCCCAAATGAGACACGGTTAAAGCCAAGCATTCTTAAATCAACAAGCATATTATCGGCAAGTGAGCGTGGGTCTATTTCAATACCGCGCTCTGTTGTGCGTGTAAAATTAAAGTGTTGTTCTAAAAGTTTAATTAAACGGGTCATTTGTTTTGCGGTTAAAAAGGTGGGAGTACCGCCACCTAAATGCAATTGCTCAACCGTGTAGCTTTTAAATAAAGGCGCTTGGGCAGTAATTTCTTTTGCTAAAAAGTCGAGATACGTATCTGCCTTAGATTGATGACGGGTAATTATTTTATTACAGCCACAGTAGTAGCAAAGCTGACTACAAAACGGGATGTGAATATATAAAGAAAGAGAGCGACTTGTTGACGATTCTATAGCGCTTAGTAGGTCTTGTTGCTGATATCCGTCACGCAGTGATAAAGCCGTGGGATAAGAGGTATAACGCGGACCAGACACATTATATTTGTTTATTAGGGTTTCATCCCATTGTGGAAGTTTAATCATCACGCACACCTAAGTATTTATTTATTGGGGATTATAAAAAAGTACTCAGGAAGGCGGTTTGATCTATAACAAAAAAGGTGCCGAAGCACCTTTTTTAATAAAATATAACTTAATACGACCTAATTAATACGTAATAGTATGAGCATCTTTAAGGTATTGAAATAATTCTTTATAACCTTTACCCGGCTTTTCAGCTTTCGCTTCTTTTGCCGCATTTCGAACCAATTGGCGCATTTGTTGACGATCAAGAGATGGAAACTGCTCAATAGTCTCATTGATAAGGTCATCACCTTGCTCAATTAAATCTGAACGTAATTGCTCAATTTTTTTGACCAATACTTCAGCTTGGTTATTTTTATTAAGCATCACATCGATAATCGCTTTAATATCATCAATGTTTTCTACAGTACGCAGTGTTTTAGCGATGTAATTTAAGTGGCGGCGATACGCGTCGCTTTTGTTACTTATTTTATCAGCAACAACCATCGCTTCTTTTAAATCGTCATTTAATGGCAGGCGTTCGCGCTGTTTTTTACCCATTTTGGCAATTTCAGTACCTAACTGATGAAACTCTTGCGCTTCGCGTTTAAGCTCCGTTCTTGATACATATTCAATTTCTTCTTCAATTTCAGCAGGCTTGCCTTTTTTCTTTGCCATGGGGTGCTCTTAAATAAAAATAACTTTTGCCATTATACATGAATATGATACTTAGGAATATTAGCTGATGTGATGCATTGAGTGTGTTAGCATTTAAATATAAGAAATGCGTGCATTATGCCTCTAAGGCTCAGGACTTAATTTATGAAAAGCCAACAAAACGATCCAATTTATTCTCAAATATCGCAAGTTAAAGATGCGGTAGCAGAAGTACTCGAACATGCTAAAAAATTAGGCGCTACAGCTGCAGAAGCTGCGATGTCTAGCACGTCTGGTTTATCGGTTAGTACACGAATGGGTGAAGTAGAAACCATTGAGTTCAACCAAGACGGCGGCTTAGGCATTAGTGTATATGTTGGTAATAATAAAGGCTCGGCGTCAACGGCTGATTTAAATCCAAAAACATTGCGCACGGTAGTCGAAAAAGCGATTGATATAGCCAAATTTACATCTGATGATCCATTTAACGGCGTTGCTGATAAAGAGTTACTTGAATTTAATCCTAAAGATTTAGATTTATATCATCCTTGGGATGTAAGTCCTGAGGAAGGCATTGAGCTTTGTCATGCTGCTGAGCAAGCTGCATTAAATGCGGACGAGCGTATTGTTAACTCTGATGGTGCGAGTTTTTCATCGCATCAGGGATTACGTGTTTATGGTAACAGCCACGGTTTAATTGCAGGTTTTCCGCGCACTCGTCATAGTATTAGTACTATGGTAATAGGTAAAGATGGCGAACACATGCAGCGCGACTCTGCTTATACAGTTGCTCGCGATCAGGCTGGTTTAAATGATGCGGCGGCAGTGGGTCTTGAAGCGGCAGCTGAAACCTTAGCTAAATTAAACAGCCAAAAGTTAGGCACAATGAAAGTGCCTGTTATTTTTAGAGCCGATATTGCAAATTCATTGTTTGGTCACTTGGTGTCGGCAATTGGTGGTGGCGCGCTTTATCGTAAATCAAGTTTTTTACTTGATAGCTTAGGTACTCAGGTATTTAGTAATTGTGTGAATATTGCTGAGCGCCCACATATTTTAAAAGGGTTGGCATCGTCACCGTTTGATAGCGAAGGTGTTAAAACATTCGATAGAGAAATAATTCAAGGCGGCGAGTTACAAACTTATTTATTAGCAAGTTATGCTGCGCGTAAAATGAACATGACCCCAACAGGACATGCTGGCGGTATACATAACTGGCTCGTTGAGCAAACTCATAACGATTTAACTGCACTATTAAAAACCATGGGTACTGGCTTATTAGTTACAGAGCTAATGGGGCAGGGCGTAAATACCGTAACGGGTGACTACTCTCGTGGTGCTGCAGGTTTTTGGGTTGAAAATGGTGAAATTCAATATCCGGTAAGTGAAATTACTATTGCTGGTAATTTAAAAGACATGTTTAAAGGTATTTCCGCCATTGGTGGTGATATAGAACGCCGTGGTGGTATTCAAACAGGCTCAGTATTAATCGAGCAAATGCAAATAGCCGGCGCGTAGTATTAATACGCAGTGTATACTTAGACCCAGAGTATTATCTTTGGGTCTAAGTGAGTTTTTACGAGGTGTAAAATGGCTAAAGATAGATATGCACCAAAACCGCTAACCGATATTATGGCGGGGTTAAATAATCGTTTATCGGCTTATGCAGGCAAAAGCCAAGCACTTGATACACAGCAAACCTTATTAAAAGATTTTTTAGGCCCTAAATTGGGTGATAAATGCCGAGTTAGTAATTACCGAGACGGCACGCTAATGATAGAGGCGGTATCTGCGCCTATCGCGCTTAGGCTTAATTATTTAAAAATGGATATGCTTTCACACTTTAGAGCTGCTGGAATGGCAGAGCTTGGACAAATAAAAATAACTGCAAATCCTCAAGCAACTCAGCGATTAAGTACCGCGAATAAATCGGGCAGCCCTACAGTTACCAACTCTCGGAAAATGAGTGAGCAAACCGCTAATTACTTAAATGCGATAGCGGCTTCTGCCCCCCCTTCATTAAAAGAAAAACTAGAGCGTTTAGCGCTCCACGGTAAGAATAAAAGTTAGCCTTAGCCACCCACTATATTGTTATTGGTAGGGCTATTTTTGCAGCTCACCGCATTCAAAATACTTTGTTACATATTCCATTTTATTGTTGGTCTAATGAGGTTTATGATACTGCGTGGTGTGCTTTATTATTTAAAGCTCCCTTGATACCCATTCCATTAAGTAAAAGCGTACAGGCAGTGCTATTTTTACTCCTGCTATATTCAAGAATTTAATGGAGTTGGTATGTGATACCAACCTGCATAAATCTTTGATCAATTTAACGAATTAAATTGCACTATAACGTCGTTAAAAATTTTTTATTTAGAACAACTAGATACAAAAACTTTTGCCTAGTTCTAGCGTAATTTTCTTAACGTTAATTAGACCCCATACATAAGCAGATTGGTATGATTTAATTCTAACTAACAAACGGAATCATTATGAATAAAGTAACAATGGCCGCTGCGAGCATAGCGCTTGCACTTGGTCTAGTAGGTTGTGGTGAAAAACAACAAGAAGCTAAAGTAACCGATACTCCTGTAGTAACAGCACCCGCTGAAAAGCCACTAGAGCTTGGTATTGAACTAGCGAATATGGATAGTTCAGTACGCGCACAAGACGATTTTTATTATCATGTAAATGGACAGTGGTTAGCAAAAACTGAAATACCAGGTGATAAGTCTAACTACGGTTCTTTTTCGCAGCTATATGATGAGTCACAAAAAGCGATGAAAATTGCCCTTGAAAACGCAGCCGCGAATAAGGCCGCTAAAAAAGGCAGTGATGAGTATAAAATTGGCGCATTTTATAAAAGCTACATGAATCAATCTGCGCGTAATGAGCTAGGTATTACGCCATTACAACCGTCATTAGATACGATTGATAGCGTTAAATCTAAAGCTGACTTAGTGGGTTTAATGGCTAAAATTCAAAAACAAGGCGGTACTTTACCGTTTGGTTGGTTTGTAAATAACGATGCTAAAAACTCGAGCGAGTATGCATTGTATTTATCTCAGTCGGGCCTAGGTTTACCAGATCGTGATTATTACTTAAACGATGACGAAAAATTCACTAAAATTCGCGCTTCTTACGAGCAATACATCACAGATGTTTTAGCAAAATCAGGCGTTAAAAATGCAGCAGAAGCTGCCAAGAGCGTACTTGCATTTGAAAAAACACTAGCTGATGCTCAATGGAGCCGTGTGCAAAGCCGTGACGCAACTAAATCTTACAACAAGATGACAGTAGCAGACGCAAGCAAGTTGATGGGGGAGCTTGATTTAGCTGCATTCTTTAAAGATGCAGGCGTGAGTGCAAGTGACATTATTGTACGTCAACCAAGCTACTTAGAAGCACTTGCTACTATTTACAAAGACACTGATTTAGCAACGTGGAAAAACTACTTAAAATTTCATTTTGTAAGTGGTTATGCAGAGCTACTTAGCGAAGATTTAGTTAACCTTAACTTTGACTTTTACAGCACAACACTTCGTGGCGTAGAAGAACAAGCACCTCTTTGGAAGCAAGCGGTTGATGCATCTAACAGTGTACTTGGTGAAATTTTAGGTAAGGTATACGTTAAAGATAACTTCCCGCCAGAAGCTAAAGCACGCATGGAAGAGTTAGTTGATAACGTAATTAAAGGTTATGGCGTTGCTATCGAAAATCTTGAGTGGATGAGCCCTGAAACAAAGCTTGCAGCGAAAGAAAAATTAGACAAATTTACGCCTAAGATTGGTTACCCAGACACGTGGAAAGATTACTCAGAGCTAGAGATTAACTCAGACGAGCTAGTAGGTAATTACATTCGTTATAGCGAATGGGCATACGCAGATATGATTGCTAAATTGGGTAAACCAGTTGATCGCTCTGAGTGGCACATGACTCCGCAAACGGTAAATGCGTATTACAACCCAGTAAACAATGAAATTGTATTTCCAGCCGCTATATTACAACCACCATTCTTTAATTTAGAAGCGGATGATGCTGTAAACTACGGCGCAATTGGCGCGGTAATTGGGCATGAGCTTGGCCACGGTTTTGACGACCAAGGTGCTAAATACGACGGTGACGGTAACTTACGTAACTGGTGGAGTGAGACTGACCTTAAGCAATTTGAAGAGCGTACAGCGGCTTTAGTTGCACAGTATAACGAATATAAACCATTTGAAGATGCAAGTGTTAATGGTGAGCTAACGCTTGGCGAAAACATTGGTGACTTAGGTGGTTTAACCGTTGCGCATAAAGCGTATATGCTATCTTTAGGTGATAAAAAAGCACCCGTGATAGATGGTTACACAGGCGATCAACGTTTCTTTATGGGTTGGTCACAAATCTGGCGTCGTAACTACCGCGATGAAGAGTTGCGTAATCGTTTATTAACAGACCCTCATTCACCAAGCCACTACCGTGTAATCGGTATCTTGTCGAACATGCCTGAGTTTTACGAAGCGTTTGACGTAAAAGAAGGTGATAAAATGTATATCAAACCAGAAGATCGCGTAAAAATCTGGTAATTGCATTGCTATAAATAACAAAAAACCAATAAGTTTTTAGCTTACTGGTTTTTTTGTATCTTGAATTTGTTTATCGACTAAGCACGCGTGCATCCATTCTTCGTTACTCAGTATGTTTTTATAAAGCGCGAGTTGGTTTTGTGCTCGCTCTAAATTATGCTCTGCATGAGATACTTTAAAGTACACATCGTTATTTAAGTAATCAGTTAAAAAGCGCACACTTAACATGAGCGGCATTATTTTAGCGCCTAATAATAAGCTTTCTTGCTCTAGTATACTCATGCTATTTTTTAATGGCGTTACATAGCCTTTTACAATGGCTGAAAATATATCTTTTCGAATAACAATGTTGTGTAAGTTTGTTGAATCCTCGGCTTCGGGGGAGCAAAATGTACGTACCATGTCGCCAAAGTCATAAAGCCAAAATCCTGCCATGCAGGTGTCTAAATCAATAACTGCTTTTGCTTTGTGAGTTGTATTACAAAACAGCATATTATTTATTTTTGTATCGTTATGACACACTCTAAGGGGTATGTGTTTAGCTACCTGACTAAGCTCAGTAATTAAATGCTGCTGCGTTAAGCAATATTCTATTTCGTCAGCGCAGTGCTTTACTCTATTAACTACGTTGTTAGTGATTGCGGTATCTAATTGCTCAAAGCGCATCGCTAAGTTATGAAAATCAGGAATTACAGTGTGCAGCTGTTGCGCATCAAAATCTTGTAATGCATGAGCAAATACGCCAAAGGCGTAAGCCGCTTGCTCGCTCTGCTGGGTATTTTTAACAACGTCTTCGCTGTAGCTATCACTAATATAGTTAAGGACGCGATAATACGCATTATCAATTTTTATTAAGTGTTCATCGTTTTGTGTAGCTATATGTTTGATTATTTCAAGCGGGTAATTATTTTGCAGTTGTTTAGCATTTAAATGCTGCTCAATCAGTTTTGCATTACTCACTAACTGAGCAGGGTTTTTAAATACCTCAGTATTAAGTTTTTGCACAATAAATTGTTTATCAATACTTGTAAGTAGCCATGTACTATTTATATGACCGCTACCAATCGCACTAACTTGAGTTAACTCAGGGGGCAGTGCTAACAGTTCGCTTAGCTTATTTTGTATTGAGATATTCATTGTGCTCACTTATGCCCTTTTTTTATGCGTATCGGGCAACTATTTTTTCGATAATTTCAGCATTCGCTTCAGGAAAATCATAATTTTCTAATTCAGTAATTGCTACCCATTCGCTAGGTTGCCCTTCAGCGCCATGTGCTTCACCGCTAAAGTTACTTACTACGTGTACATCTAATTTAACGCATTTATCGCCGTAGTCATGTTCAATCACCATCAATTGGCTAGAGCTGTGAATGGTTAGTCCAACTTCTTCAATAAGCTCGCGTTTAAGTGCAACAAACACACTTTCTCCAGCTTCAACTTTACCACCAGGAAATTCCCATAAACCGCCTTGATGTTGTTCATCTGCACGTTTACAAATGAATATAGCGTTATTTTTCTTAATAACACCAACAGCTACATGTACAATTTCTATAGTCATTACTTTAAAACTCCATAAAAAAAAGCGACGCTAGCGCCGCTTTTTAATAAGCTACTGACAATATTGGGTTACTTTAATTTACCGCAACACTGTTTGAATTTTTGACCTGATTTACAAGGACAAGGGTCATTACGACCTACTTTTGGTTCTGTACGAGCCATTACTGTCGCTGTTTCTGGCGCTTCGCCACCTACGTGCTCAGCTTCTTCATGTTGGTATTCGCGAGGAGCATTTTCACTTTTACGGTGTTGCTCTTCTACTTTTTCAACATCTTCTTCTGCGCGTACTTGTACTTTACTTAGAATGCTTACAACATCTACTTTCAAGTTTTCAAGCATTTCGGAGAACAGCTCAAACGATTCACGCTTGTACTCTTGCTTAGGATTCTTTTGCGCGTAACCACGTAAATGAATACCTTGGCGTAAATGATCCATTGCAGCAAGGTGATCTTTCCAATGCTGATCAAGACTCTGTAGCATAATCGCTTTTTCGAATTGACGTAAAACAGAATCGCCAACTTGCTCTTCTTTTTGCTTGTATGAATGCTCAACCGCCTGCTCAATACGCTCACGAAGCTTTTCTTCGTATAGTTTATTGTCATCTGCTAACCACTGAGTAATAGGTAACTCAATTAAGAAGTCTTGTTTTAAACGCTCTTCAAGGCCAGGAATATCCCACATTTCAGCAAGGCTTTGCGGTGCAATGTACTGATCAATTGTATTGCTAAGTACGTCACCACGAATTGCAGTAATAGTTTCTGAAATATCACCTTCTTCAAGTAGTTCGTTACGCTGAGAGTAAACAACACGACGTTGATCGTTTGCTACATCATCGTACTCAAGTAGTTGCTTACGAACGTCGAAGTTACGTGCTTCTACTTTACGCTGTGCATTTTCAATCGCACGGTTTACCCATGGATGTTCAATTGCTTCACCGCGTTGCATGCCTAATTTACGCATCATGTTAGTCATGCGCTCACCGGCAAATATACGCATTAGCGCATCGTCCATCGATAAGTAAAAACGGCTTGAACCAGCATCACCTTGACGACCAGAACGACCACGTAATTGGTTGTCTATACGACGAGATTCGTGACGTTCAGTACCAATGATATGTAAACCGCCGGCATCAATTACTGCATCATGGCGAATTTTCCAAGCTGCTTTAATTTCAGCAATTTGCTCATCAGTTGGGTTTTCAAGTTTTTCAACTTCACTGTTCCAGTTACCACCTAACACGATATCGGTACCACGACCGGCCATGTTTGTTGCAATTGTTACTGTTCCTGGTAGGCCAGCATCTGAAACGATGTCAGCTTCTTGCGCATGAAATTTAGCATTAAGTACATTGTGCTTAATTTTTTCTTTGCGTAAAAACTGCGATAAATACTCAGAGCTTTCAATTGAAATAGTACCAACAAGCACCGGTTGTCCACGGTCTTGGCAGTCTTTAATATCAATTAAAATAGCTTCGTATTTTTCTTCTTGCGTTAGGTAAACTAAATCGGCGCGATCATCACGAATCATCGGCTTATTAGTTGGCATAACAACGGTATCAAGGCCGTAGATTGACTGAAATTCAAATGCTTCAGTATCGGCTGTACCTGTCATACCTGCTAACGTTTCGTATAAACGGAAGTAGTTTTGGAACGTAATAGAGGCAAGTGTTTGGTTCTCGTTTTGAATTTTTACACCTTCTTTTGCTTCAACAGCTTGGTGTAAACCTTCTGACCAACGACGACCTTCCATTGAACGACCCGTATGCTCATCGATAATAATTACTTCGTTTTCTTTTACAACGTAATCAACATCTTTTTGGTATAGCTTATGAGCACGAAGGGCGGCATAAACATGGCTTAGTAGCGTAATGCTTGCTGCTGAATAAAGCGAATCGCCTTCTTCAATTAAGCCGCGCTCAGTAAGTAGCTCTTCTACTTTAATTTGACCACGTTCTGTTAAATGAACTTGCTTAGACTTTTCATCAATCGTGTAATCGCCATCGCCTTCAATACCTTCTTCGTCTTCTTTTTCTTGAAGCTCAAGTAAAGGAACGATGGTGTTTATTTCAGTGTATAGCTCAGAGCTATCCTCAGCTGGGCCTGAAATAATCAGCGGGGTACGTGCTTCATCTATTAAGATTGAATCCACTTCATCGACTACAGCATAGAATAATGGACGTTGAACTCGTTCATCAATGCTAAAAGCCATGTTGTCACGAAGGTAGTCAAAACCAAATTCGTTATTAGTACCGTATGTAATGTCGGCAGTATAAGCGAGCTTCTTTTGCTGCGGCATCATACCTGGTACGTTACAGCCTACTGTAAGGCCTAAAAATTCAAATAACGCACGGTTGGTTTCAGCATCACGTTTAGCAAGGTAGTCATTCACGGTAATTACGTGAACACCTTTGCCTGTTAAGCCGTTTAGATAAGCTGGTAGAGTAGCTGTAAGTGTTTTACCTTCACCGGTACGCATTTCTGCAATGCGACCTTGATGTAAAACCATACCACCTAATAACTGCACGTCGAAATGACGCATGCCATTTACACGCTTTGACGCTTCACGTACCACAGCAAAAGCCTCTGGTAGAATGTCGTCAAGGCTTTGTCCGTTATCGTAACGTTCTCTAAACTCAGCTGTTTTAGCTCTTAAATCTTCATCAGAAAGCGCTTCAAGTTGCGTTTCTAGCGCATTGATTAGCGCGACCGTCTTTCTTAAGTTTTTAATAGTGCGGTCATTGCGACTACCAAAAAGCTTGGTAAATAAATTAGATATCATGATAAAACCGTTACAATGTATTCTTTGTCAGCCGAGTATCGGCTAACCCATTTTTAACAATTGGTAATTAATATGTGCTTTTAAGTAACACTTAGAACATATTAATTAGCAATTTTGTATTAAACCGTTCAAAAAGCACTGTTTATTACGTGCGCTACTATACCAGACTCTGCCAAACAACAAACTATCTCAATAAAAAGATCGGTGTATAAAATCGAAAAATTTGATCTGGTTCGTAAAAATCACTTTGTATTACTCAATTACAGTAAAAATAGCAGCGAACTGTAAAGATATGGTGCTAAATAAATTAAAAACAAGGGTTATAGTTGCGCTTAAGTTTTACGCTTAAACACAACTATTAAATACATGTTTTATAATTTAAATTGATTAACCGTTTTGTTAAGCGCCGCAGCTAAATCACTTAAGTCACGAGCTTCGTCAGCGAGGGTGTGCGCATGGTCAGCGGTACTGTTCACTAAGTTATTAATTGCCGAAAGGCTCGTATTAATATCTTCAGCAACAACAGTTTGCTCCTCGGTAGATGTGGCTATTTGATGACTTTGGTCTTGTACTTTAGTAACCGACTGCGCAATATTGTGAAGTGAGCTAAGCACTTCTTTAGTTTGAAGCACTGAGCCCTCGGTTTGATCTTGTCCTTGTTGCATCATTACTGAGGCTTGTTGAGCTATTTGCTGCAAGCGCGAAATCATATTTCGAATATCGTCTGTTGATTCTTGTGTGCGACTTGCTAGTGAACGTACTTCATCAGCAACAACGGCAAAGCCTCTACCGTGTTCACCGGCACGAGCAGCCTCTATGGCCGCATTAAGTGCAAGTAAGTTGGTTTGATCAGCAATGGAATTAATTACATCGACTAATGCACCAATGTTATTACTTTCTTGCTCAAGACCTGCAACCACTTTAGATGCTTCGCCAATATGTAATGCCAGTTCAGTCATTACTGTTTGCGCCTGTGTAGAACGGCTAGCTCCTTCAGCTGTAATTGCTTGTACTTCTTCAGCTGCGTTATTTGTGTGTTGTGCGTTACGTGATATTTCAAGCACAGTAGTCGCCATTTCAGTTACCGCTGCGCTCACGCTATCAACTTGCTGCTTCTCTTGCTGAATTTCAGAATTTGTTTTCTCAGAAACACTTCTTAGCTGGGCCGCTGCATTACTTAGTTGTTCTGCTTGCGCTGCGGTATCAAGCATCATGGCGTGCAACTTATCAATAAAAGTGTTCATGTGGTTGGCCAGCTGTCCCACTTCATCTTGACTATTAATATAAATTTTTTGAGTAAGATCGCCTTCGCCCGATGCTATATCACGCATAATGTGCGTAAGCGTTGTAATGGGTTTTGAAATCATGTGGGTAGCCCATAAAATCATGGCTAATATAATGATTAAGATAATAATTACCGCTGTTGTTGTAGCGGTTACTGCAGCATTTACGGGCTCTTCAATCATAGTAGTTGGGATAAGTAGACCTACATACCAATCTATATAAGGCTGCTCTAGCTGCAGACGATGGTAAACCACATAAAACTGCTCACCTTTAAAAGTAACCATTTGGCTGCCTTCAAGGTTATTTCGCATTTGTGTATTTAACTCTTTAAAGCCTGCTGTATTTGTAAATTGTTGCTCAAGCGCATCGAGCCCTTCTTTACCGTTTGCACCTTCATCTGTAATTGAAAGTTTATGCCCAGTGGCCTTTGAAAAATGAACTACTTTTTGATTACCATCGAGTAAAAATCCATAACCTTGGCCGTTAAAGCGAATATTTTCGACCATGTCGTTAATTTTGTTTAATTGTAAATCAACACCGCCCATACCAATGAGTTTTCGCTGAGCGTTATAAACAGGTTGTTGTACTACTGCGGATGCTACGCCTGTGGTTAAATCAACAGAGATTGGACCTACGTAAAGCTTGTTAACTTGCATGGCTTCTTGCCACCACCCACGCTTGTAAGCGTAATAAGGCTGGCCGTTGTAGTGACTTGTACGCTCGTTTTCTTTAAAGTATTCACCGGTGGTTGCTGAGGCAAAAAAGGCCGATAAAATGTTTTCGTCATTTGAGCTTAAACGCACAAAGTCTTGGTTTACTTCGTTGTAACCTGGCGCGCTTTCGAGTGCTTGATCGCGTGTATCCCAATTTTCAAAAAAGTTGATTAAATGTGGGTTATTAACAAAGGTTGATACCATTTTACCGTACATCACGAAGTAACTTTGCATTGAAAGTTGCTCGGTCTGTAGATAACTTTGTGCTTCGTTTTCTATGTTTTCTCTAGAGAGATTGGCAATGTGTTTAACAAAAAATGTTGAGGCGATAATTAGTAAAACGGTAATTGTTCCACCAATCAATAATAATATTTTCTTCCGTAATGATAAATTATTTAGCATGAGTACACATATTTTTATTATTTATGAAATTATATCTAATCATATCTTACTTAAAATCTCTATAAAGTTAGATAGAAAGAACTAATTATGCGTTTAAAATAAAGGCTTATACAAAAATGACAAAGAAAAGTAATAAATTAGTAGTATTAGGTGCAGGCTGGTTAGGACATGCTTTATGCGTAAGTGCACAAAAAGCTGACTGGCAAGTACAAGGAACGCATAGAACAGATATACACGAGTTTGACTTTGAGCGTCAGTTTACACTTGAAGATGGGCAATTAAGGCATCAAGTTGATTTACAAGATGCTTATTGGGTATGTGCTATTCCACCACGTAGCAGACACAGTGAAAGTAATTATCCTGAAACACTCACCGCAGCGCTTAAGCTTTCAAAGGAGCTAAACGCAAAGGGCTTTTTATTGTGCTCATCAACCGGGGTGTACGATCAAGAGCCTGGTGTATATAGTGAAAGTAGCGATATTTCATGCACAAACGAGCGCCAAATAAAGCTTTACGAAGCTGAAGAGCAAGTGCTTGAACAAGATGGCAAAATACTTCGTTTAGCTGGCTTACTAGGGCCTAATAGAGAGCCGGGGCGTTTTGTGGCAGGTAAAGAGCTCAATACATCAAGTGAGCAAGTGGTAAATATGGTGCATCAACAAGATGTAATTAATGCTATTTTTGCGGTGATAGAGCACTGGCAAGTAGGGCAAAATATTTATAATGTGGTTAATCCTGCGCACCCCACAAAAGCTGAATACTACGCGATGAAGTGTCAGCAACATGGTGGTGAAATGCCAACGTTTACAGGAACTGATTCGGCTGAGCGAAAAATATTAGGCTCAGCCATTGAAGCCTTAGGGTTTAGCTATCAGCACGGTATTTAATATGCTGAAGGCAGGGGACTGCTCTCTATAAAGTCGCATAGCTTACCTTCACTTAGTAATGTATTAGCAGCTTCGATATCGGGAGCAAAGTAGCGGTCTTTATCATAATAACTTACATGCTCGCGTAACAATGCTTTAGCGCTTTGCACTTTATCTGATGGTTCAAGCGGCTTTCTAAATTCTAGCCCTTGAACCGATGCTAACCATTCTATTGCCAAAACACCTTGGGTATTATTGGCCATTTCATCTAAGCGCCTTGCTGCAAAGGTTGCCATAGAAACATGATCTTCTTGATTTGCAGATGTAGGCAAGCTATCAACCGAAGCCGGATGCGCTAATGATTTGTTTTCTGATGCAAGCGCTGCTGCGGTAACTTGGGCAATCATAAATCCTGAATTTAAACCGCCGTTTTCAACTAGAAATGGCGGCAATTTGGATAGGTTTGAATCGATAAGTAATGCAATTCGCCTTTCTGCTAATGCGCCAATTTCGGCAATTGCGATTGCTAAGTTGTCAGCGGCCATTGCAACGGGCTCTGCATGAAAGTTTCCTCCCGATATTATGTCGCCTACATCGGCAAAAACTAGCGGATTATCGGTTACACCGTTCGACTCGCATAGCAATACTTCTGCGGCTTGGCGTATCTGAGTTAGGCAAGCACCTAGCACTTGAGGCTGGCAGCGAAGGCAGTATGGATCTTGTACTTTTTCACAATTGACGTGGGAGCTACTAATTTGAGAGTGCGTATCGAGTAGCTCTCTAAATACTTGAGCGGTGTCTATTTGTCCGCGCTGTCCGCGAATTTCATGAATACGTGCATCAAATGGCGCGCGACTGCCCATTGCAGCTTCTATGCTTATTGATCCGATAACGCAGCTTTGTGCATATAGGTTCTCGCTTCTAAATAGGCCTTGTAGTGCAAACGCAGTCGACGCTTGTGTGCCATTTAATAATGCTAAGCCTTCTTTGGCTGCAAGGGTAAGGGGTTCAAGTCCCGCTATTTTTAACCCTTGTGCTGCGCTAATTATTTCTCCTTTATGTCGCATTTGACCTTCAGCTAATAAAGGTAGACACATATGCGCAAGAGGGGCTAAATCTCCCGATGCCCCCACGGAGCCTTTTTTAGGCACGCATGGATATACTTCGCTACTAAGCAGCTGCATAAAAAATTGGATTACTTGCAGGCGAATGCCCGAATAGCCACGTGAAAGCGAGTTTACTTTTAAGGTGATCATTAACCTTACTGTGCTGTCATCCATGTATTCGCCAATACCCGCAGCGTGTGAAAGCACAATGGAGCGCTGTAATAATTCAAGTTGGTCGTCGGCAATTTTAGTATTGGCTAATAATCCAAAGCCGGTGTTAATTCCATATACAGTGCGGTGTTCATTAATAACATTTTGAACGGTTTGCGCGCTGGCTGCTATTTGCGACTCGGCATGCTTTGCAAGGCTCAGCTTTACCGGTGAATTATTAATTTTTCTTAGTGTGTTTAAATCAAGTGATCCGGGTGTGAGAGTAAGTTCGAACATGATCATTCCTCGTTTAACATAGGTAGGTCTAAATTTTGTTCTTTAGCGCAGTTTTTTGCTATGTCGTATCCGGCATCAGCATGGCGCATTACACCTGTTGCAGGGTCGTTCCACAGTACGCGAGCAATACGCTCTTTAGCTTCATCAGTACCATCGGCAACAATAACTACACCAGAGTGCTGACTAAATCCCATTCCTACACCGCCACCATGATGAAGCGACACCCAAGTAGCGCCACTTGCGGTATTAAGCAGTGCGTTGAGTAATGGCCAATCTGATACTGCATCTGAGCCATCTTTCATGCTCTCTGTTTCGCGGTTAGGGCTGGCAACTGAGCCAGAGTCGAGGTGATCGCGACCAATAACTATAGGGGCTTTAAGTTCGCCATTTTTAACCATTTCATTAAAGGCCAGTGCAAGGCGTGCTCTATCTTTTAGGCCAACCCAGCAAATGCGTGCAGGTAAACCTTGGAATTGTATGCGTTCCCGCGCCATATCAAGCCAGTTATGTAAATGTGCATCATCAGGAATAAGCTCTTTTACTTTAGCGTCGGTTTTATATATATCTTCAGGGTCGCCTGATAATGCTACCCATCTAAATGGTCCAATCCCTTCACAAAATAAAGGGCGAATATATGCAGGCACAAATCCAGGAAAATCAAACGCGTTGGTAACACCCTCATCAAACGCCATTTGACGAATATTATTACCGTAATCAGTAGTGGCGGCACCGGCTTTTTGTAGTGCTAGCATAGCTTTAACTTGGACTGCCATTGATTGTTTAGCGGCTTTTACTACGGCTTTTGGATCTTGCTCACGCATTTTTGCTGCGTACTCCATTGTCCAGCCTTGTGGTAAGTAACCATTTAATGGATCGTGAGCAGATGTTTGATCTGTGACTACATCAGGGGTAATGCCTGTTTTAACCAGTGTACTAAATACATCGGCAGCGTTACCTAGTAAACCCACTGAGAGGGCTTTACCTTTAACACATGCATCGGTTATTAATTGCAGTGCGTGTTCAAGATTTGTTGCTTTTACATCAACGTAGCCTGTTTTTATACGAAAATCGATACGGCTTACATCACATTCAACAACCAGTGCACTAAACCCAGCCATTGTAGCTGCAAGTGGTTGCGCACCGCCCATACCACCAAGACCACCTGTTAATACCCATTTACCACTAGCGCTACCTGCAAAATGTTGCTTTGCCATAGCTACAAAGGTTTCGTAAGTTCCTTGTACTATGCCTTGCGAGCCAATATAGATCCAAGAACCCGCCGTCATTTGCCCGTACATCATCAAGCCTTTTTTATCGAGCTCGTTAAAGTGCTCCCAATTTGCCCAGTGTGGAACAAGATTTGAGTTAGCAATAAGCACGCGAGGAGCATTACTGTGGGTTTTAAATACACCAACGGGTTTTCCTGATTGTACAAGCAGGGTTTCGTCGCTTTCGAGCCTATCGAGGGTTTCTATAATTTTGTCATAACTTGGCCAATCACGAGCTGCTCGGCCAATACCACCATATACAACAAGTGCATGAGGATGCTCTGCAACTTCAGGGTCTAAATTATTCATTAGCATGCGCTTGGCAGCTTCTGTTTGCCAGCTTTTAGCACTTATTTTATCTCCGAGAGGTGCACGTATTACGCGACTTGTGTCGAGTCGGTTGTTCATGTTTTGCTCCTGTTGTATATACAAGGTGATTTGTTATAAAAAAAGCGCAGTAAGCGCTATTGTTTGTTATTTTTTAAATGTTAAGTGGCCGCCTAAGCGATATTTACTGCCAGGTGATACAAGGCGCGCAAAGCTTACAATGCCTTTAACAGACCAGGTGCGTCGGATCACTTGTAAGCATGGCTCTTCATTATATAAATTTAACCATTGGCACATTTCGCTGTTTGGCATAATGGCCTCTACTGTATGCCTTGCTTGGGTAAGTGGGGCAACACTAGATAGATATTCATGTGGTGTAAGCGTGCTGAAGTCTTGTTGTAAGTAGCCAGTCGCAAGGGCAGGATTTACAAAACGCTCTTCTAGCTGCAAAGGGCTGTCATTTTCGTTATGCACAAGTACACTTCGATATACAACACTGTCAACCTCAACACCAAGTGCAATGGCAATAGGTGCTACTGCATTTATTGATTCGAGTATGAGTACACTACAGGTGTAGTTGCCGTTACGCTCTTTTACTTCATCAGCAATATTTTTTATTTCAAGTAACGATGACTGCGATTTAAATGTAGCTACAAATGTACCAAGCCCTTGGCTGCGGGTTAAAATACCTGCCTCGGTTAATTCGCTTAGTGCTCTGCGGGCTGTCATCCTGCTTACACTAAATTGACTACTTAGTTCGTTTTCAGAGGGAACACGTTGGTTTTCTTGCCACGTACCGCTGCGAATTTTATCAACAATGAATTGTTTTATTTGCGCAAATTTAGGTGTCGTCATTAAATTTATGGTTACATTAAAAATAAACTATATAAATAAGATGACACAATTATCTTGTATATACAAGATGGGTTGTTAGACTATATTTTCATCACTCTGGGCGTAAAAAGGGCTAAAAAATGCAAAGCACAACACAAAATTATGAGTTAGAAGAAATCGACTTACTTTTAACTGATGCCAATATTGCCACTATGGATAGCAATATAAATGCCCCTTATGGCGCAATCGAAAATGCTGCTATAGCCATTAAAAATGGTAAAATTGCGTGGATTGGAGAGCAATCAACATTGCCTAGTTTTGATGTGTTTGCAACGCCGACATTGAGTGTAAAAGGACAGTGGTTAACGCCGGGCTTAGTAGATTGCCATACTCACTTAGTATTTGCAGGTTCAAGATCGCAAGAGTTTGAACAGCGTTTGCAAGGCGTAAGCTATGAGCAAATCGCAGCACAAGGCGGTGGCATAGCAAGCACGGTTAAAGCCACAAGAGCAGCCGACCGTGAACAATTGTTTGTTGATGCAAAAGATCGCTTAAATACGTTATTAAAAGAAGGTGTAACCACCGTTGAAATAAAGTCTGGTTATGGGCTAGATACTGAAAATGAGATAAAAATATTAGAAGTCGCTCGTTTATTAGGTCAACATCACCCTATTGATATTAAAACTACTTTTTTAGGGGCGCATGCTCTACCGCCTGAATACAAAGGCCGTGCTGATGAATATATTGATTTAGTGTGTACTGACATGCTTGATCAGGTAGTGGCTAATAATCTTGCTGATGCAGTCGATGTATTTTGTGAAGATGTTGGGTTTAGTTATTCGCAAACCAAACGTGTTTTCCAGGCGGCTAAAAAGCATAACCTCCCAGTAAAATGCCATGCTGAGCAGCTATCTAATCAACAGGGTGCTAAGCTGGTGGCGCAGTTTAATGGCCTTTCGGCGGATCATATTGAGCATCTAGATGAAGAGGGTGTAAAAGCCATGGCAGACGCTGGGACGGTAGCGGTATTATTGCCAGGTGCATTTTATTTTTTAAGAGAAACTAAATTCCCACCTATTGAATTACTTAATCAATATAAAGTACCTATAGCTATTGCGAGTGATTTTAACCCAGGTACTTCACCACTATGCTCAGTGCACTTGATGATGAACATGGCATGCACATTGTTTAGATTAACACCTGAGCAAGCATTAGCTGGTGTTACTCGAAATGCAGCTAAAGCACTAGGTTTAGACGACCGTGGTATTTTAAAGGTTGGCGCAAGAGCTGATATTGCGCATTGGCAAATAAGTCATCCATCACAATTAAGTTACCAATTTGGCGTAAATAAACTGTTAAATTTATGGATTTTGGGTAGAATTAATTAGTTTGTATTATTTTTACCCACATATAACTTGGTTTAAACTTTTTTAGCGAATACGGATGCCGTTAATTTGAACATACTAACCGACAGTAATTTCCCAATATTTTTTAGTGGTGCACTATTAATGGCGATGATCGCCACTTTATTTGCTGTTAAAAATACCAGTATTAAATTTAGTTATTTATGCACAGCTGCTGTTGGTTTAGCTATTTTAAGCAGCGGTGCGGCTTGGCTTGCTATTTTACTAGCCTTTGGGTTTTGTTTTCACTTATGGCAAGCATTTGAGCGAAATAATTGGAGCATGATAATTACCAGCTCAATGGCTGGTCTTTTATTTGTTGTTCTATTTTCAGCTCATTTATTATTGGAAGTTCCGCTATTTTGGGTTGTGTTAGCAATATTATTATTAGCTATTGTTGGCTTTTTAAATGATGAAAGCGCTGAAATAGAAGTCGTTATAGAGCCAGAACCTGAAGGTGATACATTTGTTGAAGAGTCTCCGCTTTCAGTTTTTGCAGATAGAAAACAGTTACGCCAAGGTTACTATGCATGGTGCGACAACAAACAAATAAGCGCAGCGTTAATCGTTATTCGCCTTGAAGGCTTTGAGCAAGTTAACCAGCATATTGGACGCGACTTTGGCGATATACTGTTAGCGCAATCGGCTAATCGAATAAAAGAGCTACTTTCAAGTGACGAAATAGTGACTTTAACTGGACAAGAAAAGCTAGCCCACTTAGGGGGTCTTAACTTTGCATTTATTTGTAGTTTCGCGAATCAAAAACACTTACATGAATTAGTTATTGACCAAATACTGGGTGCAACGCTTAAGCCATTTAATGTTGCTAACTGCACTGTAGAAGTAAAAGCGAGAGCGAGTTATGTTGATTGTAATGAGCAAGATAACAACTTTGATAATTTAATATCGTACGCATATCTGGCACTCGATAGCCACCCAGATCGCAAGGTTGTGCCTTATCATCAACAAATGATGATTGAATTGCGAGAGCAACAAGCGCGACTAAAGGAATTAGCAAATATTGATTTTTCGAGCGAGTTAGAGCTTTATTTTCAGCCTATTATTTGTAACGAAAACGGTCAAATTGAGTTTTTAGAATTACTACTGCGTTGGCAGCACCCTAAGCAAGGGATTTTATCCGCTAACAGGTTTATCGACGACATTAGAATTGCAGGGCTTGGTTATCCACTCGCTAAATTTGTAATAGAGAGAGCTGCTGAGCTTGCAATGGCGCTTAGAATAGAAGGTATTTCTATACCGCTTAGCATTAACGTATTTGGTCCTGAAATGCTTAACGAAGAGTTTATTGAATTTGTTGATGTTGTTTTAAGTGAGCATCACTTGGAAGCTGGCGATTTAATTGTTGAATGCCCTTTGCATATTTTTGCGGGACTAGATGATAAAGGCAGAGGCATGATCGCAAGGCTTAATAACATAGGCTTAAAAGTATGTGTTGATGGACTTGGTGATAACCCGGTACTGCTTTCTAAGTTACCAAGCTTAGCGGTAGAGTATATTAAGGTTTCACCTTCACTCACTGCTGACTTTAGTAATCAAAATAATATACGCAGTTTAGTTAGCGGAATGGTTGAAATGCATAACCAACAAAAAACAAAAGTGATTTTTGAAGGGGTAGAAACACTTGAGCAACTTAAGTTTGTAAAAAGCTTAAAAGGTTATGCTGCCCAAGGTTATTACTTTGGTCACCCGCTAAGTAGTATTGGTTTAATGAGCTGGCTAAAAGAGTGGCGATTAGTTCAACAGCGCTAAGTGTTTTCTTTGGCTTGTAGATAGCTATTCACAAGTGCACTGATCACTTGTCCTACATGGGCAGCACCGGCCTCAACTCCGTTAGGGTGCTGGCTAGGCGCTGCTTCACATAAATGTAAGTACTTAGAGTCGCGATGGTTTGCTGCTAAATGCACAAAGTGCTCAGTGTCATTCACACTAAATCCGCAACATGTGTACGCACTCACCGGCATGTAAGTAATACTATCTAAATCAACTTCAATACCCAGTGGTAAATCGTTAAAATTACTTAATGCGTTTTCAATTGCCTGCGTGAGTGTAGTTTTTCGCTTAACTTGTATTGATTGATAGCTATCAAACGTAAAGTTAGCTTCACTCATTGCATCTATAATTGCTTGATTGTTTTTTATCTCATGTAAGCCAATAACGTGGTAATTACTTAGATGTTGCTCGTTATAAGCGTAGCGAAAGCCATTGCCGCTATGGCGACCTTCACATTCTCTAAAGTCGGCATGAGGGTCAAAGTTGATAGCATTAATAGGTGTATTTTTTGACTTACTCAGGGCACGGATAATTCCCAAGCAATTGTTATGACCTCCGCCAATAACGATTGGCTCAAGCCCTGCTTTAAAAATAAGGCTCAATACCGACTCTACGCGTTCATCAAGCTGTTGGCATAAATCTCGTAATTGAGTTAACTGCTGGCCTTGCTGATTATTAAGCTGGTTGCTTTGCGCCATTAAATCATCAGTATTAACTTCACCCAATAAAAGCACTTTTTGAGTGGCAATAAATTGATTGTGAGGTTGGTTTAAAAAGCGTTTTAAAAAAGCCGGCCATGCTTCGTTTGCACCGCCATTTCCTAAGTTTGCTTTTGGGCCGATATCTTCGCAAATACCCAGAAGTACATAGCGGATACCAAATTGAGCAGCGTCAACAAGTGCTTGTTGCAGGTTTACTTGGGTGTCGAGCAAGGCCATTGATTGCCATGCTTTTTTCTCATTTGCGCGGGTAGAGCAAAGTGTTCTAACCGCGCTTTCATCATATACTTTTAAATGGGAAGTCACGTTATACTTCTACAACTTCCAACTCTAATTCTTCTGCAGATAAAACAATGCCTGTGCTATCAGCATAAATAAAGTCGTCATCAAAAAATGATACCCCAGCAAAGTTAACGCCTATAGCATCTTCACCAGCTCCTTCGCTGTCGGCTGCAACAGGGATTGAAGCAATTGCTTGAATGCCTAAATCAAGCTCTTCAAGCTCATCAACGTGGCGTACTGCGCCGTAAACAACAATACCATTCCAGTTGTTTTCAAGTGCTAGCTCAGCCAGTTCAATGTCGATTAGTGCGCGACGAGTTGAGCCGCCACCATCAATAAGAAGTACTAGGTCTGTACCATCTTGAGAAAGTAATTCGCGGATGAGTTCATTATTTTCAAAACATTTAACCGTTTTAATGCGGCCACCAAAGCTGTGTCGACCACCAAAGTTGATGAACATAGGCTCTAGCACGTCAACCACGTCAGCAAAGTGGTCGCATAAATCAGAAGTGCTGTAATCCATTATTTTATCCTCAAAAGGTACATTAATTTATATCTCAGTATACCCTCCTTATAAGCAATAACAACGACTTAATCGCAGTAAATTTAGGCAAAACAAGCGCTAAATCATTAATCGCAATAATAGTGTATTAAAAGCGTCACTCAATTGTTATTTACAACACATAAGCTAAATCGGTGTTCATATGTTATGCGATGAGGGATGGTGATGAATAATAATATGCTTAAAAAGGTAACTCAGATAGATGAGCAATTATTTTTAACTTTGTTTAATTGCAATTCACCGAGGTGGTTTAAAACAATGGCCTTTGGTTTGTCTAAAAGCGGTGATGGTGGGCTTTATATATTAATATGCTTAGCAGTGTGGTGGCTTAGTAATAATGAACAGCACCAATTATTGCCTGTCACTATATTAATTGGTTTTGCTATAGAAAGACCTATTTACCTACTAGCTAAAAATAGATTTGCTCGGATCCGTCCATGCGACTGCTTAGTAACAAATGCCTATATAGTACCAAGCGATAAATTTAGTTTACCATCGGGTCACAGTGCTGCAGCCTTTTTAGTGGCAATTATATTAAGCCATTTTTTCCCAGAATATGCATTACTACTATTTAGTTGGGCTACCGGCGTTGCTATGTCTCGTGTGGTATTGGGTGTGCACTTTCCTGCTGATATTATAATAGGCGCAACGATTGGTAGTTTTTGTGGTTTATTTGCGTTAGCACTCGTGGTGCCTGCATGAAAATATTGTATGGAGTACAAGGTACCGGTAATGGTCATATAACGCGCGCTCGGGTTATGGCAAGCTGCTTTAATAAGCTCGGTATTGATGTTGATTATGTGTTTTCAGGGCGCGCAAATAAAGATTACTTTGATATGCACGAATTCTCAGATTATAAAGCGTATCGTGGTTTGTCGTTTAGCACTGAAAATGGGCAAGTTAAAAATTTAAAAACACTTAAAAACATGCGAATTTGTAAGTTGGTGAGTGATATAAAATCGCTTGAGATAAAACAGTACGATTTTGTACTTAACGACTTTGAGCCTGTGACAGCATGGGCTGCAAAACGGGCAGGTATACCCGTTATTGGCATTAGTCACCAAGCAGCATTTTTGTCAGATAACGTACCTATGTTTGGTCGTGGCGTACTGAGAAAATCACTTATCAAGCATTATGCACCAGCGACTACCTACTTAGGCGTGCACTGGCAACCATTTGCAAATAATATAATACCGCCTTTTATTGCTCATCATAATCACGACAACCCTGTAGCAGTAATGAACAAGGTATTGGTATATTTACCTTTCGAAAACTTAGATAGCGTTGTTGATTATTTAAAAGACTTTCCCGAAAAAGAATTTTATTGCTATCACCCAAATGCCAGCAATCAGTCTTTTGGACATATACATTTACGAGCCCCTTCACGTTCTGGCTTTTTAAACGACTTAGCAAACACAAGTGGCGTTATTGGTAATGCGGGATTTGAGCTTGCCAGTGAAGCGCTTAAGTTAGGTAAAAAGTTACTATTAAAGCCTTTAGATGGTCAGTTTGAGCAAGCAGCAAATGCACAAACTTTATTTGCCATGGGCATGGCGCATGTTATGAACTATTTAAACCCACAAGCCCTTGATGATTGGAATAGCGCGCCGCAAAACAAGCAAATAAATTACCCCAGCGATCCCGCGCCTTTAATTGATTGGTTGGTTAAACAACAATGGAATAACACACAATCGTTACATAAAGGTTTGTGGGATAGTGTCGCCTTATAGCCATCACATTTAAACTGTTTAGAATTACCAATAATAAAAAGTTAAATTAATTAGTCGCTGTTGATCTATTAGCTATAATACAAATGCATATTTAAAAAAGGCGTTAGCGATGAATTTTTTACAAAACTTAACAATTAAACGACGTTTACAACTAAACGCAGTCGTTGTTGGTTTAGCAATGGTGGTCCTTTTATGCGTGATTATTTTTGAATCACGTACAACCTTGAGCTTAAACAAGACTATTCAATTAGCAGAAGAGCTCAACGTACATGCATTAGCATTGCGTAAACATGAAAAAAACTTTTTGTTTTATAAACAAGAAGACGCGTTAACTGCATTTGAAACGGATTTTGAGCAGTTAAGTGATAAAGTAAAAAAGTTACAACAGTTAATGGCTAACCAAAGTATCGCACAGGAGCAGGTCCAGCGCTTTGAGCAACTAATAAATAGCTATAATAATGATTTTGAAACTGTTGTTAAGCTTCAAAAAGAGATTGGTTTAACCCCGACCGACGGGTTATATGGCAAGCTTAGAAGCTCGGTTCATGAAGTTGAGCAACTATTAAAAGAGCAGCAAAATTACCAACTGCTGTCGTCAATGCTGCAACTAAGACGCTCAGAAAAAGATTTCATGCTGAGATTTGATATTAAGTACCTAGGGCGTTTTAATGAGGGAATTAATACATTTAAGCAGCAGGTAGCTGCAGCACAGCTGCCAAGCGACTATAAAGCACAAATTAATCCTTTGATTGATATATACCAAAGCGAATTTCAAACACTTGTGCAGGCGCAAACTAAGCTAGGGCTAGATCTTGAGTCAGGCGCACTTGGAGTAATGCGTGACAGTGTAGATAAAAGCGACGCCATTGTTTCTAAAATCGTTAAAGACACTAAGTTACAAGTAGAGCAAAGTGTAGAGCAGGCTCAATTTTTAGCTATTTTGGTATTTGTGATTGCAGGTGTGATTGTATTAGCACTCGTTTATTTTACAAGCCACTCCATTATTGTACCTATTGAGCGGGTTTATCACACCATTAACGATATTCGTCGTAATAATGATTTGAGCGTGATGATAGAGCAAACTGGTAAAGACGAAATTACCACCATGACGGTCGACTTTAATAGCTTAATAGGCGATTTTAAGAACTTAATTAACGAAGTTAATGGTGCTTTAAACACGCTTAATGTAGCAACAGAGCATTTATCACAAAGTACCGCAGCAACAAGCTCTGGTATGCAAGAGCAACTACATGAAGCCGACATGGTTGCAACGGCAGCCACCGAAATGCAGGCGACGATTCAGGATATTTCACATAATACTGAGGCGGCTGCGAAAAAAGCAGAGTCAACAAATTTAAGTGCACAACAAGGGCGTAGTGAAGTAGATTCTACCGTTAAGCACATTAGGGCCCTATCTGATTCGCTGGGGAATGCATCAAATGTAGTGTCGCAACTTGAAAAAGATGGTGAAACAATTGGTTCAGTGCTTGATGTAATTCGAGGGATTGCAGATCAAACAAATTTACTTGCACTTAATGCGGCAATAGAAGCGGCCCGTGCTGGTGAGTATGGTCGTGGTTTTGCTGTTGTTGCAGATGAGGTTCGTTCATTAGCAAAGCGTACTCAAGAGTCTACAAGTGAGATTGAAGGTATTATAAGTACCTTACAGCAGCGTACTCAAGAAGTGGTGAGTATTATGCACAAATGTCGCTCTCAAGGTGATGAAAGTGCCTCGCAAGCAATTAAAGCAGGTGAGCTATTAGGCGCAATTACTGAAGATGTACAAACAATAATGGAAATGAGCTCTCAAATAGCAGTTGCTATTGATGAGCAAAGCCAAGTGGCATCAGAGGTTAATAAAAATGTAGTAAGAATTCGCGATATTGCACAAGACGCAACTGAACATGCTGCTAACAATGCGCAAACAAGTGAAGAGGTCTCTGAGCAGGCTCGCGTTCTGTTCACTGCAATTGATAAATTTAAGGTTTAATAACGCTTAATAGAACGGGCCTATAAAGTTTAAGGAACAAATTTTATAGGCACGCTATCTTTACTTTTTTCGTGTTCAGTTACCCGCACTAAATATTCACTCCACAATGTATCTTGTTGCTGTTGTAGTTTTTCAAAGTAGCGCCAGCTAAATAGTCCGCTGTTATGGCCATCGTCAAAATCTAAACGAAGTGCGTAATGCCCAACAGGTACAATACTTTTTATTCCTACAGCTTGCTTATTAAGTACTAGCTTCATTGGGCCAGAGCCATGGCCCTGCACTTCAGCTGAAGGGGAGTGTACACGTAAAAACTCACAGCTAAATACAGCTTTACTGTCATCATCAAAGTAAACATCTAGATTTTTACTTACACTGTGGTAATGCACTTTTGTTACGTGTTTCATTTAATATCCCATTAAAAAGCCCCCAATCTGGAGGCTTTTAGTATAACGTTTATATTCGTTTTATAGAATAAAGCGGCTTAAGTCTTCATCTTCAACAAGTGCACCTAAGTGTTTCTCAACATAAGCGGCGTCGATTACTAATGACGAGCCTGCTTTTTCAGAAGCGTCGTATGAAATTTCTTCCATCAATCTTTCCATTACAGTGTGTAAACGACGAGCACCGATGTTTTCGGTTTTCTCGTTAACTTGCCAAGCTGCTTTGGCAATACGTTCAATTGCATCGTCGCTAAACTCAATCGATACCTGCTCAGTTTTAAGCAGCTCTCGTTGTTGCTCGGTAAGCGATGCATGAGGCTCTGTAAGGATGCGTTTAAAGTCATCTGCAGTAAGTGCTTCAAGTTCTACTCGAATCGGTAAGCGGCCCTGTAGCTCTGGGATCATATCTGATGGCTTTGCCATCTGAAACGCACCAGAGGCAATAAACAGCATATGGTCAGTTTTAACCATTCCGTGCTTAGTATTTACAGTTGAACCTTCAATTAGCGGTAGTAAGTCACGCTGAACACCTTCTCGGCTCACATCTGGACCTGAAGAATCGCCGCGCTTACAAATTTTGTCTATTTCATCAATAAACACAATACCGTTTTGCTCTACTGCAAAAATAGCTTGTTCTTTTAGCTCTTCAGGATTTACTAATTTAGCGGCTTCTTCTTCCGTTAATAGTTTGAAGGCTTCTTTGATTTTTAGTTTACGCTTAGTGCGCTTATCGCCGCCCATGTTTTGAAACATGCTTTGTAGCTGGTTGGTCATATCTTCCATACCAGGAGGCGCCATAATTTCTACGTTTGGTTGTGCTTGTGCTAAATCGATTTCAATTTCTTTATCATCTAGCTGACCTTCACGTAGCTTTTTACGGAACGCTTGGCGAGTTGATGAGTTATCATCACGCTGCGTTTCGCCGTATTGATCTTTCGCTGGTGGTAAAAGGGCATCTAAAATGCGCTCTTCTGCTGCTTCTTCGGCGCGATGTTTAAATTTCTTAGTCTGCTGTTCGCGAGTCATTTTAATTGATACATCGACTAAATCGCGGATGATAGTCTCAACTTCTTTACCAACATAGCCAACTTCAGTGAACTTAGTCGCTTCTACTTTAATAAAGGGTGCGTTAGCAAGTTTTGCTAATCGGCGGGCAATTTCTGTTTTACCTACACCGGTTGGACCAATCATTAAAATGTTTTTTGGTGTTACTTCGCTGCGTAAATCTTCTTTGAGTTGCATGCGGCGCCAGCGGTTACGAAGTGCGATAGCCACTGCTTTTTTTGCTTTAGCCTGACCTATAATGTGCTGATCTAGCTCGTGAACAATTTCTCTTGGGGTCATATCAGACATGATAGTTCCTATTATAATTCTTCGATTGTTTGGAAGTTATTAGTAAATACGCAGATGTTGCCTGCAATAGTTAAGCTTTTCTCTACTATTTCACGAGCGCTTAAATCTGTATTTTCTAAAAGGGCGGTTGCAGCTGATTGTGCAAAGTTACCACCACTGCCAATTGCAATTAGGTCGTTTTCAGGTTGAACCACATCGCCATTACCGGTAATAATTAAAGAGGCTGTTTCGTCTGCAACAGCGAGCAGAGCTTCGAGTTTTCGAAGTGCACGGTCGCTGCGCCAATCTTTAGCCATTTCTACTGCGGCTTTAGTCAGGTTTCCTTGGTGCATTTCTAATTTGCTTTCAAAGCGTTCGAAAAGAGTGAAGGCATCAGCAGTACCGCCGGCAAAACCAGCGATTACTTTGTCATTATAAAGACGTCGAACTTTACGGGCGTTGCCCTTCATTACGGTATTACCAAGAGACACTTGGCCATCGCCGCCAATTACAACCTTGTCGCCACGGCGTACACTTACGATAGTAGTCATGTTATTCCTCATCATCGAGCTGCAGAGGCAACTCGTAAAAAACGATTATGAAGAGGTTATATGGGTGAATGGTTTATTTTCAAGTCCAGCCCCAAATTCCGCAGCCGACTATTTTTACACGTTTAAGTTTGTTTTTATCACTTTCGGCTTGGCGTTTGGTTTTATATGGGCCTAAGCGCACTTTATACCAAGTACCATTGCTGCCTTCAGCCTGTTTTATTTCAGAAATGAGGCCTGCAAATGCTATTTTTGCTTTTAGCGATTCCGCTTGTGCGTGGGTTTTAAACGAACCACACTGCATAACGTAAGGGCCTTTTTGCTCAAGTTCTTTCACTTCAACTTGAATCTCGTGGTTTCTAATTTCTTTAATAAACTCTGGTGTGCGTGGAATAACCACTTCTACTTTTGCGGGCGCAGTGGGGTTTGCTTGTTTTTCGACAAGTTTTGGATCTGCATTACTTTTAATAAACCATAATGTATAAGCAAAACCACCGACGAGTAAGATGGCTATGACAGCTAAAAGAATAGGAAATGGTTTTTTAGCGGGTGCGTTTTTTTTACTGTTTCTGCCTGCAGGCTTTTTGTTAATATAATCGTGCTGTGCCATGGTGTTATTTTGGCCTTAACCTAAATCATGTCTATAGGGTCTACGTCTAAGCTCCAGCGTACTTTTTGTGCAAGTTTACTTGAACTTAAATAATCAACCATTTGCGCAAGGTACTGATGTAATATGCGGCGATCTTGCGCTTGAATATGTAATTGAAAACGATACATACCTGCGACTTTTTCAAGTGGAGCAGGGATCGGGCCGAGCAATTGTATACCAGATACCCCATTCACAGGAACCAAATCCGTCAAAAAATCGACGACTAGCTTAATGCTGTGTCCTTGTGCACGGACAATAGCCATATTTGTAATGGGTGGTAAGTCTGCAACATCGCGTTCACTCAGTGCAAAGCGAGCAAAGTCTTGGTAACCATTATTAACTAAGTCTTGTAAAAGCGGGTGTTCTGGAAAGTGTGTTTGTAATAATACTTGGCCAGGTTCCCCTGAACGCCCAGCTCGCCCCGCGACCTGAGTAACTAACTGTGCTAAATGCTCTGTCGCCCTAAAGTCGCATGAGTATAAACCGCTATCTACGTCTAAAATTATAACAAGGCTTACATCTGCAAAGTGATGGCCTTTGGCAAGCATTTGTGTGCCAACTAAAATGCGTGCACCGCCTAGGTTTATTTCATCTAGTGCTTTTTCAAGGCTGCCTTTACGGCGAGTTGAATCGCGGTCTATGCGAGTAACGGGTGTATCTGGAAACTCGGTCGATAAAAACTCTTCAATTTGCTCTGTACCTTTGCCATTTGGAAATATTTGCGTACTTCCACAATCAGGACATTGGTGAGGAACAGGGTATTGATCGCCACAGTGATGACAAATCATTTGCCCAATCGCTTTATGAAATGTGGCGCTGGTACTGCAGCGTTTACATTCACTTAGCCAGCCACATTCATGGCAAATAAGAGTGGGTGAAAAACCTCGGCGATTTAAAAAAACCATAACCTGTTTACCGCGATTTAAGTGTTGGCGCATAGTTGCAAGGCTTGCATGTGCAATACCTGCTTGGTCGGGTTGGCCTTTCATATCGAGTAACTTAAATTGGTTATCTGTCGCAGTTTGCGCGCGCTCGGTTAAACTTAGTAGCTGATATTTGTTATTAATTGCTTTGTGAAGTGTTTCAAGTGCGGGTGTAGCACTGCCTAATATAAGTGGTATTTTATGCTGAAAAGCTCTGTATGCGGCCAAATCACGAGCATGGTAACGAAGGGTATCTTGTTGCTTAAATGATGAATCGTGCTCTTCATCGACAACTATCATACCGAGTTTTAAAAATGGCAGAAAAATACTCGAACGTGTGCCTATAACTATTGCACAACTGCCTTTTTCGCAAAAACGCCATGTTTGCAATCGCTCGTTGTCGGTAAGGGCTGAATGCCAAAGCATAATGGGTGTATCAGGAAAGCGGCGACGAAAACGGTTTACAGTTTGTGGCGTTAAGCCTATTTCTGGCACTAATACTAATGCTTGCTCGCCACGTTTGAGTACTTCTTCTAGGCACTGTAAATACACTTCTGTTTTACCACTGCCAGTTACGCCCTCTAATAAAAAGCTGCTAAATCCATTACTTTGATTTATTGCCGTACAGGCAACCGCTTGTTCTTTATTAAGTACTGGTTTACTACCGACAGTTGGAGCAACACTTTGCCATTGGTTATCGTGCTCAATAGTTTGTGTTATGAGTTCTTTATCTATTAGGCTATCGATTGTTTTTTTACTAAAGCCAAGAGCTTTTAATTCGGTTAACGATGATTTCCCCGATTGCGATAACTGCTTTAATAAATTGAGCTGTGTTTTAGCTTTTAATGACGGTACTTTTGCACCTTTTTCTGTCAGGGCAACCATATTAATACTGGTTTTATCTGGCGATTCACCTTGGCGAAGTACACTCGGTAGCGCTATATGAATAGTTTCGCCTAAGGGGTAGCAATAATAGCGGGCAGTAAAGCTAAGGAGTTCTAAATGTTGGGCACTTAAAATAGGGGTGTCGTCTATTACCTCTATAATATTCTTAATTTTATTTAAAGGGACGTCGGTACTGTTTTTAATGCCCAGAACAACAGCCACTTTTTTTTGATTACCAAAAGGCACTAAAACCCGCATGCCCGGAAGTATTGGGGTTGATAAGCCACTGAGCTGCTCTTCTATTTTATAATCAAAGGTGCGTGGAAGCGGGACTTTAATAGCAACTTCAACAAAACTCATAACAACTCAACCCGTAAAATTAATGCTGTAATGTACTAAAAATACCGCTAAAAACCTACTAGCAATAGTACTTGAGAAAGAGATTGTTCACTTTTTTAGCGAAAAGATAAATAAATACTTGTGCAGGGGAAGGTTGTTGGATAAAATCCGCCACCAACAAATTTGTTTTAACGACGTATGGTGCCAGACTTCGGGTTTGGAGAGCGATGCGGCCTTAACTAGAGGTTCCTATGAAAGAAGGTATTCACCCTAAGTACGAAGTAATTTCTGCAACATGTTCATGCGGAAACAAATTCGAAACTAGCTCAACTCTTTGTAAAGACATTCACTTAGACGTATGTTCTGCGTGTCACCCGTTTTACACTGGTAAGCAAAAGATTTTAGACACTGGCGGCCGTGTTGATCGCTTCAACAAGCGCTTCGGTGCACTTAGCAGCAAGAAGTAATTATTGCTGTTTAGTTAAAAAAAGCACCTTAGGGTGCTTTTTTTGTGTCTAAAATTTACTACTTCTTATCTTATTTAGCTTGCTCGAGCTACATCACACCTTGCATAACTATTTCCTATTCTTATTCTGAGTATGCATAAACCTTTACAGACAAATCGATAGATATTCTCTATATTTTAAATAGTACAAATTTTAACTAGGTTGATAAAAGTAGCTAACGTGGGCTTATCTGTTTTTAAAGTAGTGTAGTAGGCTGTTATTTTAAGTTTATGATGATGTGTTAAACATACATTTTTTTAATATTTTAATAGACATAAACACACCTCAAAACTTACTTTTTTGGTGAATTTTTATTTATCAAATGTTTATATAATCCTGCAAAGTTACTGAAAAACCTCTTAAAATTAAAGGATATAGCATATAACAGGATAGACCTGATATTGCTTGGAATTTAAAAATAATAAGGGTATCGTACCCCAAGACTCCACCTCTCACTTTAACTTAAATTGCAGGATACCATCGCGTTATGTCTGACTTTCGTGAACAAGCACTACATTATCACTCACATCCCGTACCTGGTAAAATTAGCATTGAGCTAACAAAACCAGCTGAAACAGTTCAAGACTTAGCCCTAGCTTATAGCCCAGGTGTCGCTGAGCCTGTACGTGAAATTGCCGCAGATCCTGCAAATGCATATAAATATACCGGTAAAGGTAACATGGTTGCGGTTATCACTAATGGTACTGCAATTTTGGGCTTGGGTAATTTAGGTCCTTTAGCGTCTAAGCCCGTAATGGAAGGCAAGGCGTTATTGTTTAAACGTTTTGCAGGGCTTGATTCTATTGATATTGAAGTAAAGCACAAAACAACAGAAGACTTTATTAACACGGTTGCCAATATTGCTGACACATTTGGTGGTATTAACCTTGAAGATATTAAAGCACCAGAGTGTTTTGAAATTGAAAAAGCATTAATAGAGCGTTGTAGCATTCCTGTTTTTCATGACGACCAACACGGCACCGCCATTGTGACGGCTGCCGGCATGTTAAATGCGCTAGAAGTACAAGGTAAATCAATTGAAGATGCAATAATTGTATGTTTAGGTGCAGGCGCTGCTGCAGTTGCGTGTATGGAACTGTTAATTAAGTGTGGTGCACTGCGTGAACACATTTATATGCTTGACCGCAAAGGTGTTATTCATACTCGTCGCGATGATTTAAACGAATATAAACAGCTTTTTGCTAACAATACCGATAAACGCACATTGCAAGATGTAATTGCAGATGCTGATGTGTTTGTTGGTGTTTCGGGTCCTAACTTGTTAGCTGCCGAAGATTTAAAACTAATGGCAGAAAAGCCGGTCGTGTTTGCCTGTTCAAACCCAGATCCAGAGATCGATCCTGCACTTGCTCACGGCGCACGCAACGATTTAATTATGGCAACAGGGCGCTCTGATTACCCTAACCAGGTTAACAATGTTTTATGTTTCCCGTTTATTTTCCGTGGTGCACTTGATGTACGTGCAAGCGCGATTAACGATGAAATGAAAATTGCTGCAGTTGAGGCTATTCGTAGTATTGCCAAAGAGCCTGTACCTGCAGAAGTTTTAAAAGCCGCAGGCGTAGATAAACTAGAGTTTGGTGCGCAGTATATTATTCCAAAACCAATGGATCCGCGTTTACTACCGCGTATAGCTAAAGCTGTAGCACTTGCTGCGGTAGAGTCGGGTGTTGCGCAAATTGATTTGCCTGAAAATTATATGGCGTAATATATAACGCTTAAACAAAAAACCTCAGCAATGCTGAGGTTTTTTGACTAAAAAGGTAACGATTTATTCTTCGTTTAAAATAGGCACTTCTAAACCCATTTCTTGCATTATCTTTTTAACTTCTTCTGGTACTTTTTCTGCGTTGTCTTTACGTAGGTCATCGTCATTTGGTAAAGGTTGACCAGTAAATGCATGCAAAAACGCCTCACATAGCAATTCACTATTTGTTGCATGGCGAAGGTTGTTGATTTGACGACGCGTACGCTCATCCGTTAAAACTTTTAATACATTTAGCGGGATCGAAACGGTGATCTTTTTAACTTGCTCTGATTTTTTCCCGTGTTCTGCGTATGGGTGAATATACTCACCATTCCATTTAGCCATAAGATGTATCGTTGCCTCAGATTATTAATTTCTCACACGGTATAAAAAGCGTGTAAATATGCGTGAAATTCTATCGATTTAAAAAAGATAGTCAAATAATAGATACCGATCTATCTTAATAAGCCTATTTGGGATGTAAAAATAAGCTCACTTTTGTGAGCTAAAATGTGGTACTAGCAAACGCCTTTCCTAACTTTAGCCATCTAGAGCTTTAAAATCCTTTGACTTATTAAAACGGATAACTTACTCTTTTAGACGTCTAAACATCCAAATTAATCAGGTGACGAATATGAGCGAAAAAAACAAAGCGACCATTGCTGTACGTAACGGCGTTGATGCTGATAAACATCATGGTGCAGTGGTGCCGCCAATTTATTTATCAACGACTTATTCGTTTGCCGACTTTGATACTAAGCGTGAGTATGATTATGGCCGCAGTGGTAACCCTAATCGTGATATTTTAGCAGAGACGCTTGCTAAGCTTGAAGGCGGCGCTCGTGGCATAATTACGGCCACTGGTATGGCTGCCGTGCATTTAGCTACTCAGCTACTTAACAGTGACGACACGTTAGTAATTCCACATGATTGTTATGGTGGTAGCTATCGTTTATTTACATCGTTACAAAAACGCGGACTATTGAAGCTTGAAGTATTAGATTTAACAAAAGAAGAAAGCCTTCAACAAATTTTAGCAATTAAACCTAAGCTTATTTGGATAGAGACTCCAAGTAACCCAGTACTTCGTTTAACCGATATTAAAGCGGTTACCGATGTTGCTAAGCAATGCGGTGCATTGGTTGCCGCAGATAACACGTTTTTGTCTCCTGCCTTACAAAACCCTATTAAGTTTGGTGTAGATATTGTGGTGCATTCAACTACTAAATATATTAACGGGCACTCAGATGTAGTGGGCGGCGCTGTTATTGCTGCAACACAAGAGCTTGGTGATGAGCTTGCTTGGTGGGCAAATAATATTGGTATTACGGGCGCCCCTTTTGATAGTTATTTAACGCTTCGTGGTCTACGTACTTTAAATGTGCGCTTAAGGCAGCACCAAGAAAATGCGCTAGCAATAGCTAAGTACCTTGAAAGCTCCAATTTTGTAAGCCAAGTTTACTATCCAGGACTTGAGTCACATCCTCAACATGAGCTTGCTAAAGCACAACAACTTGGCTTTGGTGGCATGGTTAGTTTTGATATTAAAGGCGATATAAACGACGCCGCAGCATTTTTAACTAGTCTTAAAACGTTTAGTTTAGCTGAGTCACTAGGTGGCGTAGAGAGTTTAATTTGTCACCCCGCAACTATGACGCACGCAGGTATGGAGGCAAAGGCACGTTTAGAAGCGGGTGTGGGCGATACGCTTATTCGTATTTCGGTTGGGATTGAAGATATACACGATTTAATAGCTGACTTTGAACGAGTATTTGAGCTTGTAAAACCAGGGCAAAATAAAAATGTTGGCCGTGTAGGCAAAGGTGCTGGCACTTCTGGTGGAAACGTTAAATTAAGTGCAGCCCGTCCAGCGCTTTGGTAATTAATACCAATCCGCAATAATACCTAATCAATTTGAGGGATTAAACCGCACGATAACATCGTTAAAAATTCCTAATATAGAACAACTAAATAACGAAATTTTTGCCTTGTTATCGATACGGTTTTCTTACCTCAAAATAGACAACTTAATTAAGCGAATTGGTATAAATATGGTCAATTGTGTACATAAATTTGGTGGTTCAAGCTTAAGCTCTAGTGAGCGCTATCAAAGCGTAGCTAAAATAATTATTGGGCATACTCAGCCGGGCGACTGTGTTGTGGTGTCTGCTGCAGGTAAAACTACAGATACACTTGTGTCGTTGTGGCAAAGTTATCAGCTGCAAGACACGCAAGCTGTCGCTGATATTTTACTGCAGTTAAATAACCATCAAAGCGATTTAATTGAGCAGTTATTACAAGCTGATTTAAAGCGCTGCGCACTTAGAACACTAAATACCGAGCTTAGTAATATTGCAGAACTTGCTCAAGCTGAGCAGCTAAAAGAGGCTGCGTTACTTGCGCACGGAGAACTGTGGTCAGCACGTTTACTCGCTACTTATTTACAGCAGCTAAATATTGAGGCGTGTGCTCAAGATGCCCGTAGTCTTTTTACCTTAAACGATGGTGAATTAATGCATGCGCAAAATGCGCAGCAATGTCGACAGTCAATTTTACCTAATAAGATAAATATTGTTACTGGGTTTATTGCCGCCGATACGAAAGGTGAGACCGTAACACTTGGACGCAACGGTAGCGATTATAGTGCAACACTACTTGCAAATTACTGTGATGCTAAGCAGGTATGTATTTGGACCGATACACAGGGTGTGTTTAGCACTGATCCTCGAAAGGTAAAAAAGGCGATTAAGTACGGCAAAATTTGTCGCGGACAAGCTAATTTATTAGCTCGTTTGGGTAACCCTGTATTACATGCAAAAACACTATCGCCACTTAAAAACAGCGATATTAAGCTAGCTGTTCGTAGTAGTTTTGATGTGCAAGCAAGCCCAACAGATATAGTAAAAGAAGGTTCAGCAAAGAAAAAGCGTTTTATAACCACGCTGCAAAATGTTGATTTGTTAATGGTTGAAGGATTAAGTGAAGGTGAGGTCGCAAGCGTTAGTCAGCTTATTCAGCATAGCCTTCATCATTTTAACCATAATGGTGAAGTGTATTTAGTAGTACCGGCTGCACAAACATATCAAGTTATTAATTACTTTGCTGGTAGAGCTAATATTAGTGAGTCAAATTTAAATGGCTGTGCAATTGTTGCCCCTGAGCAAGACGTTAGCGTACTAAAACTGCAAGCTTTAGAGGTATTAGCTGAGCAGACTATAAAACCGCGTTTTGTGTATCAAGATAATGGTTATGTTTTATTACTAACAGACCAATTTATAGATAGCGATATACAAAGCGTCTTACACGATAAGCTAATCAATAAAGGCCAAGAAATAGCCGTTATAGTTGCGGGCCTTGGCAATGTAGGCGATGCTTTTATTGAGCAGTTATCGGCACAATTTGAGCGTTTATCAGGCGACTTTAGTATTAAATTGGTAGCGCTGGTTCGCTCTAAACATATGTTATTTAATGCAAGTGGCATAAATATATCGCAATGGAAAACTCAATGGCAGCATGAGGCGAATAGCTATGAAACTGCGGATTTACTTAATGCGATAAGCGAGCTTGACTACGAACATAAAGTTTTAATTGATATTACTGCAAGTGAGCAGTTTAGCTTTTTATATACAGATTTTGTAGACAGAGATTGTCATTTAATTAGTGCTAACAAATATGCAGGTACAGCACCGACTTCTTGGTATAAAGCACTTCGTAGTAACCTTGGCGAGCGTAATTTACATTGGCGATATAATACAAGTGTAGGCGCAGGCTTACCTATCAATTTTGCTTTGGCTGATTTGCAAAATAGTGGTGATAAAATTACGCGTATTGAAGGCGTGTTCTCGGGTACGCTTTCGTGGTTATGTAGTAAGTATGATGGTACCACTGCTTTTTCTGAGTTGGTATTAGAAGCTCAGAAAATGGGGTTCACAGAGCCTGACCCTCGCGAGGATTTATCTGGACGAGATGTGCAGCGTAAGTTACTTATTTTAGCCCGAGAGTTAGGTATAGAGCTTGAGCTTGATGATATTAGCTTATCGGCATTAATGCCCGGCGATCTTGCGCTAGGAAGCTGGGAAGACTTTCTAAACAATAAAGCCCAGCTAGATGCATTTATTGAAGAGCATGCTGATACAGCAAAAGCTAATAACTCAGTACTGAGATACACAGGCCTATTAGATATAACAAAAACTGAAGTTATCGCTAAAGTAGGAATTACGTATGTGACCAATGGAGATGTGTTAGCAAACCTTACACCTGGCGATAATATTTTTGTAATTAATAGCAAATGGTATAGTGATAACGCGCTTGTGATTCAGGGGCCTGGGGCTGGGAAAGAAGTAACCGCTGCGGGTGTACACTCTGACTTATATTGGCTTGTTCAAAACTTAAAATAAGCCATTATTTAAATTAAAACGGCAGCTTAAATAAGCTGCCGTTTTTTGTATTACAGAGATATTATTAAAATAGCTCTTCTTCGGTTTTTGTGTCTTCTTCAAATATATCGTTTGGCTGAGATAGCACATACTTTGTCGGTGCAGTGCCTTTTTCGAAGTATTCAAAGCGGCTGGTGTAGTCATTTTTGTGGCTTAGCAAACCAGTGGCTAAATCAATACGAATCGAAACAAGCCCCTCAGGTGGCTCAATTGGCGCTTCAGGTGTTCCCTCAAGTGCGGCTTTCATAAATTCAATCCATGCAGGCTGCGCTGTTTTAGCTCCCGATTCAGCACCAGATATTTGGTTGCTATCTAAGTTGTTATTGTACGTAGAACGGCCAAGAGCGTTACCTGGGTTATCAAAGCCCACCCACACAGAAGTCATTACTTTACTGTTAAAGCCACTAAACCAGGTGTCTACAGAATCGTTAGTTGTGCCTGTTTTACCCGAAAGATCACGACGTTCTAAAGCTTGTGCGCGCCAACCTGTACCACTCCAACCCGTTTTATGGGCCCAACTACCGCCGCCCCAAATACCACTGTGCATTGCATCAGCAATTAAAAAAGCATTCTGCTTAGAAATAATTCTCGGTGCACATTTTTTTGTTGGCTTCACTTCATCACTACTATTATGAAGTGAGAATTCATTATGTGTTGGTAAAGATTCTTCGTCACAGGCAAGGGCAGGGTTTGCTTTGAACAATACATTACCGTAAGCATCTTGAATTTCTGAAATAAAGTAAGGTTCAATTAAGTGGCCACCATTGGCAAATGCGCTCATGCCACGAGCAAGTTCAAGTGGAGTAATGGAAGCACTACCCAGTGCTAGTGATTCACTGCGATTAATGTCTGAATCTTTAAAGCCAAACTTTAATAAATGATCAGCTGTACGTTGTAATCCAACGCCGCGTAGTAAGCGCACCGAAATAACGTTTTTAGATTGTGCTAAAGCACGGCGAATTCTTATCGGACCATTATATACAGCAGGACTGTTTTTGGGACGCCATGCTACGCCTTGGCTTTTATCCCATTGGTTTATAGGAGCATCGTTTAATATAGACGCAAGCGTGTAACCTTTTTCAAGTGCTGCTGAATATATAAAAGGTTTTATATTAGAACCTACTTGACGCTTTGCTTGTACCGCTCGGTTATATTGACTTTGCTCAAAGCTGTAACCACCTACAATAGCTTTAATTCTGCCATCTTGTGGGTCGAGTGACACAATAGCACTTGATGCTTCTGGTATTTGGCTTAGTAAGTAGCTGTCATCTTCATTTTTACGCACCCATATTTGCATTCCTGGCGTTAAAATATCTGTAGCTGCTTTTGGAGCAAAACTTTGGCGGTAACGAGTAATATATTTACGCGCCCATTTTAAGTTATCCCAAGTAAGAGTTGTGCGCTCGCCACTTTTAAGTAATACCGACGCTGTTTTATCATTAACACTAAGCACGGCTGCTGCTTTCAAAGTACCCAACTCATTTACGCTTTGTAATTTATTGAGTATTTGTTGCTCAGTTAAAGCAGGTTGTATTTCAGGGTCCCATAAAACATCTGTTGGTCCTCTAAAACCATGGCGCATATCGTAATTATGTAAGTTATTTACAAGTGCGTTTTGCGCTGCTTTTTGAACTTTAGACTCTACCGAGGTGAAAATTTTAAAACCTGAGTTGTAAGCTTTATCTATTCCATAACGCGAGACCATTTCAGCGCGCACCATTTCAGAAATATACGGGGCGTATAAATTTATTTCAGCACCATGAAAATAAGCGGTGATAGGTTGGCTCGTTGCTTCGTTATATTCTTCTTGAGTAATATAATTTTCAGTTAATAAACGCCCTAAAACAACATTTCGGCGTGCTTTTGCACGCGTTGGGTTACGAATTGGGTTTAAAGCTGAAGGGGCCTTCGGTAAACCTGCAATCATCGCCATTTGTGCAAGTGTTAAATCTTTTAACTCCTTACCGTAATAAACTTGTGCTGCAGCACCAATACCAAAAGCGCGATTACCTAATTCTATTTTATTAAGGTAAAGCTCTAAAATTTCGTCTTTTGTTAATACACCTTCAATATGTAGCGCTATAAATATTTCTTTAACTTTACGAATATATGCTTTTTCGCGAGTTAAAAAGAAATTACGAGCAAGCTGCATAGTAATAGTACTTGCGCCTTGTTTTTTCTCGCCGGTAGATATAAGAACAATAGCCGAACGCACAATACCTATAGGATCTATGCCTATATGATCGTAAAATCGATTATCTTCTGTCGCTAAAAATGCATTAATGAGTGTTTGAGGAATTTCATCAATAGTCACTGGAATACGACGCTTTTCACCAAATTGATTGATTAAAAGCCCATCTTTTGTGAATACTTGCATAGGAGTTTGTAATTGCACGTCTTTTAAAACTTGCACACTGGGGATATCAGGTTTAACGTAGTAATAAAGACTGACCAAAGTGATCAGACCAATTAACACACAAATGATAAAAAATTGTAAAGTTCGTTTTAATAAAATCACTTATATTTCCCTAAATGGACTCCCAATTGCGAGTTTTGACTGCTAGTATATATTGATTAAAAAATGAATAATATTTTTTCAGATAAAAATTATAACTTGTTTATTATTAAAACAAAGGCCAAGTTGAAACATGCTAAGTCAACTATTTCAAAAACCGTCCCCGATGATGGTAGGAATTGATATTGGATCGCACTCTATCAAAGCGGTGCTTTTACGTGAAATTGAAACTGGATTTCGACTAGAAGCACTTGCAATTGAGCCGATGCCAAAAGGTGCGATGAGTGAGCGCACAATCCAAGATATTGAAGCGATTGGTAACGTTATTACAAAATTAAGAAAAAAATTACCGAAGTCGTTAAAATCTGCTGCAGTGGCTGTTTCTGGCCAAACAGTTATTACAAAAGTGATCTTCATGGATGTATCGTTAACAGATGCTGAACTTGAATCGCAAATTGAAATTGAAGCTGATAGTTTAATCCCTTACCCACTTGATGAAGTGAGCCTCGATTTTGAGAAGCTTTCGACGAATGAGGCCGATCCTAGCAAAATGAATGTTTTGCTTTCGGCTGCTCGTACTGAGAGTGTTGAAGCACGGGTGGGCGCTTTAGAAGCCGCAAATTTAGAGGCCAAAATAGTAGATGTAGAAAGCTACGCATTGAGCCGTGCTATGGACGTTTACTATCAACAATTACCTAGCGATGCATTTAATAAGTGTGTGGCTGTGGTCGATATTGGCGCAGTTTTAATGCTTGTGAGTGTTGTGCAAGCTGGGGAAACCATTTATACCCGTGACCAAGTTTTTGGTGGCGATCAATATACAAATAGTATTGTTGCTTATTATAATAAAGGCTTTGATGAAGCCGAAATAGGCAAAACATCAGGTGATTTACCGCCAAACTATACCTTTGAAGTATTAGCCCCTTTTCAAACTTCGTTACTTCAACAAGTTCGCAGAGCTGTGCAAATGTTTTTAACAACCAGCGGTAAAGAGCAAATAGATTATATTGTATTAACGGGCGGTACATCGATGATAAAAGGTATCGACCGATTGCTTATTGAAGAACTCGGTATCCACTCAGTTGTTGCAGAGCCTTTTGTAAATATGGAAATTTCCCCAAAGGTAGACCGTAATATAATGCAGCGTCACAAAACGCAGTTTGCAATTGCAACAGGGTTGGCATTAAGGAGTTTTTCAACATGCCACATATAAATCTACTGCCTTGGCGTGAATCACAACGCGAAGAATCGAAAAAGAAATTTGTAACTATACTTGTTGGTGTCGTTATACTTTGTTTTGCAAGTATGTATTTATTAAGCTCTTTTTATAGTGCCTTAAAAGACGGTCAAAACTTAAAGAATAATTATTTAAGCTCAGAAATTAGCATGCTAGATAAAAAAATAAGTGAAATACGAAGCTTAGATAAAAGAAAGGAAAATTTACAACAGCGTATGAGGCTCATTGAAGAATTGCAAAGCAGCCGTAACTTGGGTACGCAAATAATGGATGAAGTTGCCAAAATAGTGCCAGGTGGTGTTTATTTAACAAAACTGGAGCGCAAAGGCAGCCAAATACATGTTTTAGGACGTAGTGAATCTAATAATCGTCTATCAACAATGCTCCGCCAAGTACAAAGCTCATATTTACTAGAGAATCCTTCAATGCAGGGCATTGTTGCAGGCGATCAATCTTCGCGTTTACTTAGTGATTTTAATATGGAATTTTATGTAAAACCATTTGATAAAATTGGTGAGGTTAGCGATGAACCTTGATTTTAAAGCACTGAGTGAAATTGATTGGAATGAAATAGAGCTTGATAACATTGGTGATTGGCCAATTGCTGTTAAAGCAATTTGCTGCACATTTGTTGCGGGCCTTGTATTGTTTTTTAGTTATAGCCTATTAGTTTCTGATGAAATTGACAGCTACCATAGTGCCGTGGCAAAAGAAGTTGAACTACGAACAACTTATCGAACTAAGTATGCAGTAGCGAGCAAGCTTGAAATATATCGTCAACAAATGATTGAAATGGAAGATAAGTTTTCACAGCTATTAAAGCGTCTACCCACTTCGAATGAAACTCCTGGTTTACTTGATGATTTATCATATGTTGGGACAACGAGTGGTCTGACTTTTTTAAAAATAGGTTGGCTGCCAGAAGTTGAAAAAGAATTTTATACCGAGCTGCCTATTAAAATCGAAGTAATAGGTAGCTACCATGAGTTTGGTGAGTTTGTAGGTAAAGTGGCCCAGTTACCCCGAATTGTAAGCTTACATGACTTTTCTATTTTATCATCGGGCGATAAACAGTTAACATTCAGTGTTGTTGCAAAAACATATCGTTATGAAGAAGGGGTTAAAAAATGAAGCTCCTTCGCGTAGTACCTTTAGCTATAGCGTTTGTTTTAGCTGGTTGTAATGATGACACTTCTGAGCAAAAAGAATTTATTGATCAGGTAAAAGCAAGCACCACACCAAAGGTTGAGACGATTCCTGAACTGACAAAGTTTGAAATATTTGAGTACAGTGCTGGTCAGCTACGTAGCCCGTTTGTAGCGCCTCAGCCTGAGATTATTCAAAATAAACTAACGCAAGTAAAAAACTGTTTGCACCCAGATCAAGAGCGTCGCCGCGAACCGTTAGAGAAATACCCGCTAGATAATTTAGCAATGAAAGGCACAATTGGCTCTAGTGGACAAATATGGGCATTAATTACAGCAACAGATGACACTTTGCACCGCGTAACGGTAGGGAATTATCTTGGAAGTTATGATGGCAAAGTAAAAAGAGTAAGCAACGACTATATAGAATTAGTGGAATTAATCCCTGATGGGTCTGGCTGTTGGAAAGAGCGCCTGACGAAATTAGAAATGTTAGAGGCGGCAACAGATGGCGCAAATTAATAATAAAAAAGGTAAAAATAGGATGCATAAGGATGTACTTTGGCTTCATCGTATTTCACGGACATTACTGGCTGCTGTTGCTTTAGTCACTGTAAACTCAGCCATAGCTGGGCCATTGCTTTATGATGTTCGTTATAATCCATTACTTAAAGGCGAAACTGAATTACAGCTTGTTTTTGATGAAGAGTTAACCTTTGAACCAAAAGTTCAAGTGTTTAATAGCCCAGCCCGAATCGAAATGTTTTTTGATTCTGCAGAGTTAGAAGTTGGTTTAAATGATGTTGAAGTTAATCAAGCTGGAATTAGCAGTGTTACTAATGTTTTAACTAACAGTGGTTTAAAGGTAACGGTAAACTTAGATAGATTAAAAATTTATGAGACTGAAGTTCATAACAATTTAGTATCGATACGTGTCTCTGATAACCCTCTTACAGAACCTGAAAATGAAGATGTAGTGATGGACTCAGGTGATGAAAGTGGAAATTACATTAACCGTATCCAGTCAATTGATTTTAGACGTGGTGAGAAGGGTGAAGCAAAAGTACTTGTATTTTTACAAGACACTCAAGCTGCAATTGAAGTCCATGAAAGTGGCGGGAAAATTTACGCTGACTTTCATCACACCGATATTTTAGACGATCTACTTTATGAATTAGATGTATTAGATTTTGGAACTGTTGTAAGTAATATCGAGACTTTTAAAGAAGATGGTTTAAGTCGTGTTGTTATCGAACCTAATGCTCAGTTCACGTTTACGTATCAGCAAATAGATAATATTTTAACGTTGACAGTAGAAAAAGATGAAACGCAAAATGCGTACTTAGATGGTGGTGTTGAGTATCAAGGTCGCCCTATGACCTTAAATTTTCAAGATATCTCTGTGCGTGCAGCACTGCAAATTATCGCGGGTTACAACGACTTTAACTTAGTAACCAGTGATTCAGTAACGGGCAATATAACGCTGCGCCTAGATGGTGTACCGTGGGATCAAGCGCTTGACGTAGTACTACGTATTAAAGGGCTAGATAAGCGCATGGATGGCTCTATATTAATGGTAGCGCCTGCAGAAGAACTTGCAGCACGTGAAGCCAAAGATTTAAAAGCTAAACAGCAAGTTGAAGACTTAGAGCCTCTATATAGTGAATACATCCGATTAAACTATGCTAAAGCCGAAAATTTTGCTGATCTATTAAAAACAGATACAAACAGTATTATAACTGCCCGTGGTAGTGTATCTGTTGATCAACGTACAAATACTTTGTTAGTAAAAGATACTGTTAAGAGTATAGAAAACATTCGCCGCATGATTGAAACGCTTGATATTCCAGTGCAGCAGGTTGTAATAGAATCTCGAATGGTAACTGTGCGCGATAACGTTACTGAAGACTTAGGCGTACGTTGGGGCTTTAGTGACCAAGGCAGTAGTGTTGGTATTTCAGGCTCTCTTGAAGGCGCAGAAGGTATTTATAATGCGACATCTACTTCAGATGCACCAAGTATTTCAGACCGATTAAATGTAAATTTACCTATCACTAACCCTGCGGCTAGCATTGGCTTACACATAGCAAAACTGGCTAACGGCACGCTGATTGATTTAGAGCTAAGTGCGCTTGAGGAAGAGAATAAAGGCGAGATTATTGCTAGTCCACGTATAATAGCGGCTAATCAGCAAAAAGCCCGAATAGAGCAAGGTACTGAAATTCCTTATACTGAGTCAGCTTCAAGCGGTGCTACTACCGTAAGCTTTAAAAAAGCGGTACTGAGCTTAGAAGTTACACCTCATATCACACCTGATAATAAAGTAATTCTAGATTTAATTATTACTCAAGATACACGTGGTGATACTGTACAAACAGGTACTGGTGAAGCGGTGTCTATTGATACTCAAGAAATTCAAACACAAGTGTTAGTCGAGAATGGCCAAACCGTAGTACTCGGTGGTATTTTCCAACAGCAAATCATTAATACTACGAGTAAAGTGCCAATTTTAGGTGACATTCCTTACGTAGGAAGACTATTTAAAACCACAAGTGAGTTTAATGAAAAGCGTGAATTACTTATTTTCGTGACACCGAAAATACAAATTGATTAAAATACAGTGGTTTTATGTTAACCAACGGGTGATTATTTAGATTAATTGCTCGTTATATGGCTTTTTATTCTAATTGACTTGAAATACCCCTGCAATTACTGAGATAATCCCCTCCTTAATTTTGGGGCCAGGTCGTTAGGCGGGGTTTTATTTCAAATTTTAGAGTTTGTTTGTACTAAAAGATATGGCTGAGAAACGTAATATATTTCTAGTTGGCCCCATGGGGGCTGGCAAAAGCACGATTGGTCGTCACATCGCTGACCAATTACACCTTGAATTTGTTGATTCTGATCAAGAAATCGAACGCCGCACAGGTGCAGATATTGCATGGGTATTCGATCTTGAAGGTGAAGAAGGCTTTAGACTTCGAGAAGAGTCTGTTATTGGCGATTTAACCGAGATGCAAGGTATTGTACTTGCTACCGGTGGTGGTTCAGTAATGAGCAAAGAAGTTCGAAACAAGCTTTCGGCTCGAGGTATAGTTGTATACCTAGAGACACCTATAGAAAAGCAAGTTGCACGCACGCAACGCGACAAGCGTCGCCCATTACTGCAAACTGAAGAAGCACCTCGTAACGTACTAGAGCGCTTAGCAGAAGAACGCGAGCCCCTATACAAAGAAGTTGCCGATTTTGTTGTACGTACCGATGAGCAAAGCGCTAAAGTTGTTGCTAACCAAATCATCGAGAAATTAGATTTTTAAAAACCAATAATAAGGAAATAACTAAGCATGCTTAAATTAACAGTTAATTTGGACGAGCGAAGTTATCCTATTTATATTGGGCAATCTGCACTTCAAGATAATGGCCGCCTGGTTCACCACATTGGTGATTGTCGGCCTATCATCATTACTAATGACACAATAGCGCCTTTATATTTACAAGCGTTACTTGACTCATTAGCAGATCAAAATCCGCTATCTTTTATTATTCCTGACGGTGAACAATATAAATCACTTGAATGGTTTGAAAAAATATCAGCATTTTTACTACAAAATAACTGTGGCCGAGATACGTGTTTAATCGCGTTAGGTGGCGGTGTTATAGGTGATCTAACTGGTTTTGTAGCAGCGTGTTATCAGCGCGGCGTACCGTTTATTCAAATACCAACGACAGTGCTTTCACAGGTTGATTCATCGGTAGGTGGTAAAACGGCAGTAAATCATCCTTTAGGTAAAAATATGATAGGGGCATTTTATCAGCCTCAAGCGGTTTTTATTGATACACAAACATTACACACCCTACCAGCAAGAGAGTTTGCAGCAGGTATGGCTGAAGTAATTAAGTATGGTCTGATTTACGATACCGAATTATTTGTATACTTAGAGCGAAACGTAGCTAATTTGCAGCAACTAGATGAAACGTGCTTACAGCATATTATTTTTAGATGTTGTGAAATAAAAGCGCTTATAGTTGCGCAAGATGAAAAAGAGCATGGTTTACGTGCTTTATTAAACTTAGGTCATACATTTGCCCATGCAATTGAGGCAGAAATGGGCTACGGCGTTTGGTTACATGGCGAAGCTGTTGCAACAGGCATGGTATTAGCAGCTAAACTTGCCAAGACACGCCAAGATTTAAGCGCAAGTGAAGTTGATCGAATTATTAAGCTGCTTGAACTATATAATTTACCAACAGAAATTCCAAAGCAAATGACTAGCGAGCAGTTCCTAACGCATATGCGTAAAGACAAAAAGAATAAAAGAGGCACTATACGCTTTATTCTACCTACCCAATTTGGCCAGTGTGCATTAGTTGATGATGTCTCTGATGACCAAGTTAGAGACTTAATCGAGCAGTAAATGCAGTCACAAATTTTACCAAGCCGTGCGGCTTTGGTGGATAGAATCGCACTGCAATTTGAGTACGGACAAAATTTAATAGTTTTACTTGGCACATCGGGGCTAGGTAAAAGTTATATGCTCGAAACCTTCATTACAGATAAATACAATGACTTTAATAAAGCGTTTGTGCAAGTAAGTGCACAAATGACTGACGCTCAGCTAATGAGCGATTTATTAGAGCAAAGCTTTAATTCCCCTTTAGTTGATCATAATTTAAGTTTACCTGAAAACTATTACCAGCTGCTTGAGCAACAGCAGTGCGGACCTTGTTTATGGGTGCTTGATGGCGGTAGGCAATTATCTGAAGAGATACTAATTGAGCTTGAGCTGCTTTCTAAAAATAGCCCTAATACGTTGTATATCATAATTGCATCACAGTCTAAAATTGCTTTAAATGACGCTGTCGAAATTTACTTGGAGCCACTGACGCTTCGAGAAAGCAAGATGTTATTGCAGTGGTACTTTACTGATTTACCTTATGATGAAGACCCTGTTTTTAGTACTTTTTTAGCCGAGGCTCATGGTAACCCCAGTTTATTGCTTGCTTGGCAACCTAGTGAGCACATAGCCGATATTATCGTTAAAGATAAAGTATCTTGGCGATTGCACTTATTGATTTTGATGTTGTTAATTATGCTTTTAATTATTGGTCTGCTTTATAAGTCTGATATGACGCAGTGGTGGCAACAATATTATCAGCAGGAAGAAACACAAGTCCTAAATACAGCAATATCTGTAGAGGAAGTAAGTGAGCCGGTTATAAAGCAAAATGACTCAGTAGTTACCTTAAATGACCCTGAAGTAGTTGAGCCAGATATTGAGCCAGAGAGCGTACACATTAATGATGTGCCTGCTATCATGCAAAGTCTTACCGAACCTGCAAATACCGTTAAGGTATTAGATAATGCTATTGATAATAGCGTTAAAAACAAAAGCAGTGAAGCAGGTGACGTTGTATCTAAAGCTCTAAAAGTAGAGAAAGTAAATACAGCAGAGCAAACTCAGATCAGCCAAGATAATATTTGGTACATGCAGCAAGCAGATACAAATAGTGTTATTCAATTATTAGCGGTAACTCAGCAGGAAGTTCGCGATAATTTCATTGCTCAATTCAATCTACAGCAGCAAGCACACACTTACCAAACGAAGCGAAATAATCAAATATGGTGGGTTGTTACATTTGGCAGCTTTGAGAGTATAAACGAGGCAAAATCAGCAATGGATACTTTACCCCCTGGGGTTAGAAAAAATAAACCTTTCTATAAAAAAATTAGTAAAATAAAGCAAGAAATAGCAGTCGTTGATCAGTAAAACACACTGCTTTAGTGTAAAATCGCGCAACACCAGATTGAAGTAAAGAGCCAATGCAGCAAAAAAGTAGAGCCTTCCTTAAATGGGCCGGCGGAAAATACAGCCTAGTTGAAAACATTAATGCGCGATTAAACCAAGCTAGCAAGCATGCTGATACTTTGGTTGAACCTTTTGTTGGTGCAGGCTCTGTGTTTTTAAATAGTGACTTTAAGCACTATATCCTCAATGATATCAATGCAGACTTAATTAACTTATATAAAGAGCTTAAAAGCTCTCCAGATGAGCTTATTAGTGACGCTAAAAAGCTATTTGTTGATTTGAATAATCACGCAGATGCTTATTACGAATATCGTGTGCAGTTTAATCAAAGCCGTGATGTATACGAACGTTCAATCTTGTTTTTATACATGAACCGCCATGGTTACAACGGACTGTGTAGGTATAATTTAAAAGGCATTTTTAATGTGCCTTTTGGTAAGTATAAAAAGCCTTACTTTCCTGAAAAAGAAATGTATTTTTTTGCTGAAAAAGCACAAAAAGCAACGTTCACTTGTTTAGATTACGATGACGTTTTTAAGTTAGTGCCTAACAATGCTGTTATTTATTGCGACCCACCTTATGTGCCATTAAGTAAAACCGCTTCTTTTACGTCATACGCTAAAGGGGGTTTTAATTTAGATGATCAGGCTAACTTAGCTAATTTGGCAGAACAAGCCGCATTTGAAAATAACACGCCTGTGCTTATTTCAAACCACGATACCGTGTGGACGCGTAAAATTTATAGCCAAGCATCGCTTGAACAAATTCAAGTAAAGCGCACTATTAGCCCCAAAGGTGGCTCTAGAAATAAAGTTGACGAGTTGATGGCTATGTATTTAGCACCCAAGCAACCACTGCGTAAATTGCGATAACAAAAGCAACAAATAGTACAATCGCAATTAAAATGATGGATAAAGGGGAGTGTTGTTTAAAATCGACTTGGCGTTTATTTTCAGACTGAACACCAAAAAATGCAGCTAGCACACTTTGCAACGCGCTAAAAAATTGTAGCATTATTTAAAATAAAGGTTTTAAAGAAGGAGTGTTTTTAGAATCTTCAGAACTAGTAAGTAGTTCCAGTAAATCAAGGTAATGAAACTGAGCACTACGGCTATCGCCAGTTAACCACGAAAACCATGATGACTCTTCTTCAGCTTTAATACACGCAGTTAAAGTGTTTTGAGCACTTACCACTTGTGTATTATGACAATTACTCACTGAGCTTAATTCTTGCTCAGAGCTTGAACCAAAGCTAAACGCCCCGATAAGCAGTAATGCCGACGCAATTAATATCCCAATTTTAAAAGCACGCATGATGAAATCCAATAATTTGTTACTTTTTTAATCATAGCAAATACTGGTTAAATATCAAACTTAAAGTTACCTAAAATGGGGGCTATTACGCCATATTACTTGGGTAACATCTTCAATTAAGTTACATTAACGCAATACACTATTTATTGATGGAGTTAATCATGTTTAACCCAGAGCAAAAATATTTAATAGCCCCTTCTATTTTGTCTGCTGATTTTGCAAAGCTAGGCGAAGATGTTGATAAAGTTCTCGAAGCGGGTGCTGATGTGGTTCACTTTGATGTAATGGATAATCACTATGTACCTAATCTCACAATTGGTCCTATGGTGTGTAAAGCACTAAGAGATTACGGTATTACAGCACCTATCGACGTACATTTAATGGTTAAGCCTGTAGATAGCATAATACCTTTATTTGCTGAGGCTGGTGCTTCTATTATTACTTTTCATCCTGAAGCCAGTGAGCACGTCGATCGTACAATACAGTTAATTAAAGATCACGGCTGTAAAGCAGGCTTAGTGTTTAACCCAGCAACAAGCCTAAGTTATTTAGATCATGTTATTGATAAGCTAGATACCATTTTACTAATGTCGGTAAATCCTGGGTTTGGCGGGCAAAGCTTTATCCCTCATACGCTTGAAAAATTACGCCAAGCCAAACAGCGTATTATTGAATCAGGCCGAGATATTCGCTTAGAGGTTGATGGTGGTATTAAGGTCGATAATATTGCAGCAGCGGCTCGAGCGGGTGCTGATATGTTTGTTGCAGGCTCAGCTATTTTTAATCAACCTGATTACAAAGTGGTGATTGATCAAATGCGTGAGCAGCTTGGAAGTGTTAAGTAATGAAGTACGATGTCGCCTTATTTGATTTAGATGGTACTTTGGTTGATAGCGTTTACGACTTGTATATCGCTATTAATTTAACCTTGAGCGATTTTGCTTTTCCTATTGTTAGTCAACGCTTGGTTGAAAGTTGGATTGGTAATGGGGTTGAAGTCCTTGTTAAACGCGCTTTGAGTGGCGATATGCAAGTGAGTGAAAATCTAGATGAGTCACTTAGTGGCAAAGCAATATTACAGTTCTATAAGTATTATGAACAGCAAGTTGGTGAGTATAGTGTTTTGTACCAACATGTAGAAACAGGGCTTGCAGCACTTCGCGGTATGCCTAAAGCATTGATCACTAATAAGTCTCGAATTTTTACAGAGAAACTACTCGAAAAATTGGCACTAACGAGTCATTTTGATGTGGTTGTATGCGGTGACGACATGGCAAAAAAACCATCGCCAGAACCATTGCTATTTGCCTGCAAAAAACTAAATGCGGAGCCTAATAAAGCAATAATGATAGGTGATTCTAAAAGCGATATACTTGCAGCTAAAGCCGCTAATATAGACGTAATTGCACTTAGTTATGGCTATAACCAAGGTGAAAGTCTTGAGGATTATAATCCGCAGTACCTATGCGATAACTTCTTAGATATAATACCTGTTGTAACGCAGCGTTAAATATTATTCATTAAGCAAAATAAAGGAAAATCATGAGTAAACCAGTAGTTTTAAGCGGCATTCAGCCAACCGGTGGTATGACAATAGGCAACTATGTTGGCGCTATTAACCAGTGGCTAAAGTTACAGGAAGACCACGAAAGTTTCTTTATGTTAGTAGACTTACACGCTATTACGGTTCGCCAAGAGCCTGAATTACTGCGCTCTCGAGTGTTAGATGGTATTGCTCTTTACGCGGCATGTGGCATTGATCCTGAAAAATCTGCGTTATTTGTACAATCGCAAGTACCTGAGCATGCACAATTAGCGTGGGTATTAAATTGTTACGCGCAAATGGGTGAGCTTAATCGAATGACTCAGTTTAAAGACAAGTCATCTAAGCATGCAAATAACGTAAACGTGGGCTTATTTTCATATCCAGTATTGCAAGCTGCGGATATTTTATTATACCAAGCTGATCAAGTACCAGTAGGGGATGATCAAAAGCAACACTTAGAGCTGACTCGCGATATAGCCACACGCTTTAATAATTTATATGGCGACGTATTTAAATTACCAGAGCCGTACATCCCTGAGTTTGGTGCACGCGTAATGAGCTTGCAAGATCCACTTAAAAAAATGTCTAAGTCTGACGAAAACCCAAATGGTTACATCATGTTATTAGATGAGCCTAAGCAAATTGTGAAAAAGCTTAAAAAAGCAGTAACTGATTCAGATGAACAAGCACGTATATATTTTGATCGCACAGAAAAGCCTGGCGTATCAAATTTGCTTACTTTATTGAGTGTTGCAACTAAGCGCTCAATTGAAGACCTAGTTCCTGAGTATGAAGATAAAATGTATGGCCATTTAAAGAAAGATACAGCAGATGCAGTTGTAAATATGATTGAGCCAATTCAAGCACGCTTTAAAGAGATCAGAGAAGATCAAAACCTACTTGATGGCATAATGAAGTCAGGTGCTGAAAAAGCAAGTGTACGTGCTGAGAAAACATTGAAATCGGTATACGATGCGCTTGGTTTTATTCCTCGCGGGTAAGTTTATTAAAATAAAAAAATGCCGCTTGTTAGCGGCATTTTTTATATAGCACATATCAACATGATGGACCCAAATAGAAACAGTAGCGATATAGCTAGTTTGTCTGTTTTATCCATTATTCAGCCCCTCTTACTGTTATATCTGTCGTGCTATCAATATCAACTAAAGAAACTTTATAGCCCTTGTTTTCAAGTAAGGTAAGTAAACTATCTTGTCCTGCAAGATGGGCAACTCCAACAAGTACAAACTCATTTTTGTCGTTGTTAAACATGGCTTCTACTTTTGGTAACCAATCATTATTTCTATCTGTAATGATTTGTTTATAACTATTCGGATCATTTTGCTGCATATCTTCAAGTGCTACTTTATTTAGGGTGTCTGTATCACCTTTGCGCCAGGCAGCTAAAAGTCCGTTAAACATATCGCCATAGTTGTGCAGCTCGGCTAAGTTATGTTTAATGAAGTCGTTTTCGTTGCCTTGACCCATTGTTTTAAAAAGCTCTAACTGAAATTCCATTGTTTCTAAGTAATTTTTTGTTTTGTAATCTTCAGTCGCTTTTTTAGTAAAGTAAGCATCAACTCCTTCACCCATTAAATTTTGCTTTTGAAGCTCCATCGACATTAAAACAATACTAACCATAGCAGGGCGAAAACCATCTAACTTAGCGAGGTTAGCGCCAAACTCGTTAAGCTTATTTTCAAGTGATGCCTTAATCTCGGGTTCTAGTTTTTGACTTAACGTTTCGTTATTTGTATACGATAGTGCGCCTAACATTTGCATTTGCGCATTGGTGTCGGCTGGGTCAGGTAACTGTGCTTCTAAAATAATCGTATCTGCTTGTTCATAAGCATGGTTAAACTCAGCGGGTAGTGGCATTTCAGCTTTAGGTAGTATGTGAACTGTACCGCCAATAAATAGTGAGTCATTACCATTGCTTACTTGCCATACAGAGCTTTGAGCCTGTGCTGTATTTGCTAAAAGACTACAGCTAAGTAATACGCTGGCAGATACTAATTTTTTTGTGAATTTTTTCATGATAATTCCTTTATGTAACTTTTAATTTTATTGTTTTTAGTTCGATAACACAGTGCTGAAATATGCAGTGATTGAGGATGTTAACTTTGAAAGGTTTTTATCAATTTGCGAGTGTATTTTGCTCATTGAAGAGTCAAGCTCAGCTGATATTTTTTCATCTATCGAAGAAAGTAACGTTTGTGTATCAACATTACTTTTTAAAGACTCAGTGGCGTCTATGTTGTTTGTTTCTTGCTGCTTTTTATTAACTGGGTTAATCGCCTCTACGCTTTCACCAATTATGCATTGATTAAAATTACTTTGAACGGTGTGTTGTTTAGCGTCAGCTGCAATAACTGAAGTTGTATTAAAAGCAGTTGCTAGTAGTAAAGCCGGTAGTACTTTTTTCATTGTGCTATTCATAATTAAACCTTTTATATTTTTAATTGCAGCCAATTTAGAATCACAAATGATTTTTTACTAAGCTGCTTGTTGATGACGGTTTAAAGAATATCGCTGAATTTATTGAGAGTCGCTTATCTAGTTATGAGCAATTAATAGATAAGGTTTTTAAATTAAATAATTGTTTTAATTTAGAGGGTTAGCCTTAAACCTTATAATGCTAATATAAGGTTTAAAATGCTTTTTCTATAAAAGAAAGTGTAGATGTGATACGGTTCATAAAAATAAAAATACGTAAAAACTATGAATTATCAAATCGGACCTTGGCAATTTATTAGTAATCGCTGTGTGATTACTTCAAACCATTTAGAAAGGGAATTAGATCCACTTTTAGTAAAGCTATTACTTCACTTTATAGACAAGCCTCAACAAATTGTTTCCCGCCAAGAGCTTATTGAGAGTGTGTGGCAACAGAGCTTTGTTGATGATAATGCGATTAACCGTGCAATCTCAGAGTTAAGAAAGCAGCTTGCCCACCCAATTGAAAAAGCGCCGCTTTTAAAAACGCATTACCGTAAAGGATATAGCCTAACAGTAATACCTGAGCGTTTAACGCAAGCAAACGTTTTGAAAGAGCCTGTAAACATTTTGCCTGACTCACCGGGTATTTCTGCCAAAAATGAAGAGATAGCTACTGCAACTACTTCTCAACCAGTTCAAAAAAAGAATAGTAAAAATTTTTTGATTTATTCTTTACTCGTCATTATTTGCCTGTGCTCTTTAGTATGGTTTGGGTTGTTTTTTATTAATGCACCTTCTAGCGAAAAGATTAAACAGATCACGGTTAATAAGGTAGCAAGCACATGGAATATAGGCAGTGAGGTTCACCCTGAGATGTCCTCAGATAAACAATATTTAGCTTATACAAATGTTGAACCTGAAAATGACGTAATGCATGCATTTGTAAAGCGACTATCTGATCAAAGGGAGGTTGAAATTACCTATCCTGGCTTTCAAGTATCTATTTTATCGTGGCAGTTAAATCAGCACGCAGTGCTTATACAAGCTACAAACTTAAAACAACAGCAGTGCGAAATGGTACTGGTTGATTTAAGCCAGTTTCCTATTGTTGGTGAGGCTACATTAATTAAAAAGTGTGACCTTAGATACACCGGCTACGCACAAGTAGACGAAAATAGTGAATATATTTATTACACTGAATATAAAAATGAGCAAGATGGCTCAGGTTTATATAAATTTGATTTAGAGTTACAAAAAGAGTCCATTGTTATTCCACCACCAGGTGTAATGTATGGCGTAATAATGCCGCGCTTATCTTCTTCAGGTAATAAAATAGCATATATACTTAGTCAAAAGGGTAAGCCTTTTTCTGTATTTAGCTATAACTTTGAGACCCATGAAACCAAGCGGTTATTTAAAGCAAACAAAAGCATAATTAGCTTCGCGTTTGACTGGCTTGCAGACGATAAAGGCGTGATTGTTTTTGAAGCCTCTGACCTTTCAACCATTGTGTTTGATGAAAATAATATTATTAAACGCACACTAACGGTTACCCCAGCAATTTCACCTTATTATATTGCAGTTCAATCTGCTAATAGCCTCTTTTACTCAGCAAATAAAACACAAACCTTTTCGTTAATTAAAGCGACTAATCTTTTTAGCGATGTTCCTGAGTATGAAGCACTCTACAAAAGTGATGAAGACGACTACCACATTGTAGAAGTCATTAATGAGAAAGGACCAGCGCATATTTTTGTATCCGAGCGCTCTGGCAGCAGTCAGTTGTGGTTATCTCAAAATGGACTTACAAAGCAACTTAGTAACTTTACTTATGAAGGGAAATCTACCTTTGCTATTGGCGGGCTAAGAGTATCGAGTAAGCAAGATCGTGTTTTATTAAGAGTTAATAGCGATATTGCATTTTTTGACGTTATGTCGAACAAACTCTATACCATAGCTGAGTTTAAAGGGCGACAAATACTAAACTATGTATGGTCTAAAGATAATGAAAGTATAATTTATTTAGAGCGAAGTGGTTCAGAAAACCTATTTGCTCAGTTTAATTTATTAACGCGAGACACAACTATATTAGAGGATATTAAAGCCAACAAATTAATTTCAGGCGCTGACGGTACTAATTATGCAATTACTAATAATCAGTTAATTAAACTATCAAATAAACAGAGTTGGGAATTACCTAAAGACGCGCGACAAGCACAACTTTTTGCTATTAATGGTAATTACCTTTACTACTCTGATGCGATTTCAAGAGTTGCTCGGCTTAATTTAGAAGATAAGACAGTAAAAGATGTGCACGTGGATTTTAAACCCATCGCATTTTTTATTAGTGATAACAATCAAATTTTCTTTACAGAATCAAAATATAAAGACATGCAAATAATACAGATAAGTTGGAATAACTAGGGTCTGTTGATCTTTCAAGGTTAAATTTGCAGCAGTGTGTTGCTTTTCTTTAATAACATTTTCGATTGTTATGTTGATAAAAGAAAAATTAGAGCCAAAAAATAGCGAGAAGTGAATCTTCTCGCCATTTTTAATTAAGTGTAATCTCGACAGTTAAATAACCTCAAAGCCGATTAATTTGTCACAACTGAACCTCTATTTATTTAATAGAGGTTTTAAGTAATGCCCAGTATGTGAACGCTCACATTCGGCCACTTCTTCTGGTGTACCTGCAATGAGTATTTCACCGCCGCCAGCTCCGCCTTCAGGTCCTAAATCAATAACCCAATCTGCTGTTTTAATAACATCGAGGTTGTGCTCAATAACCACAATGGTGTTACCGTGATCGCGCAGGCGATGTAATACAACAAGCAGCTGTTCAATATCAGCAAAGTGTAAGCCTGTTGTAGGCTCATCTAATATGTAGAGTGTTTTACCAGTATCACGCTTTGATAGCTCGCGTGCTAGTTTTACACGTTGCGCCTCACCACCTGAAAGCGTGGTAGCGGCTTGACCTAAGCGGACATACGATAAACCAACGTCCATTAAGGTTTTAAGCTTGCGGGCAATAGCCGGTATTTTGTCAAAATACTCATGCGCGTCTTCAACAGTCATCTCAAGTACTTGGTGTATGTTTTTACCTTTGTATTGGACTTCGAGCGTTTCGCGGTTATAGCGTTTGCTCTTACATACATCACACGGTACATACACATCAGGTAAAAAGTGCATTTCAACTTTAATTAAGCCGTCACCTTGGCACGCTTCACAGCGTCCGCCTTTAACGTTAAAGCTAAAGCGACCTACTTTGTAGCCACGTGAGCGCGCTTCTTGTGTACCTGCAAATAACTCACGAATACCGGTAAATATACCTGTGTAGGTTGCCGGATTTGAACGAGGAGTACGACCAATTGGGCTTTGATCAATATCGATCACTTTATCAAAATGATCTAAACCGCTAATTGATTTATACGGTGCCGCTTCGGCAGTGGTTGCGCCATTTAGCTCTGTATGAGCAAGTTTAAATAAAGTATCGTTTATTAGCGTTGATTTACCTGAGCCCGATACACCTGTCACACAGGTCATTAAACCAAATGGGATTTTTAAATCCACATTTTTAAGGTTATTACCCGTTGCGCCAAATAGCTCTAGCCATTTGTCGTTCGTTGGGTGACGCTCTTTTGGTATTTCTATTTTACGTACGCCTGATAAAAATTGGCCCGTAACAGACTCTTTGCTTGCTAAAATATCGTCGCGCGTACCTTGAGCAATAATATGCCCACCATGAACACCCGCACCTGGGCCAATATCAATAATATGATCTGCAGCACGAATAGCATCTTCATCGTGCTCTACCACAATAACGGTGTTACCTAAGTCGCGCAAATGGACCAATGTTTGTAATAAACGGTCGTTATCGCGTTGATGTAATCCAATAGATGGCTCATCTAGTACGTACATTACACCTACAAGACCGGCACCAATTTGACTGGCTAAGCGGATACGTTGAGCCTCACCACCTGATAATGTATCGGCGCTACGTTCAAGTGATAAATAATTTAGGCCAACGTTAATTAAAAACGATAAGCGGTCGCGAATTTCTTTTAATATTTTTTCAGCTATTTGGCCTTTTTGTCCGGTTAACTCTAAACCTTCAAAAAATTCCATGGCTTCACCAATACTCATGCATGTGATTGCAGGTAAGTTGGTTTGTCCAATAAATACATTTCGAGATTCTTCGCGTAAGCGCGAGCCATGACAGCTAGGACACGCTTGGCTTGTTTGGTATTTAGCAAGTTCTTCGCGTACAGAGTTTGACTCGGTCTCGCGGTAGCGGCGATTCATGTTGTTTAAAACGCCTTCAAACTCATGGTTACGCGTAATTAAATCGCCACGGTCGTTACGGTAATTAAACCCAATCTTAGTGCTACCAGAGCCATCTAAAATAATTTTTTTCGAGTCGCTGTCTAAATCTTGATAAGGCACGTCTAAATCAAAATTGTAATGATCTGCAACCGCTTGCAGCATTTGATAGTAATAAAAGCTGCGTTTATCCCAGCCTTTAATTGCACCGCCAGCAAGGCTTAACTCTGGGTTATGCACTACGCGATTAGGATCAAAATATTGGCGTATACCTAAGCCATCACAGGCTTGACAAGCACCAGCTGGGTTATTAAACGAAAACAAACGCGGCTCAAGTTCAGTCATTGCATAGCCACAAGTAGGGCAGGCAAAATTTGCTGAAAATAGAATCTCTTCAGCGCTGCTATCGTCCATGTATGCTACATGTGCAACACCATTAGACATTTCAAGTGCAGTTTCGAACGATTCTGCTAAGCGTTGTTGTAAGCCATCTTTTACTTTAAATCTGTCTACAACAACTTCTATTGTATGTTTTTTATGAAGCTCAAGCGTTGGTGGATCAGACAAGTCACATACTTCACCGTCTATACGGGCGCGAATGTAACCTTGGCTAGATAGCTGTTCTAATAACTTAACATGCTCACCTTTACGCTCTTTTACTATTGGCGCAAGCAGCATTAATTTACTGCCCTCAGGTAGAGCCAAAACAGTATCTACCATTTGGCTAACGGTTTGCGCAGCAAGTGGTAAATCATGTGTAGGACATCGTGGTTCGCCGACGCGGGCAAACATAAGTCGTAAATAATCGTAAATTTCGGTAATAGTACCTACGGTTGAACGCGGGTTATGAGACGTTGACTTTTGCTCAATAGAAATGGCAGGAGAGAGGCCTTCGATGTGATCCACATCAGGCTTTTCCATGAGCGATAAAAATTGTCTTGCGTACGCAGAGAGTGATTCAACATATCGGCGTTGTCCTTCTGCATAAAGCGTATCAAATGCAAGTGATGACTTCCCCGAACCAGATAGACCCGTAATAACTATTAATTTATCACGTGGGATGGTTAGGCTGATGTCTTTTAAATTGTGCGTTCGGGCGCCTCGGACTTCAATGTTTTCCATGCTATCTCGTTTGTTACCAAAATTATTTACTCAGTATCGCATAATACGAAGCAATATTAATCCTTGATCAATGAAAAATCCTTACTTATAGGCGATTAATTATTGCCAAGCTTATGGTAGAATCCCAACCTCAATTTTTCATAGAGTAAGATCACGCAGATAATGACCGCATCTTCACTTAATTCACGAGAAAAACGCGCCGCTGTATCACTGGCGAGTGTGTTTGCATTTAGAATGCTCGGCTTGTTTATGCTGATGCCTGTATTGGCTATTTATGGACAATCGCTTGAAGGTTTTTCGCCTATTTGGATTGGTTTTGCCATTGGTGCGTATGGTTTAACGCAAGCTGTACTACAAATACCTATGGGTCGATTATCCGATAAGATTGGTCGTAAAAAGGTTATTGTTGGTGGCTTAGTTGTATTTGCTATTGGCTCTGTAGTTGCTGCATTAGCTGACTCTATCCAAATGGTTACCGTAGGCCGTGCTTTACAAGGTATGGGCGCAATAGCCAGTGCGCTACTCGCGTTTGCTTCAGATTTAAGCCGCGATGAGCAACGACCAAAAGTAATGGCCGTTATTGGTATGAGCATAGGAATGAGCTTTGCCTTTGCTATGTTACTTGGGCCAATTGTCGCCGCTTCGTGGGGTATTGCAGGTGTATTTTGGTTGACTGCTATTTTAGCAGTCTTAGGTATATTTATAGTGACCATGCTAGTGCCAAAGGCGGTAAATAAAGCGCCCAAAGGCGATACATTAGCAAGCTTCAGCGACATTAAAAAATTAATTAAACACCCTCAGTTAGCACGATTAAATGCAGGTGTATTGTTATTGCATTTAACGCTAACCACAATTTTTGTGGTACTGCCGAGTCAATTAATTAAAGATGGTTTGGTTGCTGACCATCACTGGTATTTGTATATTCCAGTGCTATTTTTAGCATTTTTATTAATGGTACCAATAATGATTGTGGCCATTAAAAAAGAGAAAGAAAAACAAGCATTTATTGGCTCAGTAGCCTTGTTAACTATTAGTATGTTAGCAATGTCGGTATGGGTTAATAGTGTAGTAGGCATTGCTGTGTGTATGCTGCTTTATTTTGTGGCGTTTAACTTTTTAGAAGCCACTATGCCTGCGCTTGTATCGCGAATAGCACCTGCAAGCCAAAAAGGTTCAGCAATGGGTGGCTACTCATCTAGTCAGTTTTTAGGGGCCTTTTTAGGCGGTATGTTAGGTGGCTATGTAGCACAAACTACAACGACGCAAGCTGTGTTTGCGGCAGCGGCACTTGTTGGGTTAATATGGCTTATTATTGCGTGGAAAATGCAAGTCCCACCCAAAAGTAAAGTTATTAGTTTAATGACCAAATTAGATTCTGAAGAGCATGCTCAAGTACTTGCTTCTCAGTTAGTTGCTTTACCAGGTGTAATAGAAGCAACTGTAGTTCGCGATGAAAGTCGCAGCTATTTAAAGATTAATGATAAAGAATTTGACCTAGACCAAGCGCGTAAAGTCGCTGGTTTAATCTAACATTTATAGGAGATGGTTCCATGGCACGCGGTGTGAACAAAGTAATTTTGGTTGGTAATTTAGGGCAAGATCCTGAAGTTCGTTATATGCCTAACGGCAACGGTGTAGCAAATATTACCCTAGCAACTTCGGATAGCTATAAAGATAAGAACACTGGCCAAATGGTTGATAAAACTGAGTGGCACCGTGTTGTATTTTTTGGCAAGTTAGCTGAAATTGTTGGTGAATATTGTCGTAAAGGTTCACAAATTTATGTTGAAGGTAAACTTCAAACACGTAAGTGGACCGATCAACAAGGCCAAGAAAAGTACACTACAGAAATAGTTGTAGATGGCTTTACTGGTCAAATGCAAATGTTAGGCGCACGTGGTGGCGATCAACAAAGTGGTGGTTACCAAGGTAATCAAGGCGGCCAACAAGGTGGTGGTTACCAAGGTAATCAGCCGCAAGGTGGTCAACAAAGTGGTGGTTACGGTCAAAATAATCAAGGCCAAAATAACCAGCAACAAGGTGGTTATGCTCCACAACAGCAAGCAGCACCTGCAGCGCAGCCAAAACCGGCTCCAGCACCACAGCAGCAAAGTAATCAATACCAGCCGCAAGGCGGCTTTGCACCACAACAAAATAGTGCACCGCAGCAGCAAGGTGGTTTCGCTCCTAAACCACAAAGTGCTCCGCAAGGTGGTGCATCAAACCCAATGGAACCAACCATTGATTTTGATGACGATATCCCGTTCTAAATGATATAAAGTTATTAGTGTAAAGATAATTAGATTCTTTACACTTTTTACTCTAAACCCAGTATTCGTACTGGGTTTTTTATGCGTATTGCGCTGTGATGATAATCCAAAAACTATCAATATAAGACCTCATTAGGCTGTAAAGTGAAATAGTATTGTTGGTAATGTTAAATTACAGTAAATTTTATCTTGTATTTAATTGATATATATATCGTTAACACTTACCATTAAACTACTTTCCTCTGATTACACAATGAGAAACATGAAAACTAATATCTTATTTTTATTTCTTGTTTTTCAATTCTTGAGCCCTAGTTCACACGCTCAAACTCCTTCAAATGTTACTCATATTTTATTTATAAATTCAACAAATCAAGATATGCCTTGGTATAAAAGTGTTGAGCTTGGACTGCGTACAGAGCTTACAAAACGTTCTTTTAGTTATGAACTATTTGTCGAAAATATGGATGTAAATCGCTTTGATGAAGTTAATCAAAAACAGTTAATGAAAGACTACCTCAAACAAAAATATAAAAATAAGCACATCGATATCATCGTTACTCAGTCGCCTTCTGCAGCGACGTTACTATCTCAATTAGATGATTTTTTTATAAATGCTCCACGAATATACTTAGAGCCAGGCGCCCAGTTTAATCTACCAAAAAAGACCAGCGGAGCTGTGATCCAAGCTAAATTAGATTATGCGCAAGCAACAGCAAATGCTGTTAATTTAATGAAGCCTAAAAAATTGATCGTGATTTTAGATACAAAAAACGATATTGGTATGAGCTTTCATCGAGGACTATTTTCGGTTATTAACCGTGATTTTTCGTATTTAAGTGTAGAAAAGTGGTTTGATCTTCCATTACCAGAATTACTCACCAAAGTAAGAAATGCCCCAGCAGATTCAATTATTTTATTTACCCCCATTTTTAGGCGTTACGATAATAAATCACTTAGCCCTTATCAGCTAGTAGAGCGATTAGCTGAAGCAAGTTCAGCGCCCGTTTTTAGTTATTGGGAGGTACTATTAGGTTCAGGTGTTGTTGGTGGGTATGTATTGTCGGGTGAAAAAATAGGTAAACGTATTGCCGATTCAATAGTTTTTTATAATGAAAATAAAGCGTTAAATGAAATTAGTGGTGAAGGGCTTAGTACATACTCATATGATTGGCGACAATTAAGTAAGTTTAATATTGCTCCGCAGAGCTTGCCAGAAGAGTCAATTATCTCTTATTACGAGCCAACTTACTTTGAGAAAAATAAAATATTAATTTACAGCGCTACTGTAATTATTTTTATTCTTAGCAGTTTTTTAGTTTTTGTTTTGTTTTTAAACCAACGCCGCATTCAACTTTTAAAAGAGCTTGATGAAGAAAAGCAAAGATTAGAGTCGCGCGTTGAAGAGCGCACTGAAGAGCTTTTGCACGCCAAGGAAGAAGCAGAGCATCTGACATCCGCTAAGTCTGAGTTTTTAGCAAATATGAGTCATGAAATTAGAACCCCTATGAGTGGGATTATTGGTTTGACTAATATTTTGCTCGAAAAAGGTTTACCTGGTGAGTATGAGTATTATTTAGATAAAATTAAATACTCCTCAGATCAACTCCTGGTGGTTATTAACGATATTTTAGACTTTTCAAAAATTGAGTCTGGAAACATTAACCTTGAGGAATTTCCTTTTTCTGTAAATTCGATTGTTGATTATATCAAAGCAACCTTCAATGAATTGGCCCAAAGTAAAGGGGTCACATTTGATATTGTCATTGATGAGGCAGTTAAACTGGACTTAATCGGCGATGTAGTGCGAATAAATCAGGTGCTGTTAAATTTATGCTCTAACGCAATTAAATTCACCCCTCACGGCACTGTATCGGTTTTAATTGAGTCAAGAAAGTTATTAGACGATCCGCAAAGTGTTTGCTTATATTTTACAGTTAAAGACTCAGGTATTGGCATCGCTGAGGATAATCTTAGTAATTTATTTGAATCATTTACTCAGGCAGATAGTTCTACAACTAGGAAGTTTGGTGGTACAGGGTTAGGTTTAACAATTAGTAAGCGTTTATGCCAATTGATGGGTGGTGATATAACAGTACACAGCACTCAAGGTGTGGGTAGTGAGTTTGTAGCTTCGGTGGAAGTTAAATTGAACAACCAAGCGTTGATTGATGATACGCCTAACCTAATCTTTACTGATCCGTTTGATGTATTAATTATAGATGATAATGAAGAGGACCTTAAAGTAATTGAAAATCAGTTTACAGCTATGGGTTTAGCATGTACTGCGTGCTCGTCTGCTAAGCAAGCTATTGATATTATTGAACAGAATAAAGAAAAATTTAAAGTCATTATTGTCGATTGGATAATGCCAGCGATGAGTAGTGAAACATTTTTAACGCGTATTTATAATATTAATCCCCAGCTTTGCAGTAATATAATTGTACTTACAAGGGATCATGAGGTTTTACTTAATGATGTGGCTAACAAAATAAATATAAACACAATTTTGCAAAAACCTGTTTATTCGAGTGTCTTGTATAAGGAGGTGAGCAGTAGAGTGTTAGGTTTTTTTAATGAAGTGCCTAAAGTAAATACTGTGAGTGAACAGTCGCTGGCGGGTATTAAAGTATTAGTTGTGGAAGATAATTCAATCAATCGACTCATAGTTACCAACATACTAGAAAATAGCGGCGCTCAGGTTTACTTAGTTGATAATGGATTAGAGTGCATCCAAACAGTAAAATTAGAGCCGTTTGATATAATTTTAATGGATATTCATATGCCTATCATGGACGGTGTTGAGGCGACTCAAATTATTCGTAATGATAGTGATGAAACTATCGCAAATATTCCAATAATTGCCTTAACAGCTAATGTTATGAAAGATGATATTACACGATACTTATCTATTGGCATGAATGCTCATGTTGCAAAACCCATTAAAACACAAAAACTACGTGAAACTATAATTCGCTGTTTAAATAAATAGTTGCGCTATATAAGTAACTTAATATTTTTATCAAATACCTTCCGCAATCCCTTCCATTGGCTTGAGCCGATTTTTTAATAACTTAAAAAAATTTATAAAATAGAATTTGACTCACGCGTGTTTGCATGTGAAATTCCACATATTCGATTTTTCGTATATTCACTTGGTAAAGGTTGAGTTATAAATGTCAGAAGTTAATGGGTTACCAAATACAAATAAAATACACAGCGTTGTTCCACATACTAAAAATTTTAATGTTAGTTTTTCTGAGCACAAACCTAAAATTTTATTGTTATATGGATCATTAAGAGCGCGTTCTTATAGTAAGTTGGTAATAGAGGAGAGTGCACGTTTATTAACGTATTTTGGTGCTGAGGTTAAAATTTTTAATCCTGAAGGTTTACCTCAAACCGATAGTGAAGATGAATCACACCCTAAAGTACAAGAGTTACGAGATTTAATGCTTTGGTCAGAAGGGCAAGTATGGTGCTCTCCAGAACGTCATGGGTCAATGACGAGCATATTCAAAAACCAAATTGATTGGATACCACTCAATTTAGGTGGTGTAAGGCCAACGCAAGGTAAAACACTCGCAGTGCTGCAAGTTTGTGGTGGATCGCAATCATTTAATGTAGTGAATCAACTACGAGTATTAGGGCGTTGGATGCGTATGGTAACAATACCAAATCAGTCCTCAGTGCCACAAGCTCATTTAGAATTTGAAGAAAATGGGCGCATGAAACCCTCTCCACTTTATAATCGGATTGTTGATGTTATGGAGGAGTTGATAAAATTTACTTTGTTATTACGAGATCAAAAAGATTACTTTGTAGATCGTTATTCTGAACGTGTGGAATCTGCAGAAGAACTTAGCCAACGCGTTAATCAAAGCTCTATTTAGGACAGAACAATGGGATTATTTGAACGTTATCTTTCTGTGTGGGTAGCCTTAGCTATTACTTTTGGTATTGTAGCTGGTTCTATAATGCCAAGTGCATTTAGCTTAATTGCTGGTTTTGAATATGCCCATGTAAATATTGTAATCGCAGTACTTATTTGGTTGATGATTTACCCAATGATGGTGCAAATTGATTTTTCATCAATTAAAGATGTAGGTAAAAAACCAAAAGGGTTAGTGCTCACTATCGTTATTAATTGGCTTATAAAGCCCTTTACTATGGCGCTACTAGGCTGGTTATTTTTTAAGGGTATTTTTGCCGATTTTGTTGACCCACAAACAGCTACAGAATATATAGCTGGTATGATTTTGTTGGGTGTTGCGCCTTGTACCGCTATGGTGTTTGTGTGGAGTCAATTGACAAAAGGCGATGCTAATTACACCTTAGTGCAGGTATCAATAAATGACATAATTATGATTTTTGCCTTCGCACCTATTGCAGGGCTATTACTTGGTGTGACTGATATTACTGTACCTTGGGATACACTGCTATTATCGGTGGTATTGTATGTACTTATCCCGCTGGTGGCCGGTGCTGTTACCCGTAAAAAGCTTGATAAAGAAGATGACCATACGTGTTTAAATAACTTTTTAAAGGTAATGAAACCTTATTCTATTATTGGCTTACTCGCGACAGTAGCGCTATTGTTTGGTTTCCAATCGCAGATATTAATAGAAAAACCAGAGGCAATAGTTCTTATTGCAATCCCGCTTTTAATTCAAACTTACGGTATTTTTGCGATTGCTTATATTGCAGCTAAAAAAATGGGGCTTGCACATAACATAGCGGCGCCTGCATGTATGATTGCCACTTCAAACTTTTTTGAGCTAGCTGTTGCGGTTGCTATTTCATTATTTGGTTTACATTCTGGGGCTGCACTTGCCACTGTGGTGGGGGTGTTGGTAGAAGTCCCCGTAATGCTAAGCTTGGTATACTTTGCAAATAAAACACGCCATTGGTTTAATTAAGGCGGTATGCAGCATAATCTCTGCTGGCATACTTTTTAAAATGATCTGTCGATGGCTTTCATCTATTTACAGAATAAAGGGCATAGCTGTTTATTTTTGTAAGTTCTCGTTTATCTGAGTGTTTTTTGTTTAGTACTATTAATAAACGTTTAAACTTAGTTTGCAGCCTTGTGCTTCTATAGATATTGAACAACACTTTAGTTATCAATATAACGAGTGGCAGGCTATGCAAAAGAGTAAACTCTGGCTTTTAAAGTACTTCAAAGGTATCTCTTTTGTTTTGTTTTTGATGATACTTATTAGTTTTAATTTCATTTTAAATGATGCATTACATCAAAAAGCACATGTTTCTGGGCAGCAGTTTGTTAAACGCGTTTATGAATTAAATTTATCTCCCTCTATAAATAATGAAGTGTTGGTCGCATTAGCTAAAAATGAAGGCTTTAAGTTAGAGCTGCAAAATTCTTCTGATCACTTTAGGAACTTAGTAAATTTAGAACGCGAAGTTTTTACTTTTAAAACGTTAAGTTTGAGCCTTTATCACTATCCAGTGTGGGTAACACAAAGCTACTTATTTATATTTTTGAATCTGATTATATTAGGCGCTGCTAATTGGTCTTATCGCTGGTGGAGCCTGTTAAAAGTAAACCGTAAAGTAATGCTTAAAAATACAGTTATACAGCCGACTAAAATTATTCAACAAAGGTATAAAAATACTCAACTAATCGAACAGGCAAAAAAATGTGATTTAAGTTCTTTGTATGGAGTTAATACTGCATCACATAACTTATTTTTACTTATTGAGTGTGATTGTAGCTATGATAAAAAAACGGATATAGAAGCCAATTTTAAAGTCTTAATTACTAAAAAATTAGCCGAACTTAAAGGTGTGTCGGTAAAAATACTAAACTCTAATTACTTAGCGGTTACCTTACCAAACATTTCTATTAGCGAGTTGAATAGCTACGTTGAAAAGCTTCATAAAAATGTGTTTTTAATATGTCAAAATCATCAAAAAAATATTACTCATAAAAATATTAAAATAGGTGCGTGTGATTATCAATTAGGCGCTGATCAAGTGGCGGTTTATAAGCTAGCAAAATCAGCACTCGCGCTATCACAAAGCAGCCTATTGCAGCATTGCCACCGTTTAACGTTAAATCACTGCCAAGAAAAACACCTCTCTAGCAAACAGGTTATAGAAAACATTAAAAAGAATAAATTTATATTATTCTTTCAGCCTGTATTTGAACTCTCTAGTGGAAATATCCTGCAGCATGAAGCTCTTATTCGGGTTAGGCATAGCCAACTTGGTTTACTGGCCGCTCGTTATTTTATTAAGCAGGTTTATAGTGATCAAGACGCTTTAATATTAGATAAAGCTGTAATAACACAAGTCAAAAAGCTAATGCTCAGTGAGTCTTCGGCTTTAACAGTTAGTGTAAATCTACACCCTAAAAATTGGTTTAATACTGTATTTTGGGAGTGGTTAGCCAATCAAATGGCAGAACTTAAGTTAAATACTAAATTACAATTTGAAATAAGTGAGGCAGAATTTTTTACTCATAGAGAGTCGATAACTAATGCACTCAATGTTATTAAAAAAGGGCATTCACATATTGTGATTGATAATGTAAAAAGCAGTGAGAAAGTAGCCATGCTAGTTGATTATAACCAAGTATGTGGGCTTAAGTTATCTTACGAACTGGTTCATTTATTAGATGAAAAAACTCAAAGTCAAAAGAAAATAAAAAGGATAGTCGAAGCCGCTAGTCTTTTAAATCTACCCGTATACGCGGTGGGCGTAGAGACTCAAAAAGAGCTACTTACGCTTACCAAATTGGGAGTGGTAGGAGCTCAAGGTTTTTACTTTTCAGAGCCACTTCAAGAGTTTACGCAAGCGGTATTTAATTAAGGTCTAGATTAACCCTCTATATTTAAGCCCATTTAAGCCTTGAAGCCCGCCAGTATGAACAGCAATAATTTTACTCCCAGATGGGAAATAATCTTGCTCAATAAGCTGCCACAATGCATACATCATTTTTCCGCTATAAATAGGCTCAAGTGGCAGATTATAAGTGTGACTCATATCTTGGCAAAACTGCCATAACTCAGGTGAAAACTTACCATAGCCACCATCATGAAACTCTGTGAGTAACTGCCAGTTAGTTTGGTTATTAGCTCTAGCGCTCAGCTTTTTTATTTCTTCATTTAAATATTCAGCTTGTTTTAATACCGCGATACCAATAACTTGTGTTGTTGAAGCACTGCCTTCTATTAGTCCAGCAAGCGTGCCACCACTACCTGTAGGACAAACTAAGTAGCTATGTTCGGGTAAGCTTTGTACTAATTCTTTACACCCTAATAAAGCATGTTCATTTGTACCACCTTCAGGAATAATATAAGCATTTGGAAAGCGCTCTTGCAGAGCATTAAGGTAATCGATGTTGTGGCGTTTTCGATATTCTATACGATTAACAACATGCAGGTTCATACCACAATGTTTTGCAAATTGGATTGTTGGGTTGTTGTTATCCAGTTCTGGTCCGCGAATAATCGCGCGAGTTTTTATATTAAATTCTTTTCCTGCCGCTGCGCAGGCATGAATATGGTTTGAAAACGCACCACCAAAAGTCAGAAGCTCTGTTTTATTTATCTTTTGCATATACGCTAAATTGTATTTTAATTTACGCCATTTATTGCCACTTATTAGCGGATGGAGTAAATCATCACGTTTTATACCTAAACAAATATTTCTCTTTTTTAGAAACGAGCTATCTAATTGTTGAATATAGTTATTTTCATCTATTTTGAATTTTTCACGCATTTTATTGGTTTTCAATTTGGCAAAGTAGTTAAAATGTACGACACTTATTTCATACTCAATTAACAATAGTAGCTATATGAAAGAAAAGCTGTTTTCATGGTTAAATCGTAGTTTAGATCCAAATACAGCTATTGGTGTTGCAACTTACGCAGATACTGTTAACGCGGTATGTTTAAAAAAACAACGCGACCAATGGATGGTTCACAGTTCTCACAGTGTAAATGTGTCTGAGCAAACCGATTATACCGCTGCAATTGTTGCTTGTACAAATGAGGTGTCTACTGATATTTGTGCAGTTAATTTAGTCATACCGCACTACTTTTATCAAATAGTGCAAATGGATAAACCAAACCTTAGTGATGAAGAAATCATTCAGTCGCTGCCTTGGACTACAAAAGATTTAGTTGATATAGCTTCTGAAAACATTGTAGCTGACTTTATCGATTATCCAATAACGTTACCAATGCAAAGCAGCAAAATGAATGTATTTATTACCAATAAGCTGCAGCTACTTCCGTTTATAGACAGTTTTGAACAAACTAAACCAGTTTTGCGTGCAATGACCTCTGAAGAAATGGTTTTAGTAACTTTATTTGGCTCATACAAAGAGGCGCATATGCTGATTGTGCAGCATGCTAATCATGAACCTCGAATCTTAATTATTCGTGATGGACAATTAGTATTAGCTAGGCGATTAAATGGTTTTTTAGGTATTTCAGACAAGGATCAAAACCAAGAACTAGTAGAGGCGTTAGGGTTAGAAATTCAGCGTTCGATGGACTTTTTTGAAAGCCAGCTCAAGCAACCGCCAATTCGCAGCATACAGCTACAGTGCGATGATTTATCTTCATTAACTCTTAGAGCCGGTCTTGCAGAGTTTTTACAAGTAAAAGTTGTAGATTTTGCGCCTAACTTAGAATTAGCGCAGCAATTAGAGGCAAACTTTTATTATGCGCTCGGAGCAGCCTATCAATTAACAGATCCGGAGTCTGTGCTATGAAAACCCGGATTAATTTTTATCAAAAAACCTTACGAGTACGCCGAGACCCAGTCCCTTTATCGGGAATGATTACACTGTGGTTAGGTGCGCTATTAATTATTGCAATCACGTGGGCTTTTTACAGTTATAAAACTTATTCAAGTGAGCTTGATTTAGAACAAAAAAAGAAATATCTCAAACAAGGAAAAGCTCAGTTAGAAGTTGTAAAACAGCAGCTAGCAGAGAAGCAAAATAAAACAATTTTTATTAATGAGCTAAAAACACTTCAGCAAGAGGTTTTGCATAAGCAGCAAATATTTAGTTATTTAGAGCAAAGCTCAGATCAATCCGCAACCGACTATGCGCAGGTTATGCAAGATTTAGCCAAGTATCACGAGCCTAATATCTGGCTTACCCATATTAAATTTGTAGGGCAAAGTGTCACGTTTCAAGGGCAAGTATCGCAGTCAAAATTTTTACCTATGTGGTTTAATAATTTAAAGCAGTCACCTTTTTTTATTGATAAAGAATTTTCAGTTTTAGAACTGTCAACAAAAGATGGTCTGAGTGAATTTAATGTGGCGACCGACCTTGCTGATAAAGGCGCTAAACCATGAACAACAAGAAAGACAAAGGTTGGCCTATTTGGGCAAAGTATCGAGCTCAATTTGCATCGCTGCAAAAGCGTGAGAAGTATTCCACTGTATTTGTAGGCTTATTCATGGTGATTTACCTCGGCCTGTGGTTTGTTATTTTTCCACAGCAAGATGAAGTTGCTCATATTCGCTCTGAACAAAATGCAGCATTGCAGGAGTTACAGCAGATAAATGCGCAACTCTCCATGTTAAATCAAGCACTAAACTACGACTACACTAAGGTTTTACGCAGTCAAATTGCACAAACCAGAGATGAGTTAGCAGAAATAAATAATCAACTTAATAGTTTTAGCCAAGGCTTTGTAGCGGCTAAAAATGTACCTGCCGTTTTAAAAGATTTGCTCGTAGATAGTAGCGACGTAAAAGTGAGTAGCTTTAATGTCAAACCAGCACAGGCTATCGATGTAGAAAAACTAGGTGAACATGATACGCAAACATTATTTTTTGAGCATCAGATGGTCGTTACTTTAGAAGGTAGCTACTTTAGCTTACAAAAATATTTAGCCGCATTAAAAAATAATCAAGATAAGTTATTAATACAGGAGTTTAGTTATCAGGTACTAGAGTACCCTCAAGCTGAATTAACTTTACAAATTGCTACAGTGAGCGCTAATGAAAAATTTATCGCATTATAATTTATGTTTTTTATTACTTTTGTTCACTTTCGCACCCAGTGCATTAGCGCAATTACGCGATCCTACTCAACCAAATATGTATGTAAATAACAACAAGAGTGTAACTCAAAACACAGAACTTAAATTGCAATCTATTATTAAAAACAGTACAGCATTTAAGGCCATTATTTCAGGCCATATTTATCGAGTCGGTGATGCTGTAGACGATTTTCGGGTGCTAAGCATTAACTCAAAACAGGTTGTGTTAGCAAATGATGATAAACAAATAAAATTAGAATTATATGACTATGAAATTAAAAAATAATTTATCTCATCCGTGGCTTGTTCTTCTATTGTTACCTACATTTTTAACTGCGTGCCATAGCTTTAAACCAGGTAAAGAGGTTAAAACTCATATAGAACAAGAGCTGGCTGAAAAGCCTGTAGATACTAAAGCGATTGCGCCTTTACAGATGCCGAGTGAGCTTACCCAAAGCCTACTATCATCAATAAATAATGAGCAAACTATAAGTGATGATTTATCTATAAAGCGTTTTGATGTAGCCGCTAATGACGTTGAAATAGGCGCCTTTTTTGCAGGCTTAACAGACGATACGCCTTTTAGTGTTGCTGTGCATCCTGAGGTAAATGGCACAATTAGTTTAAATCTTAAAAGCGTTACTTTTAATGAAGTCATTGCTGTTATTAAGCGTATGTATCCTTTAGATATTGTTAATGAAGGACGAATAGTACAAGTACTGCCAGCCAAAATGCGCACAGAAACAATACCTGTAAATTATTTAATGATGCAGCGCCATGGTCAGTCTACAGTGAGTGTGGTTGCTGGTGGGGTTAGTCAATTTGCACAAAGTGGCAGTAGTTCGAATGGTTCAAGTTCAGGTAGTAGTAACCAGCAAAATAATGAGTTTGGCGGCGATAATCAAAGCTTAGATTTAAACGGTTCTCGAATCCAAACAATTAATAAAAATGACTTTTGGAAAGAATTAGAAGTCGCCCTTAAGTCTTTAATTGGCGCAAGCGATGGGCGCTATGTTGTTGCAAGCCCACAAGCTAGTTTGGTAACCGTAAATGCATTACCAAGCGAAATTAGTCAGCTAAAAGAGTTTTTGCGTCAAAGCCAAGAAAACCTGCAACGCCAAGTTATTCTAGAAGCAAAAATAATAGAAGTAACTTTAAAAGATGAGTACCAACAGGGAGTTAACTGGGAGCGTATAGCGAGTGGTTTAGAAGGCGGTATTTCGTTTGCTACAACAGCGGGTTCTACTATTAGTAATAGTATTTCAGCCGCAATTGGTGGAGCGTCATCGCTAACCATTCAAAAAGGAGACTTTAACGGGGTTATTAATTTGCTTGAAACGCAAGGTGATGTGCAAATGCTATCTAACCCTCGAGTTACCGCTACAAACAATCAAAAAGCAGTTATAAAAGTAGGGCAAGACGAATATTTTGTTACTAATGTATCAAGTACGACGGTAACGGGTACTGCTACAACGACCTCGCCTGAAATTGATTTAACGCCGTTCTTTTCTGGTATTGCCCTTGATGTAACGCCGCAAATTGACAAGTACGGCTCAGTTATTTTGCATGTTCACCCTTCAGTAACTGAAACAGAAGAGCAGCTAAAAGTAATTACATTAGACGATCAACGTTTTGAGTTGCCTCTAGCACAAAGTAACATTCGAGAATCAGATACTGTTATTCGCGCTCAAAGTGGCGAAATAGTGGTTATTGGTGGTTTGATGCAAACATCAACACAGGATGAAGAATCAAAAACCCCCGTGTTGGGTGATATCCCACTATTTGGCAATTTATTTAAAAGTATTCGTAAACGCCAAGAGAAAAAAGAACTGATTATTCTAATCAAACCAACGGTTGTTATGCCAGATACTTGGAAAAAACAACAAGGTGAAAGCCGTCAGCTTTTAAAAACATGGTATGAAAACTAACTATGTATTTAAGCTTTTTTAATTTAAGTGAAATGCCTTTCACGTTAACCCCTAACACAGAGTTTTTTTGTGCACTTGAACCGCACCATGAAGCGATGCAAGTGTTAACAACAGCTATTGAAATGGGTGAAGGGTTTATTAAAGTCACTGGTGAAGTTGGGACTGGTAAAACGCTACTTTGTAGAAAGCTATTAAACCAACTTGAGCCAGATTACATTGTGGCTTATTTACCTAACTCTTATTTAAGCCCAGAAGAGCTTAGATGGGCGATTGCCATTGAGCTGGGTATGGATGTAGATAAAGCATTAGATCAGCAAGCACTAGGGCAGCTTATAAATCATCACTTACTCGACTTACAAGAAGATAATGAGCGTGTAGTGCTCTTGATAGATGAGGCGCAATGCTTGAGTTGGGAGACTCTAGAGGCGCTGAGATTATTTACAAACTTAGAAACAGAAAGTGAAAAACTAATTCAAGTTGTGTTATTTGGGCAACCTGAACTTGATGAAAAGCTGGCAAACAACAAAGTAAGGCAATTACGCCAACGTATCAGTTTTTCGTATAAATTACGGGCGATGACTGGCGCTGAGGTTGTTTATTATATTAATCACCGCTTACAAGTTGCAGGGTTTAATAGGCCTCCTTTATTTAATAATAGTATGGGGCTCAAAATTGCTAGAGCTAGCCGTGGAATTCCTAGGTTAGTTAATATTTTATGCCACAAAGCACTATTACAAGCATACGGTGAAGGGTTAAATATAATAACAAATCGCCATATTCAACTTGCCATAAAAGATACCGAAGACTGCGCAAAGTATCGAACCGGACAATATTGGAGCTACAGTGCTTTAATGTTTAGTGTTTTAGCTATTGCTGCCATATGGGTATGGAGGCAGTTGTTATGAGCGTTATAAATAATATGCTTAAAAATATTGAGCAACGAGAAGCTAAACAAGTAAGTATTCAAGAAGGTATAAGTTTAAAGCCGATATATGATGTAAAAAATATTGCATTTAAAGCCGTAATTTTACTTATTATGCTAAGTGTCATTTTTTTAGCATACCTATATTTACCGACCGCCGACAAAAAAGAGACTCAACGTGAGTCTGTGTTACCACAGCAAAAAATGGTCGCGGTTATAACCTCTAATTTATCTGACTCCCAAGATGAAAAAAGCACTGCAGAACCTATGGTTGAGCAAGAAGCTGTGAAGGCAGTTATACCAATTGAGCAGATAAAACCAAAAGTGGATGATTTAGCTGAACCCAAGTCGAGTGAAGCTACATTATTGGTTTCTCAGCCAGTAGTTGGGCCGGTTGTAATTGCCGAGGTTAAACAAAGCTCTGCACTAGCTAATAATAAAGAGTTAACCGCAAGCGAAGTTACTGTGAGTAAGCCAAAAATTACGCCAATGACTAAAGCTAAGCCTCAAAATACTATGATTAAAAGCGTGGCAGAAGCTAAGTCGCCACAGGCTTTATTGATTGAGCAATTAGCCGCAGCTAAACAAGCAATACAGTTTGGCTTATACAATGAAGCCATTAGTGATTTAAATATTATTTTAGCGCAATTGCCTTTGCACGTTGAAGCTCGAAATTTACTCGCTGCAACTTACTTTAAACAACAAGATATAAATTCTGCGCAACAGGTTTTGCAAGCAGGTATTCGCCAAAACCCTAGCGTACTTGAATGGCGTGTAATGCTAAGCAAAATACTCATTATGCAACAACAGTATGAAGGAGTATTGCTGCTTTTAAGTGATGAATTTGAGGCTCAAGCGAATCTTGATTTTTGGGTGCTACAAGGTACTGCTGCGCAAAGTGCGAGTAAGCACCATAAAGCACTTGAAAGCTTTAAACATCTTACACAACTACAGCCTAGTCAAGCTAAGTGGTGGCTGGCACTTGCAACCTCAAAAGATGCATTAGGAGAGTACCTCGATGCTAAACAGCTTTACAAAGTGGCTCTAGATTTAGGTGGATTAAATACAGCTATGACGCAGCATGCATTACAGCGTTTAGTTGCGCTAAAGGAGGCCGTATGAGACCTAGTTTAAAAATGCGCTTAGGGGACTTACTTGTTCATGAGCACATGATCACCGAAGCGCAACTAAGCGAAGCGCTAAACGTTCAAGCTGCGACGGGTCGTAAATTAGGTTCGACGCTTATTACACTTGAGTTTATTAGTGAACCACAACTATTACGTTTTTTAGCGCAGCAATTACAAGTACCTTTTTTAGATATATCACAGCGAAAAATATCAGCTGATGTATCTAAGCTTTTATCTGAGGTTTATGCACGTCGCTACAGAGCATTAGTAATTGAAGACAATGGTGACTCTGTTTTAGTCGGGATGAGCGATCCTGCTGATCTAAGGGGGCTTGATCAACTTGCAACTATGCTTGCTCCTAAACGAATAGATTTAGCTGTTGTACAAGAAAGTCAAATAATGGCTGCGTTTGACAACGTATATCGTCGTACAGATGAAATTACTAACTTTGCAGCACAACTCCATGAAGAATATCAAGACGTAGAAGAGTTTGATTTAAACTCTTTAGGTGATGAAACATCTGATGCAACCGTTGTTAAGTTACTGCAATCAATATTTGAGGATGCAGTGCAAGTTCGTGCATCCGATATTCACATTGAGCCTGATGAAGGTTTGCTTCGCATTCGTCAACGTGTAGATGGCATATTACAAGAGCACACTCTTAACCAAGTAAAAATAGCATCGGCACTCGTGCTACGTTTAAAGCTTATGTCGGGATTAGATATATCTGAAAAACGCCTCCCTCAGGATGGTCGCTTTAATATAAAAGTGCGCAGCCATAGTATTGATGTGCGCCTATCTACTATGCCCGTTCAGCATGGCGAATCAGTTGTAATGCGTTTGCTTGATCAATCAGCCGGATTATTATCGTTAGATGAGACAGGCATGCCAGTACACATATTAAAACGTGTACGCAGCATTATAAAACGTCCGCATGGCATGGTTTTAGTTACTGGGCCAACAGGCTCGGGTAAAACAACCACACTATACGGTGCATTAAGTGAGTTAAACCAACAAGAAAGTAAAATTATTACAGTAGAGGATCCCGTTGAGTATCGTATTGGCCGTATTAACCAGGTACAAATAAATAATAAAATAGGGCTGAGCTTTGCAAGTATTTTACGGACCGCTCTAAGGCAAGATCCTGACATTATAATGGTTGGTGAAATGCGTGACCAAGAAACCGTAGATATTGGATTAAGGGCCGCTTTAACAGGCCACCTCGTACTATCAACGTTACATACCAATGATGCAATTACCAGTGCTATGCGTTTAATCGACATGGGGGCACCGGCTTACTTAGTGGCAAGTTCACTGCGCGCGATTATTGCTCAGCGATTAGTAAGACGAGTATGTAATGACTGCAGAGTACCGTACTTGCCAGATCGCCAAGAATTAAGTTGGTTAAAATATTTAGGCGAAGAGATTACAGATGCTCAATTTTCTAAAGGGCAAGGTTGCACTGCATGTAACCATAGTGGTTATAAAGGGCGTGTAGGTATTTTTGAGTTACTCGAAATGGATGATGCGATGATGGATGCATTACGGGTTAACGACACACAAGGTTTTGCAAGGGCAGCTAAAAATAGTGCTAACTTTTCACCACTTTCAACAATGGCACTAAATTACGCTAAGCAAGGTATTACCTCTTTAGATGAAGTATTTAAAGTGGCTGAATATATCCCAGAAATAGTAGGGGATATTGATGCAACTATATAGCTACAAAGCGAAAGACAGCAAAGGTATGTTGGTTAAAGGCCAATTAGAAGCGAGTAACCAAGCTGGCGTAGCTGATAGTTTAATGAAGCGTCAATTTATACCAATATCAATCTCTTTAGTTGAAACAAAAAATAACATCAAAATTTTTGATAATTTATTTGTCGAAAAAATAACGCTAGATGACATGATTATGTTTTCTAGGCAAATGTATTCGCTATTAAAAGCAGGTATACCAATTATACGAGCAATGGTTGGGTTGGCAGAAACAACACAAAATAAAAAATTTAAAAATGTACTAATAGAAGTTACCAAGCAGCTCGAACAAGGCCGCGACTTATCCAGTGCAATGGCGATACATAACGAGGTATTTAGCCGTTTAACAGTATCCATGGTAATGGTTGGTGAAGGCTCTGGACGATTAGAAGATGCGTTTTATCAACTCGCTATTTATTTTGAGAAAGAACAAGAAACCCGAAAGCGTATAAAAGCAGCTATGCGCTACCCTACTTTTGTTATTTTGGCTCTAGTAGCGGCTATGATTATTTTGAATATTTTTGTTATTCCTACCTTTGCCAGTATGTTCGAAAAATTTGATGCCGAATTGCCATTAATGACTCAAATATTAATTGGCACTAGCAGCTTTTTTGTTAACTACTGGTGGTTATTATTGGTGATGGTTATTGGTTCTGTTTTTGCTTGGAGGCGTTATTTAAATACAGAGCCTGGACGCTTTAAGTGGGATCAATATAAATTAAAAATTCCATTTATTGGGGATATTTTAAAACGGACATTGCTTGCGCGCTACAGTCAAAGTTTAGCTATGGTATTGCGCTCCGGTGTGCCTATGACCACTGGTTTATCACTAACAGCGCATGCCGTAGATAACAGCTATATGGAAAAAGCGATTATTACTATGCGCCAAGATATAGAAAAGGGCGATAGTTTGCTTAGGGCCTCAAAAAGTTCTCAGCTGTTTTCTCAGCTTGTATTACAGATGGTAGCGGTAGGTGAAGAAACGGGCCGGGTTGATGAGCTCTTACAAGAGGCTGCTGATTATTATGAGCGTGAAGTTGATTACGACTTACGGAGCTTAACTGCAAAAATAGAACCTATTTTAACTGTGTTTGTTGCCATTATGGTGCTGATTTTAGCGTTGGGTATTTTTATGCCGATGTGGAACATGATGTCCGCGATTAAAGGTAATTAACCAAGTGATTGCATCAAAGGCTTACTCAAAAGGTTTCTCATTATTTGAGTTAGTTATTGTTGTGATTTTACTGGCAGTAATTTTGAGCTTTGCTATACCTCAATATATAGGTATTAAAAATCAAGCGCATAATGCAAGCGTTGACGCTATAGCAGGTAGTTTCTCATCGGCCGTTGGCATGGTTAGGGGTCAATGGGAATTAGAAGGTAGGCCAAACAGCAGGTCAAACAAAACATTTGTTAACTATGCAGGGGTAATAGTTGGTGTTGATGGGACGTTAGGCACACCAACAAGCGATGAAACAGAAAAAAAAGATACTCGTGCAGAAGTTATAAATGCGAATAAATGCCGCCAAGTTTTAAATATAATTTTACAAGATGCACCCAGTAGTACGTTAAGTAATGAATTATCGATAATAAAAAGTGTAAGTTTTTTAGTTAGGTACAATGCAGAAAATACGCAATGCGTCTATTATTTAACTCACACCATTGATGTTAAAAGTATACCTACCAATACAGGGGAAATATCAGGTCTAACAGGTTTTTCATACTTTGCTAAAACAGGCAAAGTAAAAATATTTAAAAACTAAGTAATTAAAAAGAGGCTTATTTATGAAAACGCAATCGTTAAAAAGTTTACCAATAAATAAACAAGCAGGTTTTACACTTGTTGAATTGATCATCGTAATTGTTATTTTAGGCATTTTAGCTGTTACCGCAGCACCTCGCTTTTTAAACTTGCAAGGTGATGCCAATGCTTCAACACTTGAAGGCTTACAGGGCTCTATTCGCAGTGGTATGAATATTGTGAATGGCAAATCCATTATTGCTAGTGATCATAAAAAGGATGAGGCTACAGTTACTGTAGATACAGGGGATGCAGTCGATACAGTTTATGGTTACCCAGCAGCAACCCTTGCTGCATTTGAAGCATTTTTAGATGTTAGTTTCGCTACTGATGATTCTGCGGATTTTAATCTAGATGATTCAGCAACCGATGGTACTTTAATCATTTACCCTAACAGTTATGTAAAAGGAGATGATTGCCGTATCGATTATAAGCAAGCTACTGCGACGACAGGCCCTGTAGTTGTAACTCCTCCAGTGATTACACTTGTTACTACGGGCTGTTAATTACATAAATGATAAGCAGTAGTAAGCAACGATTGCGTGGCTTCACACTCATTGAGTTAATTATTACTCTAGTAATATTGGGAATACTGTCGGTAACGGCAGTTCCCAAATTTCTGGGCAGCTCAACAGAAGACGCCTATTCGTATAGAGATCGTACTTTAAATGCACTGAGAACAGTGCAGCTACGTGCAATGCAAAATACAGCCATTTCAAGTTGTCATACCCTTTATATTACCTCCACACTTATTGCTCCCTCCACACCCGATACATGTACCGGTGGAGCAGATACCAATAACACCGATCATTTAGTGGTACAAATAAACACGCAAAGAAGTGATATAACATTTAGCGCTTTAGATAGTAACGCGAATATATTTACCCAAATTAGTTTTGATCCTTTAGGTAAATCAAATCAAACCTGTACTACGCAGTGTCGAATAGATGTTGGATTAGCTGGCGTATGCATAAGTGGTGAAGGGCTTATATATGCGTGCCCTTAAAGTAAAAGGTTTTACTCTAATAGAGCTTATTATTGGCATTGTCATGTTTGCAATTGCATTAAGTATTATTACAGCTTTAATTGCCCCACAAGCCAAAAAAAGTGCAGAGCCGATTGTGGCTTTAAGAGCCTCTGAATTTGGTCAATCATTAATGAACGAAATCCAAAGTAAGTCGTTTGATGAGCACAGTGATAGAAACGCACCTTTTAGACGTTGCGGCGAAACAACCTTAGGTGCTGAGGCTTGTACCGCACCTGCTGACTTCGGAGTAGATAACTCAGAAACCAGAACTAGTTATAACGATGTAGATGACTATATTGCACTGTCTAACCAGCCTATTACTAATAGCTTAGGTGAGGTGTTAAGCGAGTACAGCGACTTTAATTTAGTTGTTACTGTTGAGTACGATAGCGACTTTAACGAATCGACCACCAACGATGGCACAACCTTTAAGCGTATTACTATTGAAGTAACATCACCCTTAGGCGAAGTTTACGGATTTAGTGCATATAAAGGGAATTACTAATGCAAAGAGCTAAATACCAAAATGCATTTACCCTTATAGAACTATTACTTGTCATGGTTATTATTGGTATTTTAGCCGTAAGTGCATTTTCATTTATTGGTGCTGGGGTCAGTATTTACTCACAAGGGGTTGAGCGCCAAGAAGCTGTAGCCCAGGCCCGCTTTTTAATAACGCGACTTAGTAAAGAGCTTCGCCACGCTACGCCAAACTCATTAAGGCTCTCTTGCGATAACAGCACTAGCGGAGCATGTAGTGCTCAGCAGTGCTTAGAATTTACGCCGTTTTTATCAGCGACTCACTATACAAATTACCTACCTACCGTAGCGCCTTTTAATGTTAGCGCTGTTGATTTTGAACTTAATAATTTAACGCAGCCGCAAGTTGGAGATTGGGCAACAACTTACCCGTTAAGCAGCGCTGATATATACGATGAGAATAATAATAAGCGTTTAAAACTATCAGCATTTAATAGCTCCACCACTAGTGCAATTGATGAGTGGCAATTTAGTAAAGCGTTTGCCCAAGAGTCGCCAAGTAAGCGCCTTTATTTACTCTCTCAACCTGTAAGTTTTTGCGTTGAAGGGCAGTATTTATATAGATATACCGATTACGGTTTTACAGTTAATCAATTAGATGCCGTGAGCTTACAAATAAGCAGTGGTGTTAAACGTGATTTATTAGGTATTTACATTGCCAATAATTTAGCGAGCGATTTATTTTTTACTCTTGATGCGCTCTCCCTACAAAGAAACGCTGTGCTTAATGTGAATGCGCAAATGCAATTTAACAATACTGAAGTAATGAATTTTAACCATGAGGTGCATATTCCTAATGTACCTTAAAAAAAATCATCACGGAAAAGCCTTACCCAGTAAACAAAAAGGGAACTTAATAATTGTTTCTTTGGTAATTATTGTTGCTTTATTAGCACTAGGGTTAGCATTAGTTAAAGTGCTTTCTGGTGCATCACAACAAAATACGATTGAGTATTATGGGGCACGCTCTTTTATGGCAGCACAAAGTGGATTAGAAAGTGGTTTAACGCAACTCTTTCCAATAAATAGCTCAGTGCAAAGCTGTGCATCAGTTACAACTAATTTAACCTTTCAAACTGCATATTTAGCTAATTGTAACGTGCTGGTGAGTTGCGATGAATATATAGACCTACCCGACAGCAGCACAACAAACGGGCTTGTTAATATTTATTACTTACAAAGTAGTGCAACGTGCGCCGCAATTGATTGCCCTGCAGGAAATGATTGCAGAAAGGATTATTGGGAAACACAAAGAACACTCAGTGTGGAGGCTAAAACTTTACCATGATAAAAAGTGCATTAGTCATTATATTTTTTAGCTGCGTGTTACTTTGTAATCACGCAAATGCAGTGCCTCCAAAAATCGAGGGCCGTTATATAGAGCTGCAAGATACATACACATCGCCTGTTTGGACAAAAGTAAATTTTCAACAGCAATATATAACGCCTCCTGCTGTATTTATGCTCTCAACAAACCAAGGTGGAAACCCTGCAATAATAAGAATACGTAATATAACCACAACTAGCTTTGAGGCCTTACCGCTTGAACCTTCAGGAGAAGATGGTGGACATATTAGTATGGGCGCGCACTATTTAGCTGTTGAGTATGGTGTGCATCAATTTCCAGACGGCACAATTATGGAAGTGGGCAGTACAGACTTATTACTCGAATTACAGTATGGCTCTAAGTCTGGCTTTGCTCCACTGACACCTAAAGGCTATAAGTCTTTAACATTTGCTGAACCGTTTACTCAAAGGCCAAACTTTTTCCATTCGTTACAAACACTCAATAGCATAGACAGCAATCCACCTTCTGAGGCATTAATTCCGTTTTTAACAGTTGCAGTAGAAAGTAATTCTCTATCTGCCAGCAGCGTTAATATTGCTTTAGAGGCATCTGAAACAGCACTTGGGATCATAAAAAACGAAACTGTTGCTTACATGGCAGTGGAGCCAGGAAGTAACCGCACATTTACTGACGATAATGGCGTTGAGGTATCGTGGGAAACTTTTTTCACAGGCTTTGAAATTGACGGTTGGAGCGATGGCTGTAATTACTTTAGTTTTACTAATAACTTTAGTGTGGCTCCTTTGGTGGTTGCAAGTAAAAACTCACGCCAAGAAGATGATGGCGGGTGGCTACGCAGCTGTAACCTAAGAACTGACAGGCTAGGGCTTGTTGTTGACGAAGACCGTGATGGCGATAACGAGCGCCGTCACGTAAACGAGGAAGCATCAATACTCGCCATGACCAGTACCTTTGTATTTAATGGTGATATTTTAGATTGTGATACGTTATTCCCAGGAGCTATTTCTACTTATAACAACGGTGAAGTACAGCTGGTGCAGGGGGTAGAAATAACCGATGGTAATGCGCAGTTTGTCACCACCACAAATTTAATTTCTACAGCGCTGACGAGCCCTCCTTTGTGTAATGGTCAGGCGTGTGTTGCTGGTGGTTATAACTCTTTAGAACCGAATCAAGCGGCGCAGGTGCCAACGGTTACAAATGATGGTAGCTCAACAGGGCCCGTACCTACTTCTTTAGCTGGCGACTATTATTACGATGAGTTGCAGTTAAGTATGCTGGAAACAGAGTACAGAGTAACAGCGCCTACACGTATATTTTTAAAAGACACAACCTCACTATTATCAACTTCATTTTTGAATATAGGTAAAACAAGTATAGTGGTCGAAACCGGCGCGTATTTAGCTATTTATGTTGATGGTGCGGTTGCTATTGCAGCCGATGCAAATATTGCGGGCTATATTGTTGCCACTGGTGAGGTAAGAATCGCTCAAAATGTGACGTATCAGGGGTCAATTACATCGGCTACTCAAATTATTACCGAAGGGAGCTCAACGTTTGACGCTCTACCAGTACCCGAAAGTATCCCTGGTTTTTGTGGCATTTATACACCAGAAACACTGGATCATTATCGTTTAACAATAAGCGATAACAATGCTCTAACGTGTGAAGCTAAAGAGATGACACTCACAGCCTGCGCTAATGATGCCTGCGACTTATTATTTGCTGAGCCGTCTAGTTTAAACCTTTCTCCAGATAATAGTGGTCAGCAAAGTTGGGTTACGGGGGAGAATATTAATTTTACAGGATCAGCGGTTGTCGAATTTGCTAAACGCACCACAGGCAGTGTTACATTTGGATATAACACTGCTGATCCTTCTGCACCTCTTCGTTGTTATATCGGTGGTAATAATGTTGGTTTGAGTGGCTGTAAAGTTACGTTTTCTGATGCTGGATTTATTTTTAATAATGATACAGATGGAAATACTACAATTCCTACTCAGTTATCAGCAAAGCCTTCAAATACTGGATTTAATGCAAAAGCGCTATCTATTCAAGCGGTAAAAACAAATACCACTACGGGCGTATGCGAAGCTGCATTTCCCGCTGGTGGTGATGTAAGCTTAGATTTATCGTATACATGCAGTGCTGGTGCAAGTTGCTCTGATACGGTTTCACTTAGTAACAACAATAATACCTTTGCGGTCGAGCAAGCAGCTAAATCGTTCACGCTAAACTTTGATAGTGAGTCTAAAGCCCCGATTGTTATAAATTATCCCGACGCAGGAAAGTTGAGTTTAAATGTAAATACCAATTTAATTTTAGACCCAGTCACTAATTTATCAGTAAATCTAACGGGGAGTTCAAATGAGTATGTTGTAAAGCCATTTGGATTAGCGATGGAAGTTGCAAGTGATGGCTATGCAGCAGATGCCAATGGAAGTTTATTTAGATTAACTGGCGAAGCATTTGATTTAAAAATGAATGCGGTGCAATGGCAAACAGGGCAAGACACTAACAACGATGGTTACCCAGATAACTACAGCAATATTACAAATAACACCATTGCCAAGCACTTTATTACAGAGCAACCACTTGTAGAGGCATTACTTAAAGCGCCTACGCCAGGCGTTCAAGGTACGCTTGAAGCGATGAGCACTGTTGCCTTTAGTGACACAGGCAGTTTGAGTGAATCTATATCGCAGTATAATTACGACCAAGTTGGCATAATTGATTTAACAGCAGGTCTGCAAGATGCCGATTACTTTGGCGCGGGAGATGTAAAAGGTGAATTATATAACGTTGGCCGTTTTGCACCTTCGCAGTTTCAGGTAGTGGGGGTTCAAGCTGCCGCACAATGCACGCAATACGGCAGTAATTTAACTTACCTTGATCAACCTTTTGAACTCGGCTTTACAGTACAAGCACTAAATCAAAATGGTGAGCTAATGGCTAATTATAAAGAGGGCTTTGATAAGTCCAGTGTAGCCATTAATGCCGAAAATAATGAAGTAGCTAACTATGTACCCGCAACTAATTTTGCTAGCCGCTTAGTAAACCTAGGGAATAATAACTGGGGAGATATAAGCGACGGCCAATGGCAAATGAGTCAACTTAACACGACACTCGAAAGATTAGGTGTAGGGCAAGCAGATGGACCGTTCGCTATGGTGAGTTTAATGGCAACGCTTTCTGACATAGAAGGAGCAACGCTCATTGATGCAAATGATAAACCTAATACACAAACAGCATGTTCGGGTGGCTGTAATAGTGTACGACTAAATACATTACCAATAGAGTTTAGATTTGGACGTTTAGTACTTGGTAATAACGCAGGCTCCGATCTCGACCCTTTACTTATTCCTATGCAGGCTCAGTATTACAACGGCAGTGGATTTGTAAATAACGCAGAAGATAACTGTAGTGTATTTGATCATACCCAAATCACTCAAATATCGCCTAACAGCCCGCAATTAGCCTATGAATATGGAACAGGTGTATCTGGCCAGTTAGAGGCGGGAGTGTATCCGGCAAACAATGGTATTTATGCGCAGCCAAATGGTTTGGGTGAATTTACCTTAGAATATAATACTTATGATTGGTTAAAGTGGGATTGGCAGGGGGATGAAACACAGCTTGATCCTCGTACTATTTTACAATTTGGACGCTTTCGAGGAAATGATCGGGTTATTTACTGGCGTGAAACACGCGAATAGTTGTAAACTAAGATAATAATTGAACAAAGCTTGTGTTTTGTGCTGCAAGTACATAGCATAAGGCTTTAATTATAAAAAATAATAACGACCAAATAATTGCCGCTTTTTGGGACTGGAATATATGCGAATTACTCCTTTATCTCTGTTAATTTCAGCTAGTTTGTTAGCTAGTAGTGCATTTGCACAAGACACAGCTACAGTAACTGGAATTGAGTCAGAGATTAGTGTTAAACAGACAGAATACGATAACTCGACAAGAATACTTGAAAAACATCTTAAAGAAGAAAGTCAGTTACAAAATCAACTAGAGCTACTTCGTTCTCGTTCTACAGAGCTAGATAAAGAAAAAAACCAAGCGCTCGATGCGATGAACGAAATGTACCGTCGTTTAATTGACGATCCCACTATTAATATTAGTGCGGCTCAATCACGCTATCAAAAAGCGGTGATTGATCATAAGCAAAACAAAGATGATATTTCTATGCAGTTGGCGGCAATTGCATCCCACCGTAAAGATATAGAGCAAATTCGTGTTGCTAAGCATACGCTTTTAAATACTTTAGAAAGTTTAAAAGAGCAGTTAACTACAGCCAGAGTAGAGCGTTTACGTAACGAGTTTACACGTGAAGGCACGCTTGAAGTTAACCATACGATTAACTGTAAGCGAACAGAAACGCTAGCGGCGTGTGAGCAACGCGGTCAGCAAATGGGGCTACAAAAAGCAACTAAACGCTTTGTAGATCAAATATTTGCAAACTTAACAGAAGAGCGCATTGTTGAGCCAAAACGTAATTTGGCGGGCGCTCAAGTACAAATATTAAGTAGCCATGTAGTTAACAGTGCATTTAGCGGCCAAGGTAACTACAACGTTAACTTAAGCGTAACCATGCGCGGCGAAGTAAACAGTAGCCGTTTATGTAGCTTATTAAGCATTGATAACCGTTATTGTTCTGAGTACGGCACGCCACTTACTGCTGCTTATCAACCCGCGTATAACAATACATTTACTGATAGTCAGTTAACATTCAGTAATAGCGCGGATAATAGTAACACGGTGTCGGTTTCTCGTTTAGAAAAGCAGCCAGTACGTGATTATTCAGTTAAACCTGCATCGGCGAAAAAAGATTACCCTTCTATCCTTAATAAGAAGAAGGATCAATCAATAGAGCTGACATTACGATCAAACGTATACGACGATGAAGTGTTTATCGATGGTGTAAGCTTTGGCTCAACACGCTTGATCACACGTTTACCGCCGGGTATTCACAACATTGAAATACGTAAACTTGGCTATAAGCCTTATCAAGTTCGTGTTGATTTGAATAAAGCACAAACAATTAATGCAAATTTGGTAAAAAAGCCTAAGTCGATTGCTGCACCGACCTATACTCGAGAGCAACCAGAAGTAACAACACGCCAGGTTAGTGAAAACGTTAATGTATTAAATGCAAACGTTGAAACGCCGGTTGTCGTTATTCCTGCAGGCAAATTTAAAATGGGCGATATCAATGGCAATGGTTTAGCTAATGAACGTCCAGTAATTGAAAAAGTAATAGCAAATTCTTTCGCTATGCAAAGTAAAGAAGTAACCGTAGGTGCCTACGAAAAATTTGTAGCAAATACAGGTTATAAAACTCAAGCGGAAAAAAATAAAGGGTGTGCGTATTATTTAAATGGCGAACCAGTATGGGAAGCAAATTTAAATTGGCGTAATCCTGGTTTTGAGCAAGGCAGTGACTTTCCTGCTGTATGTTTAACTTATAACGATGCAAAAGCTTACGCTGAGTGGTTATCGGGTCAAACAGGACAGCAATTTCGTTTACCTAACGAAGTTGAGTGGGAATACGCAGCACGTGCAGGAACCGAAACAGAATACCCTTGGGGTAACGAAATTGGTAAAAACCTAGCTAACTGTGGTTGGTGTGGTAGTGAATGGTCAAATAGACGTGCATCACCAGTAGGTTCTTTTTCTCCAAATGCATTTGGATTATACGATACCGTAGGCAATGTATGGGAATGGACCGATAAAGAATCAGGTGAGTCTGATGTAGCAGTAAGAGGCGGAGCGTGGAATTTTGCACCAAGCCTTGCTCGTGCATCTACGCGTTTAATTTTAGCGCCTGATTTTAGATCTAACTACATTGGTTTTCGCTTAGTTCGCGAACGATAAACTCAATTAAGGAAGCTTTGCTTCCTTTTTTCACAAATTCACAAAGGCGCTGCGCTTTATATTGCTCATATAGTTGAGCATGTTAAAGTGAGGCAGCTAATATAAGAACGTATTTCAAAGGTCATCCAGCCTCATGTTTAAAAAACTCCGTGGTATTTTTTCTAACGATCTATCGATCGACTTGGGTACAGCCAATACCCTAATTTATGTAAAAGAAGAAGGTATTGTATTAAACGAACCTTCTGTTGTTGCTATTCGCCAAGAACGCGCTGGTGGACCTAAAAGTGTTGCATCTGTAGGTACAGAAGCAAAACAAATGCTAGGTCGTACACCGGGAAATATTAAAGCAATCCGTCCAATGAAAGACGGTGTAATTGCTGATTTTTATGTAACTGAAAAAATGTTACAACACTTCATTAAGCAAGTGCATAACAATAACTTTATGCGCCCAAGTCCGCGTGTACTAATTTGTGTGCCGTGTGGTGCTACTCAAGTAGAAAAACGTGCAATACGTGAATCTGCAATGGGTGCTGGTGCTCGTGAAGTTTACTTAATCGAAGAACCAATGGCAGCAGCTATTGGCGCAGGTTTACCAGTATCAGAAGCAACAGGTTCTATGGTTGTTGATATTGGTGGTGGTACAACTGAAGTGGCTATTATTTCACTTAACGGTGTTGTTTACTCATCATCTGTTCGTATTGGTGGCGATAAGTTTGACGAAGCTATTATTAATTATGTACGTCGTAACTTTGGTAGCTTAATTGGTGAAGCGACAGCTGAAAATATTAAGCATCAAATTGGCTCTGCGTTCAAAACTGATGAGCCAATCGAAATTGAAGTGCGCGGTCGTAACCTTGCCGAAGGTGTTCCGCGTTCATTCACGCTTAACTCACACGAAATCCTAGAAGCTCTACAAGAGCCGTTAATGGGTATTGTGAGTGCAGTAATGGTTGCACTTGAGCAATCACCACCTGAGCTGGCATCAGATATCTCTGCGCACGGCATGGTACTTACTGGCGGTGGTGCATTGTTAAAAGATTTAGACCGTTTATTAATGGAAGAAACGGGTATTCCGGTTGTTGTAGCTGATGATCCACTTACGTGTGTTGCGCGTGGTGGTGGTAAAGCATTAGAAATGATCGATGTTCATGGTGGTGACGTTTTTAGTTACGACTAATGAAATTAATGTTTGGACGCACAGTCTCTTTGCAACTGCGACTTTTTGTCGCAGTGCTTTTGAGTATCGTACTCATAGTTGGAGACAGATATACGCAAGGTGGTACCGTTGTTCGTACCAGCCTTAATACTCTAGTTAGCCCACTAATCTATGTTGCTAATTTACCCTACGAATTATTTAGCTTAAGTGCTAAAAGCCTGCATACGCGGGATCAACTTCTTACTGAAAACGAAGCGCTGAAAAAAAAGCAAATGCTACAAAGCGAGCAACTTCAGCAGTATCAATTTCTAGCCAGAGAAAATCAAAAACTGCGCGCCTTATTAGGCTCATCTGCAAAGCAATCAAATCGTAAAATTATTGCTCAGGTACTTTCTGTACATTCAAACCCGTATAGTCATCAGGTTGTTATTAACCGTGGTACAACTGACGGGCTTAGTGAAGGCCAAGCTGTAATTGATGAAATGGGTGTAGTAGGGCAGCTTACAAAGGTTGGTTCAACAACTTCACGTGTGCTACTAATGACCGACACCACACATGCCACACCTGTGCGTATACTTCGTAACGATGTACGAACGGTTGTTGAAGGCATAGGTAAAATTAACGTCGTTAAGCTCTCTCACGTTCCACACAGTTTAGATGTGCGAATTGGCGATGTACTTGTTACATCGGGTTTAGGGGGCACATTCCCTGAAGGATACCCGGTGGCAGTAGTAACTGAAATAAATCGTGATGAAGGGCGACCGTTTGCACAAGTTTTTGCAGAACCTATTGCGCAACTAGATCGCATTCGCTTGCTGGTTATTTTATGGCGTAATCAACAGGAGCAAATCAGCGATGATTAACCGTTATTCATTGTTAATTGCGCTAAGCATCTTTTTTGCGTTAATAATGGCACTAATGCCACTTCCATTTTCGTTTGAGCCATTTAGACCTGACTGGGTTTTACTTGTACTTATGTATTGGTCGCTAGCAGTACCGCATCGTTTAAATATTGGTACTGCTTGGGTCGTTGGTTTATTAATAGATTTAGCGTCTGGCTCACCGCTGGGCGTGAACTCGCTTACATTCTCGGTATGTATTTTTGTAACCGCGAGCAACTTTCAAAAAATTCGTAACTTTTCGCTTTGGCAACAAAGCCTACTAATTGGTTTATTTTTAACGCTGTATCACTTAATGCAGTTTTGGCTAAATCACTTTTTGTTAGGGGTTTATTTTAATCCACAGTACTTATGGCCAGTAGCAACCGGAATGGTTAGCTGGTTTTGGGTCTTTTTACTACTTCGTAAATATCGCAGACATTTTAGGATCAGGTAATGACTACCGCAGTATATTTGGCATCAGCCTCTCCCCGTCGTAAAGAGTTATTAAGCCAATTAGGTGTCGAATTTACACAATTTAGTGTTGATGCAGATGAAAGCCCACTTCCAAACGAGCAACCTAGAGCACTTGTTGAGCGTTTAGCGCGCTTGAAAGCCCAAAGCGGTGTAGAGCTTGGATATACCGATCGCCCTGTACTTGGTAGTGATACCGTGGTTGTTATAGACAACGAGTCATTGGGTAAACCTCGCGATAAAAACGATTTTACACACACGTTAAAACGCCTATCGGGTAACACGCATCAAGTTCTTACCGCAGTTGCATTTGCAACGCAAAATGATGTGCTTAGCTGTGTTGTAAGCACAGATGTTACTTTTAAAACCTTAACAGATGAAGAAATTAATGCTTATTGGGAGTCAGGTGAGCCACAAGATAAAGCCGGTGGCTACGGTATCCAAGGTTTAGGCGGCCGCTTTGTAACTCACATTGCGGGTAGCTATTTTTCTGTTGTAGGCTTACCTTTATATGAAACCGAACAATTATTAAAAACATTCTTAAGAAGGTAACATGAGTACAGAATTACTGATCAATGTCACACCGAGCGAAAGCCGTGTTGCCCTAATAGAAAACGGTGTACTGCAAGAAATACAGCTAGAGCGAATCGGTAATCTAGGTATTGTAGGCAATATTTACTTAGGAAAAATAAGCCGTGTACTTCCGGGTATGCAGGCTGCTTTTGTCGATATCGGCCTTGAAAAAGCTGCATTTTTGCATGCATCCGATATTGTAAATAGTGCCTCTATTGTTGAAGGCGTAGACGACGTACCAATAAAAAAAGTACAAGATATTAGAGAGTTAGTTCGTCAAGGCCAATACATTATGGTGCAAGTGGTAAAAGATCCGCTAGGCACTAAAGGCGCAAGACTCACCACTGATATAACTATCCCTTCTCGCTATTTAGTGTTTATGCCTGATGCGACCCATGTAGGGGTTAGTCAGCGTATAGAAACTGAAGAAGAGCGCTCACGTCTTAAAAAAATAGTCGCAGAATATGGCGATGAAAATGGCAGCTTTATCGTACGTACAGCAGCTGAAGGTGCTAGCGAAGCTGAATTACGACACGATGCCGGCTTTTTAAGAAAATTATGGGAAAAAATAACATCACGTCGTAGAAAAACGAGTAAAGCCAGTATCCTACACGAAGATTTAACGCTTGCCTTTAGAACCCTGCGTGACTACGTAGGCGAAGATATGGAGCGCATTCGCGTTGACTCTAAACTCAGCTATGAAGAACTAAAGTTATTTACTGAAGAGTTTGTTCCACAGCTTTCTCAAGTGCTTGAATACTACCCAGGCGAGCGACCTATATTTGATTTGTTTGATGTTGAAAACGAAATTCAAAAAGCACTACATCGTAAAGTTACGCTAAAATCGGGTGGTTATATAATTATTGACCAAACAGAAGCAATGACGACTGTTGATGTTAATACTGGTGCATTTGTAGGACATCGTAATTTAGAAGAAACCATTTTTAATACCAACGTAGAAGCAACCTCTGCAATTGCCCGCCAGCTCAGGCTGCGTAACTTAGGCGGTATTATCATTATCGACTTTATCGATATGGTAAGTGAGGATCATAAAAGGCGGGTGCTTCATTCACTTGAATCAGCCCTTGCAAAAGATCGCACTAAAACGAATATTAATGGGCTTTCAGCGCTTGGCCTTGTTGAAATGACGCGTAAACGTACACGCGAAAGCTTAGAACATATTTTATGTGATGTATGCCCTGCATGCTCCGGTCGTGGTTCACAAAAAACAGTTGAAACGGTTTGCTACGAAATACTACGTGAAATAGTGCGTGTTAACCGAGCATACGCAGCAGACAAGTTTATGGTGTATGCAGCGCCTGCTGTAAGTGAAGCCCTACTAAACGATGAGTATCATAACCTTGCTGAGCTTGAACTATTTATTGGTAAGCAAGTCAATATTCAAACCGAGAGCTTATACAGCCAAGAACAGTTTGATGTGGTAATGATGTAATGAAAGCAAAAGCGGTCTGTTTTTTTTGTTTTAGAAAGTTATGGCAGACTTGCGCCATAATTTTGGTATTACTGGCCGTTATTGTTTCAATTTTAAAATATACCCTCCCGTATGCAAACGAATACAAAGGTGACATAGAAAGCTATTTACACGAAAAGTTTGAAATAAGCTTATCTATTGGCGAAATATCAGCTAGTTGGCAGGGCAGCGGTCCTGCATTAGTGCTAGAAAATTTATCGTTTAAAGATAACGAAACCGCGCCAATATCACTCACCATTGCTAAAACCAGCTTAGAGCTAAACCTATGGGAAAGCTTAAAAGCACTGCAACTTAGATCTAATTATTTTGTTATTAATGGTTTTCATACCAGTGTAAATATCACCAACTTATTTAAAACCGGTGATAACGACGAAGTTTCTTTTGAGCAAAAAGAGCTAATTGAAGAACTGTTTTTGGGTGAAACGGGTCATTTTGCAATAGAAAATTCCAGTATTAACTTTATTTTAGAAGATGGTAAAGAACGTAAATTACTTCTTCAAAACATTGTTTGGCAAAATGAAGATGAGCAGCACCTTGGCAGTGGAAGCTTAGCACTACCGGGAATTTCGGTCGGAGACTTTGACGCGCGCATAGCACTTACCGGGGATACTCTAGAGCAGGTTGCGGGCGACATCTATGTGCAGGCTAATAAGGTCGATGTATCTAACTGGTTAGCGCAATATATAAATACGCAAAAACAACAACTACATAGCGATATTAATTTACAAGCATGGCTAAAACTAGATAAAGGTTTTGTAAGCGATGTGAAAATGCAGTGGTTACCAAGCTTTGTACGCTGGCAGCGAGAAGAGCAAAGCCACCAAGTTAGTTTGAGTGAAGGTGGATTCCATCTATATCCAGAACAAAATAGCTGGCACTTAAAAAGTACCGGTTTAACATTTAATAGTAACGATAAAGCATGGCCAAGTTTAGAGTTTGAAGCCCAACTAGGGCTGCAAAATAAAGTGTGGCTGCATCAAGTTGATTTTGAATTACTGAGTAACCTAGCCGGGCTAAGTAATTTTAATGCACTTGAACCATTTTTAGAACGCCAACCTAGTGGGCAAATAGATCAAGCTTATTTAAGTTTTTCTAATGCACAGCAATGGCAATTATGGTTTGAGGCTAACAATATTGGCTGGCAAGAATTAAGATCGGTACCAGCAGCGCAAGGGCTTAGAGTAAATGGTTTACTTACCCAAAGTACTGGTCGAATAAATTTATTTGGCGAAAGTGGCACATTAGTCACAGGCGAAAGCTTTAGTAACGACATAAATTATAATCAGCTAAATGTAGAGCTAGATTTAGCTAAGCGAGATGATGGCTGGCATATAAGTAGTGACAATATCTGGTTTGATAATGATGAAGTTACTCTTGCTGCAGAATTACAAATTAGCCTAACAGATGATCCTCGATTAGATCTTTACGCAGAAGCGTTCGCCCCAGATGCCAATATTGCAGATCATTACTTCCCATTAAAAGCGATGAGCCCTGAACTTGTTAGCTATTTAAATGGTGCAATTAAAGGCGGAGAAGTATCTAAAGCACAGGTCTTATTTGCAGGGCCTTTGTCTGGTTTCCCATTTACTGATGGTAGTGGTCAGTTTGATGTATTAGCACAAATAGACAATGCAACCTATGAGTTTGACCCTGGTTGGCCTGCGGTCACTAATGCTGATGTACAGCTACATTTTGCTAATGAGCGGATGGACATATATAGCCAGCAAGGCAAGTTGGTTAATTTAGATATTGGTAATAGTGTACAGGTGAGCATTGCAAATTTAATGAATGCTGATGAACTTATTGTGCAAATTGATAAAAAAGCAGAGATGGAAAAGTTACATGATTTTTTTGCAGCGACACCTATTGCCAAACCTCTTGCTGAAATTTTTAAAGTTGTACAGGGCAAAGGCGAAGCCGATGCCAGTATTGAGCTTTTAGTAGGCTCTAAGTTTAAAGGCGGAGCCAGTGTTAGCGGCAAAGTTAATTTAAATGACTTACCAGTATTTATAGCAACGCCAGGTATTGAGCTTAAAAACTTAACTGGCGAGCTTAATTTTAAAAACGACAATATTACACTTAAAAATGCGACTGCGAAGTGGTTGGGCATGCCGCTAAATATTAATTACAGCAGCAAAAGTGATGCTAAAAATTACCAAGCAAACATAGATATAAACGCCAAAATTGACGCCGATACACTAATTGATAGTGGACAAGGTATATTAAAAAATTATTTAAGCGGGCAAAGCGATGTTGATATTGGTTTAGTACTTAATTTTACCGAACAAGGCTTTAATTATCGTGCACAGGTAAACTCAGAACTACTTGGCTTAACGAGTAACTTACCCGCACCTTATAATAAAAATAGCGAACAAGCGTGGGCACTTGATGCAGTAGTTCAAGGTGATGATATTTCTAATCTCATTACAGCAAACGCTAATCAACAGTTTTACTTTAATGCTATTTTAGAAAATGGAAAATCACAGTTTAGTAATGTCCATTTTGTGCTCGGAAAACAAGATTTAGGATTAAACCAAAAAGACTTAAGCGTAAATATAAATCTTGAGCAGAGTGAATTAGTGCCTTGGTTTGATCTGATTGATCAAATAATTAAAGCAGGTAAATCAAACCCAGATAAAGAATCAAAAGGGATTATGCCACCGCTTAATGAGGTGGTCGCAAATATAGGTATGCTTGATGCGAGTAACATCATCTTTAATGATTTTGAAATGCGTTTAGCACCATCAAAAGACGATTTATACCTAAAGCTAAATGCTAAAGAACTTAGAGCTGGGGTTTTTATTCCTACATCACAACCTAGCCAGCCTATACGAATTAATGCCGATTACTTAAGGCTTAATTTTGCACAGCCTAGCGAGCAATTAATTGAAATAACAGATGTACTTCCTGAGGAAGACTTGAGCTGGCTTACTAAAATACCTGCCATTGAGTTTGAATGTAGTGACTGCAAAATTGATCGCTATCAGCTTGATAAAGTGAGTGCGTCGTTATTAGGTGATGGCGAGCGCTTATCGATATCAGAACTTGTAATCGATAAAGGAGATCATGTACTGCGCACTAAAGGGCAGTGGCAAAGTGGTTTAACAACGCTAAGTGGTGAGCTTAAAAGTGATGATATAGGCGCATTGTTTGGCGAGTTTGATATTACCTCTGCAATTAAGGATTCTAAAGCTGATCTAAATTATGATCTTACTTGGCAAGCAGCACCTTATGATTTTGATGTGAAAACTTTAAGTGGTGAGGTTACTTGGGATTTAGGGGAAGGTCACTTAACTGAAATAAGTGATGGTGGTGCACGCGTATTTTCGCTGTTGAGCCTTGATTCACTCGTACGCAAACTGAAACTTGATTTTAGAGATGTATTTTCAAAGGGCTTTTTTTATAACAGCATGCAAGGCTCTATGCAGTTAGAAAACGGTATCGCTTACACTAAAGATACTAAAATGGATGGTGTGCCTGCCGATTTGACTATTAAAGGCTACGCAAACTTAAATACGCTAGATATAGATTACGACCTTGCTGTAGCGCCACAAGTAACCTCAAGCATTCCGGTTATAGTTGCGTGGATGGTTAATCCAGTAACAGGGCTTGCTGCTTTAGCACTTGATAAAGTTATTCATTCTGCGCGCGTCATCTCAGAGATCAATTTTAAAGTAACGGGTAAAATGAACGATCCTATTGTTCAAGAACTCGACAGAAAAAGTCGTGAAGTTACACTACCTCAAGCTGCGCAAAATCAGCCACAAGCATCAGTCGATTTAAAACTTAAAGATGCACAAGTAACAGTAACGCAATGAACAAAACAGCAAGCATAAGCACACCCGCAATAGTTGCCCTACAAATGTGTTCAGGGCTAAGCCCTGATGAGAACATAACAAGCTTAAAGCGCGCACTTAAAACTCTGCCAGCAACAAGGCCATTACTTGTTTGCTTGCCTGAGGCTTTTTTAGTGTTTAGTAAAACTGGTAACGATACGTTACGTGTTGCTAAGCAAGTTGAGCAATACAAATTACAACTTAGTGAATTGTGCCAACACCATAATATTTGGTTAAATGCAGGCACAATGCCTGAGCCATTTAACGAACATAAGTATTACGCAGCATCGCACTTATATAATAATCAAGGCGAGCTGGTTGCAACGTATAACAAAATACATTTATTTGATGTAACCGTAGATGATAAAACAGGTAGCTATCGAGAGTCAGATTTTACCCAAGCAGGTCGCGATGTAGTGGTTGTTGATTCTCCCTTTGGTAAAATTGGCTTAACAGTATGTTATGATCTGCGCTTTAGTGGCTTATTTAACGAACTAGTACGCCAAGGCGCCAATATTATTTTAGTACCCAGTGCATTTACAGTCCCTACAGGGCAAGCGCATTGGCAACCGCTATTAGCAGCTCGCGCAATAGAAACACAATGTTATGTAGTTGCAGCAGCTCAGTACGGTACACATGAAAATGGCCGACAAACATATGGCCACAGTATTATTATTTCGCCTTGGGGCAATACCCTGAGTGAATTGCCAACAGGCACCGGTTTTATAAGCTGCAACGCAGATTTAGACCAGTTACAAAAAATTAGACGAGATATGCCCGTGCAGTCTCATCAACGATTTAGAGAGCATTTATTATGAATTCGGTTGAACAGCATTTACTACAAGACAGCCAGCTAAATAGAGAAGAGCTCGAAAAAACGCTCGCTTACATACATCAGCATAAAGTGGATTACGCCGATTTATATTTTCAATCAAGCCACCACGAATCATGGGTGCTTGAAGACGGCTTAATTAAAGAAGGCTCTTATAACGTTGAGCGTGGCGTTGGTGTACGTGCTGTAAGCGGCGAAAAAACAGGTTTTTCTTACTCTGATGCAATAAATCTTGAAGCACTTAATAAAGCGGCTACAGCGGCTCGTAGCATCGCAGATGCTGGCGAAGATAGAGCGATTAAAGTATTTAGTGATGTTAAAGCTAAAGAGCAGTTTGCAGCGCATCAGCCAATTTCGAGTATGAGCGATACCGACAAGGTGAGTTTATTACGCGAACTTGAAAACTATATTCGTGAACTAGCACCCGATGCAGAGCAAGTAATTAGCTCAATGTCAGCGGTATACGAAGAAGTATTAATCGCAGCTAGTGACGGTACGTTTGCCACCGATATTCGCCCACTTATTCGCTTAAACTGTTCAGTACTGCTTGAAAAAAATGGTCGCCGTGAACGCGGCGGCGCAGGCGGTGGTGCACGTTTAGATTATGGTTACTTTAAAGAGCTTGTTGATGGTAAACCACGTTGGATGGAATTTGCTGAAGAAGCTGTACGCCAAGCTAAAGTAAACCTTGAAGCTATTGATGCACCTGCAGGCACGATGGAAGTTGTACTTGGTAATGGTTGGCCTGGCGTGCTTTTACACGAAGCAGTAGGGCATGGACTTGAAGGCGACTTTAACCGCAAAGGCGCGTCTGCGTTTAGTGGTAAAGTAGGCCAAAAAGTAGCATCTGAGCTGTGTACTGTTGTTGATGATGGCACCATGGCCGATCGCCGTGGGTCACTTAATGTTGATGATGAAGGCACACCAGCCGCTTACAACGTACTTATCGAAAACGGTATTTTAAAAGGCTATATGCAAGATAAGCTAAACGCGCGTTTAATGGGTGTAAATCCTACCGGTAACGCACGTCGTGAGTCTTATGCGCATTTACCAATGCCTCGCATGACTAACACCTACATGTTAGGTGGTGAGCACAGCCAAGCCGATATTATCAGCTCAGTTAAAAAAGGGGTATTCGCGCCTAACTTTGGCGGCGGACAAGTTGATATAACCTCAGGTAAGTTTGTATTTAGTGCATCAGAAGCGTATTTAATCGAAAATGGTAAAATTACCCAACCAATTAAAGGCGCAACGCTTATTGGTAATGGACCAGAAGTAATGCAGCAAATATCTATGGTTGGTAACGACTTAGCACTTGATAAAGGTGTTGGTGTTTGTGGTAAAGATGGTCAAAGCGTACCGGTAGGCGTAGGCCAACCAAGCCTTAAGATTGATCAGTTAACGGTCGGTGGTACAGCTTAAATATTACTCAAGCGCGAAGTGAATTTGCACCTACATGCTTGATGTTTATTGTAGGTGAGGTTTTATACCTCGCTTTTTAAATACAGACTTAGAAATAGAGCGCGAAATAAATTCGCACCTACGATTTGTATTTTTACTTTGTGTAGGCGAGGTTTATGCCTCTCCTTCACCTTCTTTATTTTTTTCAGCCTCTTTGTACCATAACGCAAAAAAGCACTCTGTTAATTTGTGCTCTATCTCAAGCGCTTTTTCTGTCGGGCAAAACAAGGTAAAGCTTGCTTTAAATTCACCTAAATCGGTTGTACCAAAGTGAATTACCGGCTCTGGGCCAGATATTTTTGCATCAAGTTTACGCTCAATCATCGAATTATAACGGCTTGCTACTTCTTGAAACTCTTCGCAGTACAGTTTAGCTTGCTCAGTGAGTGTGTCGTGAATAGGGTAAGGGTTAAAGCTCTCTCTTCGGACAATAATAAAATGATGTGTAACAAAGCGTTTTACAAAGTTTAAGTTTTTAATAGAGCTGGTGATCAGCTTATTATTAGGTATGTATATGGTTTTTCTAGAAAATTGATAAGTATGTATATCAATTTCATGCATGGTTGTTTTTATCCAATCCGTTTCAGCTACTTCACCAAAGTAATCACCTACTTGTATCCAGTCACCCACTCTAAACGGGCGAGTTGTTACGAGGTAAAAAAAGCCTATTACACACTGAATAAACTCACGCGTTGCAAGTACAATCGCCACGGCAAAAGCAGCAATAGAAAGTGCAAAGTTTTGAATTTCAGTAGACCACACAAATAGCAGCGATATCATCATTACAAAATTAATAAAGTGCTTAATATTGTGTGCGATGTAACGGATGTCTTTTTCTTTTTTTTCTGCGCGACTTTTAGCTAGCTTATCAACAAGCACTTTTAGTACAAATGCAATTGTGATCATTACAATTGAAAGAAGAAACGGATGCAGCAATATATCTCTAGTCATGGTATCCAATTAAACGTGAGTTGATAAAAACAGGCTCAGTATATTGATTTATTAAACCAATTAGCAAATTTAGTGTAAAAAAAGTAACCAATAAAAAATGTAGCTACGTTATTGAGTTACTTGCTCAGTGCAATGCTTGTGATTTTTAGCCATTCTTTTTCGGCATATGAGTACAAGCTCAATGGCTGAAATAAAAATCAAAGTATAGCCAAGCGTTTCTATACCTTCCTCAACAATGTTTTTTACCGCACGTACATAGTCATCACCCATTACTGAATGCCAAAATGCGCCTTTGCCCATCATTCGCGAAAATGCGAGTAAAGTAACCATGCCTGATAAGCAAATTCCATAACTAGGAGTGAGGCTATAGGCTTTTAAAGCGTTAAAAATACTTCCTCTGTTTGTTATTAAATAAACAAACACGCCAGCTAAAATTGAATAGACGATACTTTGCCAAGCGCCATCAAAAAAGTATAAGTCGAGGTAGGTATCAAACTCTCTCACAAACATCATTGCCGATAACGCAGCTAGTAATACAGCCGGTATTTTGAGTTGAAAGTTAATTCGCGAAGCGTAAAAAAATAAAATACAGCTTAAAAAAGTTAAAACATCTTGCATATGTTCGGTAAGAGTTTCTTCACTGTAAAGTGCATCCTGTTTTAATTCAAACCCTTCAAGTTGAATTAAATGAGCAACACCCGCTAGGCATAATAAATAAATAAAAGATCGCAGTAAAAACATAAATAACCAAGAGAAACTATAAATGCGCGGGATTCTAATCGTTAAAATGCTTTAAAGCCAAAACAAAATTTAAACTTTTAACCTTTTTATCGGTCTAAAATTTTTGCTGTTAAAATAATGGCTTAGATGTTTTTTTAATGTTGATTGGATGTTTTTAATGTGACGTTTTAACTGGTTTGTTGTGCAAAATATAACAAACATTAAAAAGCCCTTACTAATTACTTAACAAGGGCTTTTTATAATTGAGCGCTTAGAGTTTAGCGCCTAGCGCATAGTAACAAACTCTTCAGAACCTGTTGGGTGAATCGCAACAACGGCATCAAAATCAGCTTTAGTAGCGCCCATTTTCATGGCAACTGCAAAACCTTGAATCATTTCATCAACCGCAAAACCAATACCATGTAGGCCAACTACTTTTTCGTCTGGGCCGGCACATACAAGCTTCATTTTACAAGGTTGGCGATGTTTAGTTACCGCTGTATACATAGCTGTAAAACCAGATTGGTAAATCTTAACGTTTTCTTCGCCGTATTGAGAAATAGCTTCTTGTTCAGTAAGGCCAATAGTACCAATTGGTGGGTGACTAAATACAACAGTAGGAACTAGGCTGTAATCCATTTTTAAATCATCAGGTAGTTCTTTATTAAATAAGCGTTCTGATAAAGTACGCCCTGCTTTAACTGCTACAGGCGTAAGTTCAATACCGTTTTCGATAATATCACCAACAGCATAAACGTTTTTAGCTGTGGTATTTTGAAACTCATCAACTTTAACAAAACCATCGCTGTTAACTTCTACGCCGGCAGCAGCTACATTAATTGCATCTGTTGTTGGCTGGCGGCCAATGGCCCAAATTACTTGGTCAACGTTATGAGTTTTGCCATTATCTAAATGTAGCGTTACAGAGCCATCATTTTCTTTAACTAATTTATGAGGTACAGATTCTGTATGAAGAGTAGGGCCTTCAGCAGCCATAACATCAACAAGTGTTTCAACTATGTATGGGTCAAAGTTACGAAGTGGAGAATGCTTACGAACAAATAAATGTGTTTCAGTACCTAAACCATGTAATACACCAGCAAGCTCAACGGCTATGTAGCCTGCGCCTATTACTGCAACGCGCTTAGGTTGCTCTTTTAGCTCAAAAAAGCCATTTGAATCGATACCGTGTTCAGCACCTTCAATATGCGGAATGCTTGGGCGTCCACCTACTGCAATTAATATATGGTCGGCTGTGTAGTGCTTGCCGTTTACTTCAACTGTTTTATTATCTACAAATTTAGCAAAGCCTTTAATTACAGTAACGCCATTGCTAGCAAGGCCACTGTCATAACCTTTATGAATTCGACCTATGTAGGCTTCACGGCTTTCTACTAACTTGCTCCAATCAAAGCCTTTAACTTCAACATTAAAGCCGTAATCTGGGGCATATAAATTAATTGCTTCAGCAACCTGAGCACCGTGCCACATTACTTTTTTAGGTACACAGCCCACGTTTACACACGTGCCGCCCATGTGTTTTGCTTCTATAAGTGCTACTTTAGCGCCACGCATTGCCGCTCTATTTGCAGAGGCAATACCACCACTGCCACCACCGATTGCAATATAATCAAAGTGTTGTGTCATTTTATGTCCTTAGGCGTTGAGTTTTATGCGCATTAGCATAACATTAAGTTTTAAAAATAAAGAGTGTTTAGGTGACCTATGTTTAGTAAAAAAACATTCGAATTTCTTGCTCAGCTTGATCAAAACAATAATAGAGACTGGTTTAATGACCATAAATCACAGTATGAGGAATACGTAAGAGAGCCCGCTTTAGATTTCATTAGGCAAATGCAAGCACCACTTGCTGAGGTTTCTAGCCATTTTGTCGCATCAGATAAAAAAGTCGGCGGTAGTTTAATGAGAATCCATAAAGACGCGCGTTTTAGTAAAGATAAAACCCCATATAAAATTAATGTAGGAATTCAATTTCGCCATTTTATGGGAAAAGACGTACACGCCCCTGGTTTTTATTTTCACTTAGCAAATGACGAATGTTTTGTAGGTGCTGGTATTTGGCGACCAGAATCAAAGGCGCTTAATGCCATTAGAACCTGCATAGATGAAAACCCAAATAGCTATAAAAAAGCAATTTATGATGAGCAATTTAAATCTATATTTGAAATGTCAGGAGAGTCGCTAAAACGCCCACCAAGGGGTTTTGAAAAAGATCATCCCTTAATAGATGAGCTCAAACGAAAAGACTTTATAGCCATTAGCCCACTTACTCAAAAGCAAATATGCAGTAATAACCTAGTTGATACGGTACTAGAACGTTATAAAGTGGCCGACTCATTAATGGGTTATTTGTGTTTTGCTTTAGAGCAACCTTATTAAAATTAAACAACTTAAAAGCGGCTGAGTTGTTTTTTTACTTTTAGACCCAATTTAAAACGTAATGCATTAACGCAAAGAGAGTATTTATGAGCAACCCACTAATTGGCCTTGAAGGCTTACCACCATTTTCAAAAATAAAGCCTGAGTACGTAGTACCAGCACTAAAAGACGGTATTGAGCTTTGTCGTAAAGCCATTGATGACGTGCTAGCGAAAGGTTCGTACACGTGGGATGACTTAGTATTACCCCTTGAAGAAGCCGACGACAAATTATCGCGTATGTTCTCCCCTGTATCGCATTTAAATTCAGTAATGAATAACGACGAATTACGTGAAGCTTACGAGCAGTGCTTACCGTTAATATCTGAATATTCAACATTTGTAGGTCAGCATCAAGGTTTATACAACGCGTATAATACGCTTTATAACAGCGACGAATTTAAAACGCTGACTACAGCACAACAAAAAACAATTACTAATGCGCTTCGTGATTTTAAATTATCGGGTATTGCATTAGCGCCAAAGCAGCAAAAACGCTACGGCGAAATTAGCGCGCGTTTATCAGAACTTGCCTCAAAATTTGGCAACAACGTAATGGATGCCACACTTGCTTGGCACAAACATACTACTGATGAAAGCGACTTAGCTGGCTTGCCAGAATCTGCTTTAGCGCTTGCAGCTGACACAGCAAAAAGTAAAGAGTTAGACGGTTGGGTATTCACCCTTGATTTCCCGTCGTATTTACCAATTATGACCTATGCAGATAACCGCGAACTCCGCAGAGAAACTTACACCGCGTTTTCTACGCGCGCATCAGATCAAGGCCCTAATGCCGGTGAATTTGATAACTCAGAGATTATGAGTGAGGAGCTTGCGCTTCGCCATGAACTTGCACAGTTACTAGGATTCAACAGCTACGCTGAAAAGTCATTGGCAACTAAAATGGCCGAAACACCGGCACAAGTATTCTCGTTTTTAGAAGACCTAGCGGCTAAATCAAAACCACAAGCAGAGCAAGAAGTGGCAGAGTTAAAAGCCTATGCTGAGCAAAAACATGGTATTTCTGAATTACAGGCATGGGATTTTGGTTACTACAGCGAAAAACTTAAGCAAGAAAAGTACGCTATTTCAGATGAAGTACTACGTCCTTACTTCCCTGCAAATAAAGTATTAAGTGGCTTATTCGAAACCGTTAACCGCTTATTTGGTATTAGCGTAAAAGAAGTTACTGATTTTGATACTTACCACAAAGACGTACGTTTTTTTGAAATTGTAGATAGCAGCAATACCTTACGTGGACGTTTTTATCTCGATTTATATGCACGCGACCGTAAACGCGGTGGTGCGTGGATGGACGACTGTATGGGTCGTAAAGTACGTGCTAACGGCGAACTACAAACTCCAGTGGCTTATTTAGTGTGTAATTTTAATAAACCGGTTGGCGATAAACCTGCATTGTTTACTCATGACGAAGTGACAACCTTATTCCACGAGTTTGGTCATGGTATTCACCATATGCTTACACAAGTTGATGCAGCCCCTGTTGCGGGTATTAATGGCGTGGCGTGGGATGCGGTAGAGCTTCCTAGTCAGTTTTTAGAAAACTGGTGTTATGAAGAAGAAGCACTGAGCTTTATTTCAGGTCATTATGAAACGGGCGAGCCGTTACCTAAAGAGCTACTTGATAAGCTACTAGCGGCTAAAAACTACAACTCAGGCATGCAAATGCTGCGTCAAATTGAGTTCTCGTTATTCGACTTTAAAATCCACAATGATTATAAAGCGGGTGAAGAGTGTCAAATTCAAGCAGTACTTGATGACGTACGCAGCCGTACCTCGGTCGTTAAGCCTCCTGAGTTTAACCGTTTTCAGCATGGCTTTAGCCACATTTTTGCAGGCGGTTACAGCGCTGGTTATTACTCATATAAATGGGCTGAAGTACTCTCTGCTGATGCTTATTCTAAATTTGAAGAAGAAGGTATTTTTAACCCGCAAACCGGTCAAGCCTTCATGCAAAATATTTTAGAAAAAGGCGGCAGTGAAGAGCCAATGGAATTATTTAAAAAGTTCCGTGGTCGAGAGCCAAATGTTGACGCGTTACTACGTCACAGCGGTATTGCAGCTTAAAAATCTAATATTTAGCACAAACCAAATTAAAGCGCCTAAATGGCGCTTTTTTATTATTTGTAAATTATTATCTAATAATTTTTAGTAATTTCATCCTGTCGTACTATGCTTTTAGCACACCTATTAAAATGGATTAAGGCATGGCAAAGTTGGTATTAGCAATTGATGACGACAAATATGTTCATCATATAATTGAAGAGTCTTTAGCAGGGTTTTGTAAAATAATTCATGCAAAAGATGGCGATGAAGGATTAAGGCTAACCAATAAATATAACCCTGATATTATTTTACTCGATATTGAAATGCCAGGTATGTCAGGCTATGACGTATGTAAAACGATAAAGCAAAGTGAAAGCACTCAAGATATTCCCGTTATGTTTCTCTCATCTAAAATAGAGTTAAGCGATCGGGTAAAAGGTTATAGTGTTGGCGCATCTGATTACATTACTAAACCCTTTAACGCAGAAGAGTTAATAGCGCGTATAAAAGTGCTTTACGAATATCGACAGCAATGTGCAAAGCTAAAATTGGATATAGCTAAAGCGAATAAAACAGCGGAAATAGCGATGACAGAGTCGGGCGATATGGGCCGTATAATGCGCTACGTTGGACAAAGCTATCACGCTAATAACTTTCAATCGTTGAGTGAACACTTTTTTACCTTTTTTGCTCCTTTAAATTTAGATGTTGTGGTTGTGTTTTGGTATCAAGGAACAGGTGTTTTTTACAGCCAGCAAAGTGGTGTTTGCCCGTTAGAGCAAGAGCTGCTGGAGCAACACAGACAAGCTCAACGATTTGTTGATATTGGTAGTAGTACTATAATTAATTACCCCAAAGTATCCCTTTTAATAAAAAATATGCCAGTTGATAACGATGCTTTGTACGGGCGCTATAAAGATCTGTTCCCGCATATATTAGAAGTAACCAACGAGAAGGTTATTACCATGGAAAGAAGCGAAAGCAGTTATGAGCAGGCAGCTCAAATAAGTACAGCCCTTCAAGATATTGTTAAGCAGTTAACTACACAAAATATAGAGCAAAACAAAAGTACTAAAATATTTATAGAACAGCTACATGAACTTGACTGCGCCATTAAGCTACAACAAACACAAGCAAATCCCGCGGATCTCACTTTATATATATCCCAACTGGATCAAACGATGCAGTTATTTGTATCGGCTAATAGTGATTTAGCCTTTATCAAATATCAGCTTAAACAAGTTGCCGAAAGCCGCAATGAGCTTATATCTAATTTACGCACTAAAGCGGAAGCCGCAAAGGTCAATACTAATCATCACAGTGATATAGAGCTATTTTAGTGCTTTAAAGTAAAGCGGTTGATATACTACAGGCGTATTTTATCGTCGGAGTTTATTGTGGTTATTCAGTGTGCTTTTAAAGAGTTACGTCCTTATTTAAATGAATTAGAAACACGCTTTGGTTTAGCCCAATGGGCGCAAAATTGCAGTGGCTTTAGCTTACATTACGACGATAAAGGGTTAAGCCTATTTAAAACCGATGAGCCTAAACTAGGTGCAATTAATGTTGATTTTGTAACCGGTGCTGCTGCCCATAGGCGTAAGTTTGGCGGTGGTAAAGGGCAAGCAATTGCCAAAGCAGTTGGCTTAAATAAAGGTGCAACGCCTGTTGTACTTGATGCTACCGCTGGCCTTGGGCGAGACGGCTTTGTTCTTGCCTCGCTAGGGTGCAAAGTTATATTACATGAACGTCATCCGGTTGTTGCAGCCCTTTTATACGATGGGTTAAAGCGAGCTTATAGCGATATTGAAATTGGTGTGTGGATGAAAGAAAACATGAGCCTAATATTTGGCTCAAGCCATACTTTGCTCTCTCAGTGCGAAAGCATGCCCGATGTTGTTTATTTAGATCCCATGTTTCCGCATCGCGAAAAATCAGCATTAGTTAAAAAAGAAATGCGCGTATTTCAAGAGCTAGTTGGTGCAGACAACGACGCTGACGACCTACTTGATTTTGCCTATCCACTCGCCAGTAAGCGTGTCGTTGTAAAACGCCCCGATTACGCGCCATTCTTAAACGAAAAAACCCCAAGTATGCAGATCAAAACCAAAAAGAACCGTTTTGATGTTTATGTAAAGGCGGCAATGGTTTAAACATCAAAACAAATTGGTGGTATATCCCTAGAATTTATGTCGCTGCAACCATAGTTTGACATAATACAACCATACCTTGACATAATTAAAGTCATACTCTGACATAAAGCCCCTTATTAAAAATGATGCTAAAAATAAATTCCATTATAATCAATTCTTTAAGAATTAATTAAACCATAGTGTGACATAGTGGCTTTTTATTTGTATAGTATGTGTACTCAAATAATAAAAATTTACTTATGTATATACGCAACTTAAGAAAGCCATCTCCAAATAAAAATGTATTTAAATTTGCGAGCACTAAAGTTAGTAGTGTAGTTATGTGTGAGAGCTCATTAGAGTTTGATGCATGTTTTCATCATGAATATAACGACTTGATAGAGAGTTTTGGGAGTCAGCCTGAAGGCTTTAAATATAAGTTTATGGGTAAAAGCTTACCTTACACACCAGATGCACTGATTTCATATACAGATAAAACCCAAAAATACCACGAATATAAGCCCTATTCTAAAATTGCTTCTCCACTATTTAGAGCTGAATTTGCTGCCAAAAGAGCTGCATCATTAAAATTGGGGATTGATCTTGTTTTAGTAACTGATAGGCAAATTAGGGTAAATCCAATATTAAACAACTTAAAGTTATTACACCGCTACTCAGGTGTTTATGGTATCAGCGGCATTCAAAACGAGTTGCTCAGTTTTATTCATAAATCAGGGGTAATCAAGCTAAATGATATAAGCTCTCAGGTTGGGATACCAATTGGTGAAACACGATCTTTTTTATTTGGGCTCATGCATAAAGGGTTGGTTAAGGCTGATCTAGGGTGTGATGATTTAACTAATAATCCAACATTATGGGCTACACCATGACTGACTTTTTTAATGAATTTGATGAATCACTAGTGCCATTAAAGCCACAAACGCCCACACAATACGTCAAATTAGATGATGCCAACTTAATCCAGCGTGATTTGGATACCTTTTCAGATACCTTTAAAAACCAAGCACTACAAAGGTATAAGCTAATTAGCACTATAGATAAAAAACTTTCACGCGGCTGGACCCAACGAAATTTAGATCCTATTTTAGATGAGCTTTTTAAAGGAGGTGACGTAGTTCGGCCAAATTGGCGAACTGTTGCTCGTTGGCGCAAAAAATATATCGAAAGCAACGGTGATATAGCCTCCCTTGCTGATAAAAACCACAAAATGGGAAACAGAACTAACCGTATAAAAGGGGATGATAAATTTTTTGATAAAGCATTAGAACGATTTTTAGATGCTAAAAGACCTACTATAGCAACTGCATATCAGTACTATAAAGACCTTATTGTTATTGAAAATGAGAGTATTGTCGAAGGCAAGATTCCAATAATATCCTACAATGCGTTTAATAAAAGAATCAAAGCAATACCCCCATATGCGGTCGCGGTCGCAAGGCATGGTAAATTTAAAGCAGACCAATGGTTTGCTTACTGCGCTGCGCACGTACCCCCGACAAGAATATTAGAGCGTGTAGAGATTGATCATACACCACTTGATTTAATCCTACTTGATGATGAGTTACTTATTCCCATAGGAAGACCTTACCTAACATTACTTATTGATGTATTTAGTGGCTGTGTTCTTGGTTTTCATCTTAGTTATAAATCCCCTTCCTACGTATCTGCTGCTAAGGCTATTACTCATGCGATTAAACCAAAGTCTTTTGATGCTCTGAATATAGAACTACAAAATGATTGGCCTTGCTTTGGTAAATTTGAAAATTTAGTTGTAGATAATGGTGCTGAGTTTTGGTCTAAAAACTTAGAGCATGCTTGTCAGTCAGCAGGAATAAATATCCAATATAACCCTGTGCGCAAGCCTTGGCTAAAACCCTTTATAGAGCGTTTTTTTGGGGTGATGAATGAATATTTCTTACCTGAATTACCAGGAAAGACATTTTCAAATATTTTAGAAAAAGAAGAGTATAAACCTGAGAAAGATGCAATTATGCGCTTCTCAACTTTTGTTGAAGAATTTCACCGCTGGATCGCGGATGTGTATCATCAAGACAGTAATTCACGTGAAACTCGAATCCCAATTAAACGTTGGCAACAAGGGTTTGATGCATATCCCCCATTGACCATGAATGAAGAGGAGGAAACGCGTTTTTCAATGTTAATGCGCATCTCAGACTCAAGAACGTTAACAAGAAATGGGTTTAAATATCAAGAGTTAATGTATGACTCAACAGCTTTGGCTGATTATCGTAAACATTATCCGCAAACAAAAGAAACTGTAAAAAAACTGATTAAAGTCGATCCTGATGACATCTCAAAAATTTATGTTTATTTAGAAGAGTTAGAAAGTTATCTAGAAGTACCGTGTACAGATCCTACCGGTTATACGGATGGTTTAAGTATCTATGAGCATAAAACAATAAAAAAAATTAACAGGGAAGTCATACGGGAATCTAAAGATAGTTTGGGCTTAGCGAAAGCACGCATGGCTATTCATGAGCGAGTAAAGCAAGAGCAAGAAGTTTTCATTGAATCAAAAACTAAAGCTAAGATAACAGCTGTTAAAAAGCGAGCTCAAATAGCTGATGTAAGTAATACAGGAACGAGCACTATTAAGGTCTCTGAAGAAAGTGCAGCCCCTGTGCAAAAACATATAAGTAACGATAATTCTGACGACTGGGCTGATGACTTAGAGGCATTTGAATGAATGCCTTAACAGAGATACAGATAGAGAAGTTACGGAACTTTAGCGATTGCATCGTTATGCACCCGCAAATTAAAACAATTTTTAATGACTTTGATGAATTAAGATTAAACCGTAAATTTCAGTCAGACCAACAGTGTATGCTATTAATTGGTGATACAGGTGTTGGAAAAAGTCATACCATTAATCACTACAAAAAAAGAGTTCTAGCTACACAGAATTATAGTCGAAACACTATGCCAGTCTTAGTAAGTCGTATATCTAGGGGGAAAGGCTTAGATGCTACTTTAGTCCAAATGCTGGCAGATCTGGAGCTATTTGGAAGTAGTCAAATTAAAAAGCGAGGCTACAAAACAGACCTTACTAAAAAGCTTGTAGAGAGCTTAATTAAAGCTCAAGTAGAGCTACTCATCATTAATGAGTTTCAGGAGTTAATAGAGTTTAAAAGCGTACAAGAACGACAACAAATTGCAAATGGGTTAAAGTTTATTAGTGAAGAAGCCAAAGTGCCAATAGTACTGGTTGGTATGCCTTGGGCTGCAAAAATAGCTGAAGAACCTCAATGGGCTTCTCGCTTAGTTAGAAAAAGAAAACTTGAATACTTCAGCCTAAAAAATGACAGCAAGTACTTTCGCCAATATTTGATGGGATTAGCTAAGAAAATGCCATTTGATGTACCTCCTAAGCTTGAAAGTAAAAATACCACAATAGCGTTGTTTGCTGCATGTCGAGGTGAGAATCGAGCTCTTAAACATCTACTGTTGGAGGCTTTAAAATTAGCACTAAGTTGTAATGAGTATCTTGAAAATAAACATTTTATTACTGCTTATGACAAGTTTGATTTTTTTAATGATAAGGAAAAACTAAAATCAAAAAATCCTTTTAAACAAGACATTAAAGATATTGAAATTTATGAGGTAATCAAAAACTCATCTTATAACCCAAATGCATTAGACCCAGAAGATATGCTCACAGATCGAGTGTTTGCAATAGTAAAGTAAATCGAACCAGCCTAGCCTGATTAAAGGTGTTAAAGCGGAGATTCAAACGGATAAGTCATCAGATTAGCTTCGTGTGATTAAATCAAGCCTGACAGTTGCATATGTGCCACATCATTCAAAAAGAAAGTGGAAAAAGCAAGACGCGATTCCATAGCCTTCCTATCCTTTCTCAATTAAATTCTCGCCAATTTAATAACCGCAATAGTGGGCCTTCGATTGTGGTGTGCGCACATCAAGCGCGCATTGCTTTGTTCCAATCTATACTGTGCCCAGCCGCTTCAAGTTCACGCGCGAGAGCCTGTTTCCAGCCGCCACTACTGTCCATTGTTTCCCATACAACACCCGCGAAATCACTAGGTATTTCTAACGTACCACGTTTGAGAGCACATACTTTTTCTCGGCCCAAGCGGCCAATGAAGTAACCCAGTTCCAATAATACATTTTGACGAGCTCGAGGCTCAAGTGCCCCTCCTTTTACACGGCCCTCATCATCCGGTGTGAGAAGGACTACCGCAAACCCAACATCGCTGTTTGCAACGACTTTTTCGATAATTGTTCTCCCTTGATTAGCCTGTTCATGGAGAATAACGGCCTCCAAACCAATGCGTTCCAGAAAACGAGCCACAGTTTCCCGAGCACCATTGTCGTGCCCATGAACGATAAACACCTTTCGTGAGACTGGTTGCTTCAACACAGTTTCAATACTCCCCTTCGATTGAACATAGTTCTTGTAATCACGCGCAAAGGGAATAATGAGTTGCCCAGTGAGCGCATGGATACCAGCGATGATTTTATTTCCAGAGTAGAAGAAATGATGACTAAAGTTGATAGCGTAACGTGGGTCATTAGCCAGTTTATCTATAAGAAGCAATGTTAAACCCATCGTTTTTTTGAGGTCATCTGGCCAAGCAAGTTGGGCACTCCCGACCATGCTGCCCCCAGTTTTTTCGCTTTCAGCAATGAAAGCGTCGAAGTCAACTTCTTCCGTCAGTTCCTCATTGTAAGGTTCAAGGTCGGTATGCCGTAACAATTGCCCTAGCTTTTTCAATGGGCGTTCATAAGTCTGCAACTGCGAGTTCTGTAAGTCTAGGATTGCGTTGTTAATTTCTCCGAAAATATCTTGGGTCATCACTAATTCTCGTCAGGTTGCAATCTGGCCTCAGCGGCCTTTTGAAGAATCGTTTCTCTATAGCTTTCTTTCATTTGTTCGGTGAGCGAATCGACGATAGGGCTACTGGCATAAGGTTCAATGCGGTTATCAATAATTTGGCTAACTGATTGGATGGCAGCCTCAATACTGGCAGGATCATGAGGATCAAAGTTAACGACGCCCAACTCTCCATCTAGTTCATTCAATGCTTGCTCTGCATTTTTTAGATCTTTCTGCAGTTTATCAAGCCCAGTAATTTTAAACATGGTTCCCTCCTGTTTATGGTGTGTCAGTGCATCTTTGAGCTTTAACGCCGCGCTCTGCAGCATATTTCTGCCGACTTAACGCTCATTTAACTATTTATATAGTTTTAACAAATAACCTAAGATATTACTATCACTAAGTTTTTTTAAAACTTTAAAGTAAAGTTAAATAGAACAATATACGCCCGTCGCTTATTTTCATGAATATATGAGCAAAGAGCACTTTTATCAATCAGTTAACCATTACATTTAGCCTATCTCAATGACCGGTAATCGCTCTTTGCCGAAGTTCGACTTAATGCCATAAGCTGCCCTTCCGGTTTAACTCATTTCTGCCCCAAAATTGTTTAGCTCAGGATTCCTGACCACTTTCTCATGTCAACTCTTGACCTACATATACTAATAACAGATTATGAGCCTAGTTGAGCAATTGTGATTATACAGGCATGTTCTGCAATTTGTGAGTGGAAGGATGTAATACACATATAGAACAATATGTTACTTCTATGGCGTCTGTATTTTATGAAAATTTTATAAATACATCGCCTGCAGAAAAGGCACTGTTAGTTGCCAAATCATCGTAGTATGGAGTATTTATGAACAGGGATTGGGAATCTGTTTTTACAACTTGGTCGCAAGGGCCAAGCAAAACAGAACAGGAGCGAGCGGAGAATGCGGAGCGCCAAATTAGACAAGCAATTCATGATAGTGAAAAGTTAAGAAATCGAAATATTAAAGTTTTTACACAAGGCTCTTATCGAAATCGTGTCAATGTTAGAAAAGATAGCGATGTTGATATTGGTGTTGTTTGTTTTGATACATTTTTCCCTGTATACCCCGATGATAATGTTAAAGCCGAATTAAATAAGAGTTTTAGTGACGGCGTTTATACTTATGCATTATTCAAGAATGAGCTTGAAGAAGCTCTTGTTTCTAGGTTTGGTAGAGAAGCTGTATCAAGAGGAAGCAAATCATTCGATATCAAAGAGAATACGTATAGAGTTGAGTCAGACGTAGCTGCATTTTTCGAACATCGCAGGTATACATCCGTAACTCATTACTTATCAGGAGTTGAAATGATTCCTGATGATTACACTCCTCCTAGAGTGAGAAATTGGCCTGAACAGCATTATCAAAATGGAGTGGCAAAGAATGACGCTACATCTAGAAGATACAAGCGAGTCGTAAGAATACTCAAAACCCTTTGCAATGAAATGGCAAGTAAAAAAATAAAATCTGCTGAAGATACGCCAAGTTTTTTAGTTGAATGTTTGGTGTTTAACGCATCAAATGAATGTTTTGGCTACCAATCTTTCAAGCCAATGGTTAGAGCTGTTCTTGCTGAACTATTCAATAATACTATGAATGATCAAAAATGTAGTGAGTGGGGTGAAGTTAGTGAACTAAAATATCTATTCCGCTCTTCGCAGCCTTGGACTCGTCAAGGAGCTCATCAGTTTATAAGTGATGCATGGGATTATGTGGGGTATGAATAATGCTAACTAGACTTCATATTTCGTCATTTGTAGGTCTCACCATAATTGTCTGGCTATTGGCTCTCTGGTTTCAAGGCATGCCTGTACTAAATGCTGACTTTCTAAAACCTTTCGGCACGGTTGTTGGCGTAATTGCGATTTTTGTTACCCTTTTTAATAAGTACATGTGGTCATGGAAAATCTTTAAGGGCTGGTATGTAAAACGGCCAGATATTAGGGGCACGTGGAAAGTAGAATTGAAAAGCAGTTGGATAAACCCCGAAACAGGAGAGGAAACTCCTCCTATTTACGGTTACGCCGTCGTTAGACAAACTTTGACTTTTCTAAGCGTACGTTTAATGACTAAAGAGTCTCGATCTATTTTAGTCGCTCATAGTATTGAACAACAAGAAGATGACGATTTATTCAAGCTTGTTGGAGTTTATCGAAACGAACCCAAAATAGAGTTACAAGGGAAACGAAGTGAAATTCACCATGGGTCGTTTGCACTAGAAATTCATGGCTCACCCGTGTATGAGCTTGAAGGGTATTATTGGACTGATAGATCCACCAAGGGAGGAATGCAACTCACTGATAGAGTTAAAAAATTGTATGATAGCTATAATCAGGCTGAGCAAGAATTTGGCAACTAACAAGTCATTCAAAGGACAAAAAGTAGCTGGATTTTGCTCCTTCGTCGCTAATTTTAGCCAGCTGTTTTATTGCCTCTGATTGAGGCGTTAACTCTACTAAAAAAGTTCATCATTTGAGGTTATATGAATTATATATGTCTTGATACTTGCGTATTTCTTGATATTTCAACGAAAAAGCAAGATCTTGCTTTGGTTTCAGCTTTGGAAGAGCTAGTCGAAACCGATGTGGTGAAACTGGTTGTTACAGACTTGGTTGCTGAAGAATACGAGAGAAATAAAGAAGATGTTGCAAACAAGACTGCAAGACGATTGTCTCAAGAGTTTAAACAAGTAAAAGCTGTGGTAAGTGAGTTCGCTAGTGCAAACCAAGAGCAAACGCTCGAAGTGCTAAATGACATAAATGCACGATTGCCTTTATTAACAGATGCCAATTACAGCACAATCAACAGAGTCGAAAAACTAATCCAGTCTGCGGAGCTAATTAATATTAGTGAGCGTTCAAAAGTTGCAGCGGTTCAACGTGGCTTGGATAAAAAAGCCCCATTTCATATCAGTAAAAACTCGGTTGCAGACGCTGTTATTATCGAGCAGTTTTATGAGTTTTCGCTTGATGTTGATGCTACTGATAGCTGCTTCTTTATCACTCACAATCACAATGATTTTTCAGCCAAAGACCATAGAAAACCACATGAAGACTTCGACGATATTTTTAATCGTGAAAATGTTCATTATTTCAATAATCTTGCATCAGCTTTGAACATCATTGATGAGGATGTGTTGGCTGAGATCGAGTTTGAGTACGATTACACTGAAGAAACTCGTGGCTTACGAGAAATTCTTGATGTAATGGACGAGTTGGTGGATAAAGTTTGGTACAACAGACACCAGAATAGGATGTGGCAGATCGAACATGGTGAAATTGAAGTTGTGCCGGAGGGTACCGAACGGTACGGAAGTGCTGTCATACATGAACATATCCTAGAGGGTGCAATTAAATCTGCACAAAAAGTCGAAAGTAAGTATGAGGACACCGGTCCGTGGTCAGACTTTGAATGGGGTATGATAAATGGCAAATTATCAGCCTTACGTTGGGTTCTTGGCGACGAATGGGATATGTTAGACACCTAACCTAGCGTAGTTTTAACAAACGCCCAAGGGAGCAACCTACTTTTCCTAATCTAACAGATACACTATGGAGCACTAGTTCTAAAACGAAACTGTCCAAAAATGATTATGATCGACCCTCTGCTCTTGGCTCTAGTCGAACCTCTCCAAAGTGCCATAAGCGGTCAGTCAAGCGCGGCTCGTTTCGGCCCAAAAATTTACTTAGTACATTTATTCATTAAAAATCTGTTCACAGTAATTTGTTATAGATTTTTTCATACGAGAAATAGCTCTTTCAGGCCAGTTTATACTGAACTCAACCTTCCTCAACATGGCGCAAAATTATCTCATCGAGATATCACCTTTATGTTCAATCGTTCGCTGAAAGATAACTTTATCTCGATGGCTTTAAATCTATCGAATAGCATTGGCATTTATACGGCGAATACTAAGTAGTAATATTTCATTACTAAAAATTACCATTGCCATACTAAAGAGCTTATCCTAAAAATTATAATGGGTAACAGCAAAGTAAAAGAAGAGTGTGAAAAAGTCATTGGTAGAATGTGTGTGGCTGTTTTTGGTGAAGGCTTTTAAAGGATTTAACATTGCACACCTAGTAACGAGCGGCGGGCTTGATGTCGAAATGTTTGAAATGAAAGAGCGTCAAGAGTGTCACAAAGTTGATTTTTCACGTATTGGTCTTTTCCTCTTCTATCTTCAAACAGAAGACTTCGAAGGTGTTATTGAGCGTACTAGTGCTATTCACATATATAGATAAATACCCCCTTATCTGTGCATTTTTTGCATAAGTAATATTCAGAATGGATAGTTTTTCAAAACTTCATTTTCACTATAATTCACCTCATTCGCTTAGACGAAAAAATAACAAACTTAATGTTGAGAAAATAATGATGACAACTAAATTTAAAAACGCTGTGTTAGATGACCAAGCACTTATTACTAACCTTAAATTAATTAATCCGGCTTGGGGTGATTTAACCGCTCGTGTTGCTGGAGAGGCATTTGCAATGCCACTGATTGACCAAAAAACAAAAACATTAATTACCATCGTTATCGACCAAATGGCATTGAATGTAAATGGAGCAGGTAATCCATTTGGCGCTCATGTTGATATGGCATTAAAACAAGGTGCGACTTATGAAGAAATTGAAGAACTAATTATATTTGCTTCTGTGTATACAGGCTTTAACAAAGGCGCGGCCACAATGGGCGCACTAAACGAATTACGTCATGAACGAGGAGGTATCTAATGGCTATTCCAGGACTTAAAAAACCAGACCACATCGGCTTTACGGTTCCAAATCTTGATGAAGCGATTGCGTTTTTCAGTACACACTTTGATTTTGAACTTGCTTATGAATTCGGTCCTTTTATGTCAGATGATAATTGGTTGGCGGAGCATTTAAATGTAAATCCTCGCGCTGAGATCAAAAAAATTGCAGTGATGAGTGCTAACAGCATAAACCTAGAAATTTTTGAATATGCTGACAATATACATCGCAGTAAAACCACGCCGAATAATGCTGATATCGGCGGTCATCACATGGCATTCTATGTTGAAAATATGGACAGTGCTGTTGCTTATTTGAAAGCTCAAGGCATTGAAGTATTAGGCTCTCCGAACGTAATGACGGATGGTCCAACTGAAGGAGAGAGTTGGGTATATTTCGTGGCGCCATGGGGAATGCAACTAGAGTTGGTTTCCTACCCTAATGGTAAAGCTTATGAGCGTTCAACGTCAGTTTCACTGTTCGATCCACGATGAATATCATAGTTATATTACTGGTGGTATTGGCCGGGATGGGCCTGTCTTTTGAGGCCGGCTTACTTGGGCCATTGGGCAACCAAGTTGGGCATTTGTGGGCAACGTTAAGTATCTTTGGCGTTGGTACTGCTTTACTGTGGTTGATCAGTATTTTCACTACTAAGAATAAAAAGCAAGGTTGGCGCTCAATCCCTCGTTGGCAATTGACGGGCGGTTTGCTCGGTCCAATCTATGTAGTGGTATTGACATTGGCAACACCCACTTTAGGTGTTGCGATGACCATGATTGGTGTGCTTGCAGGGCAAGTAGGAAAGAGCTTTGCCATTGACTACTTTGGCTGGTTTGGTATCTCTAAGCAACCTATTAATCGCTTGAAAATAACAGGAATGTTGTTTGTTATTATGGCGTTGATATTTACTTACTTGGGAGCGTTTTCATGATGGGATTGATGTTACTCGCCATCATCTCTGGGATGGCGCTGAGTTCACAGGCAGCTATTAATGGTCAGCTCGGCGCTAAAGTTGGGGTGATCCACAGTTCATTGCTCACCTTTGCGGTTGGCACTGTGATAACCATGTTGCTTATCTTTTTCTTTGAACCAAGTTATGAGGCGAGCCTTCTAACTGTCCCCAAATGGCAATTAACTGGTGCGCTATTTGGCATCGCCTATATGGTCATGATGGTGTCAGCTGTACCAAAAGTGGGCGTAGCTACAGCGACGGTGGCAACGATATTTGGACAAATGGTGATGAGCTTAGTTATCGATACCCGAGGGTGGCTAGGCAATACGCCGATCGAACTTAATTATTGGCGCCTTGCGGCTATGTTATGCATCGCTTGCTCATTAATCTGTATCTACTTATCGAACAAACAACAGGAAAACCACAGTGAATCAAAAAGCTAAGACTATAATTGTCTTTTTTAATCTTAAAGACGGTGTAAAAGAATCTGAGTACCAGCAATGGGCAAAAGAGATCGACTTACCAACCGTGAATAAACTTAATAGTGTGGGTTCATTTGAAGTATTTAAAGGAATGGGGCTTTTCGGTGAACAAAAAGCATCCCCATGGGACTTTTTTGAAGTGATTAAAATTCACTGCGAAGATGCATTTTTAGCAGATATTCAAACAGACGTAATGTCGAAAGTTATCGAACAATTCCAACTGTTTACTGAAGATGCTATTTTTGTCTCAACTGTTGATATTACAGCACTATAACCAAGTAAATTATCTATGTAGGTTATCAAAATGCCGGAAAGATATTGTTATTAGAGAATGTAAATATGAACTTAAAAAATAGTAATGATAATTATGACTTAATTACTAAAACACTTCACTGGCTTACTGCCTTTTTATTTCTAGGTGCCTACATTAGCGTTTATTATAGGCATTGGTTTACAAATGTAAAAACACCGGAAAACTGGAGTGCGTTACAGCTGCATTTGTCTTTTGGTATATCTATTGGAGTTTTCGTATTATTAAGAATTATATGGCGACTGCTAAATACCCAGCCATCAGAGGAACCAGGAACACCATTGGAACATAAATTAGCTAAAATTGGGCACTATGTACTTTACGCAATTATGATAGTTACACCGATAACGGGTTACTTAGGAACAGGCGTTGCTACTGAGTTTTTCTTTCTTTTTGATATTACCCAATTTCCAGATACGTGGGTATTCACTCATTTCATTGCACAAGGGATGGAAGTTAACTTTATCGATTTTGAAAAACCGATTGATTTTATACATAAAGATGTGCTTGGACATTGGCTCGTTTGGCTATTAATTTTGGGTCATGTTTTAGCGGCTTTATACCATCATTTGGTTAAGAAAGACCGCACATTGAAGAAAATGTTGTTTAATCATTAAAATTGGAATGACGTATATCTCAACACGAGATATTGCTATTCTTTAATCAAGTAAATTATCAAGGCAGGTTATTCATATAGCTTGTCTTTTTTATATCTAGTATTTACGCTTTAATGATAGAAATCACCGAAGGTGCTTATGAACTACGATGTATCGCTTCTCGAAATTAAACTGTTTTTGATGACCAATCAGTTTGGTAATTTTTCTGAAGTCGCACGACGTCAAGATATGACGCCTTCGTCGGTGTCTAGAAAAATGGCGCAACTGGAAAATAAAGTGGGAAGCAAATTACTGCACCGTCATACAAGAGCCATCTCGCTGACAGAGGAGGGCGTAGTTTTTGTTAAGCACTGTACTGAGATCATACGCCAGTATGAACTAGTGGCGGAGCAGATAGAGCAGAAAGCTGATTCGCCCCGTGGCACCATTAAAATAAGTGCTCCCGTGGCGTTTGGCCGTTTACATATTGCTCCCTATATTCCTGAATTATTAGACAAATACCCGCTTCTTAAGGTGGAAATTCATCAAACAGACAGCTTTGTTGACCCAGCCCAAGAAAGCATCGATTTATTGATACGCATTGGTGTATTGCAGAATTCTTCAATGCGAATGAAACGGTTCGGTGTACAACAATACGTGATGGCAGCGAGCCCTGAATATATAAAGTTACATGGTATGCCTGAGACGGCTGAGCAACTTGAAGGGCATAATTGCTTGGTTTTTAAAGGCACAAAGGGTTTACAACGCTGGTTTATTGGTAAAGAGGAACTTGCGCCTTTTGATGTGACAGGTTCGTTATACAGTAATAACGCAGAAACCTTGGTATCGAGTGCCGTAGGTGGCGCAGGAATTGTAATGTTTCCAACCTGGTTAATTGGCGAAGAATTAAAAATAGGGAAACTACTTCCGATTATGATAGACCATAAAGTCTCAACTACCTCAGAAACTCAGACTATTAATGCTTTATATCTTGAGACTGATAACTTAGCACCTAAAGTACGAGTGGTTATCGATTTTCTGACAAAAAAATACGGCACCCCATGTTACTGGGATGCCGTTTGATTTAAGCAAATAGCTTGCTGGTCAATTTGTTTAGTGCAGGAAGAAAGATAAACACTGCCAAGCTAACTATGACGATATCGATTAGCAGGGTTGCTAAAGGAGATATCGCTGATAATGACATTACTTCAAGTAGTGGCAACATCATTTTTGGGATGACAAGGGTCAGTGGAAAGATGATGGTTAATACATGCAAAAACTCATGCACTGTTTGCTTGTTAAATATTCTCATTGTTATTCTCCTCTGAAAAGATGAGAGGAGTTTATCGGCAATGGGAGGCTTTATTAAGTAGTTAAGACTGCTAACACTTATGCAGATATCGCAAAGGAATTATCAACATGAAATGGGTGACATTTTCTTTGTCGAGGGTGCTCAATTTCACTATTTGGATTATAGAAAATATACGCCCTAACTTATTCCTGTCCAAAAACGAGTTTACCCGACTGTCGGCTTCTCGCTCATAGCGGCTTGCCAGATGAAACCTAAGCTTAATAATTAAAACTCTCTGAACTGATGTGAATCACTCCAAATTACCCTACTAAAAATGTCTCTATTACCCGCTCTCTAAACCCACCAAAGGCTTGTAAAAAACTTGCTTCTTGAGGTTCAGTTTTCAGCTGATTTGATTCACTTAAGCCCCATGAAAATAATAAATCATCAATTTCCGCAATCGGTTGACTATCGGGCCTAGTGGAGCTTGTCTTTTTATGAGTCTCTGCTCTAAAACATTCATTCGCTATGGCGTTATTTCTTATTAGTACACAAGTGTCAGGTAGCTCTTGGTCAATTCTATTTGCAAAAGTGCTTAGTGTTTCTTCGGCTAGGGTGAATAGCCAAGCTTCTTGGTTGGGGGAACTGTTTACTCTTAATATACGGCCAAGTACCTGCCTAAAATAAAGCTCGGTTTTAACTCTGCTTAAATGGCAGCACACTTGGAGTCTTGGTATGTCAGTACCTTCCGACACCATTCCAACGCTTACAATCCATTGTGTGTTGCTAAAGCGAAAAAGACGGATTCTCTCGCCTGCATCGCTTTCTTTGTAAGTAACTATGGTTGCTGATTGATGGAAAATCTCTATAAGAACTATCACTATCTGCTCTGCATGCTCAACAGAAGAGGCAACAATTAACCCTGCGGCATTGCTATTCTGCTGTCTAATAGTGGCGAGCTTACTTACTCCTTGAGCAACAATATAATTAATTACAGCTTCGTGCTTAATTAGATCTTGGTAAGAAATCGATGGGTCTTTTAGCAAAGACTTTAATGAGTTATAGGTTTTAGTTTCCTGTTTTGCTGTTGTTACCGAAATCTCTTCATTATCAATTAAAACAATTTTGGGGTTACGGCAAACGCCATCATTAACCGCCTGTTGCAGCGAGTAAGTGTAATTACATATTATTTTATTATCAGGGTCGCTATAAGTCGCCAGCGCAATTGGGAGAAGGTCAGAGCGCCAAGGTGTGCCTGTTAAAGCTAACGTGAAAGCGGCTTGCTGTTGAATATTTTTAACAATATCTTGCCCCCATACATTGGCATCCTCAATGCTTGAACCAGCACAGTGGTGTATTTCATCAAACACCACTAACACACGGTTGTTCTTTAATAACTTCCAATAGTCGTCATTAAAAAAGCGCATATTTTGATAAGTATACGAACAACCAACTGAGCCAATAACACCGTCAAAATTACAATTTAACCGTTTAGCAAACGTCTTTCTAATACCATTAGCCACCTCGCTAGAGGGTGAAAAACAAATCACAAAGTCTATTTGCTTAGTTTCAAATAAATACGCTGCCACTTCTGCCGCCAACACGGTTTTACCAGCCCCTGGTGTAGCTAAACAAAAAAAGTGTTTATGGTTTTGAGAGTAATGCTTTTTAACTGCCGATAAGCAGGCTGCTTGCCAACCTCTTAACATGGTTGTTTTTCTGTTATTTTATTACCCAATAAAGTCTGCAAAGCATTTATTTTGCCAAGTAATTTAATCGACTTTTCCTTTGCTTGAGTGTGATGCAGCTGCAACTGTACTTGCAGCTTAGGGTAGCGTGCAGAAAGGCGCTGATACTCTTTAGCTTCTTCAAGTACAGTATTTAAATCAATCTCGTATGTTAATAAATCTTTTTTAAGTTCTTCTTGGTACTCAATAACTTTAACTGTTTCGGCCGAAATATCAGGAGCGCCAATATTTGCAGTATCTATTTGTTTTACTTTGCCTCGCCTTGAAGTAGGAACGATTTCTAAACTTGAAAAAAGCTCTGTTGTTGAATATATAACCTCTTTAGCTCCCTTATTTAATTTATTGGTTCGTCTTAAAAGCCCATTTGCAACATTGCGAGTTAATTGGCGATATACAAACTTTCGGGTTTCTACTGGATCAGTAAACTCAGATTGTTCACGCAACAAAGCATCTTTAGCTTGCGTCACAGTGAAATTATTCATCTGCTTGATTACCAAAAGAAAATGTAAAAATACATTCATATTCGCTTTTTTACTCATTGCTAAACCTTACTACTCACCATAAACTTAGGATTCCTAAGTATACATGCTCATGTAAAAACTAGACAATCATTTAAATGTGAGAGTTACCAAGATGAAGCAACGGTGCAGGTTAAATCCTTTTTTACAGAGCGTCTTAAAGAGGCTCGAAAGCGAATGAAAATAAGCCAAAAAGAGTTAGGTGTTAATATAGGGATGGATCCAAGTTCAGCCAGCGGCAGAATGAACCATTACGAAACAGGTCGACACATGCCCGACCTAGCTACTTTAAAAAAGCTAGCGAGCGAGCTAAACGTTCCCGTAAATTACTTTTTTTGTGAGTCAGAAGAAAGCGCAACTCTAGCGTGTTTAATCGAAAAGCTAGATGAAGAAGGTAAGCGTAAGCTAATTAAGCTACTAGAGCAGTAAAGTATACGTATAATCGGGCGTAAATATATGCCTGATTTACAGTAGTCGTTTTTTAACAAACATACTTTTTTAAAATTATTTTATACTTCTTTGTTAATACCAATTTATTACTAATTAACACTCAGAAATCCACGACCTTTGCGGTATGATAAGCCAATAATTTATATTGATATTCTTGCAAAGAGAGACCACATGGACGCTGCATCAAAAAAGCCTGCAACAAAAAAAGCCACAAAAAAAACACAAGTCGGGTTTGAAGAATCCCTTTGGGATGCCGCCAATAAACTGCGCGGGAGTGTTGAGTCAGCCGAATACAAGCACATTGTTTTAAGCTTAATCTTTCTTAAATTTATTAGTGATAAGTTTGAAGGGCGTAAAAAAGCCATTATTGCCGAGTACGGTGATGAATACATCGACATGGTCGACTTTTACGCGATGGATAACGTGTTTTACCTGCCAGAAGACGCACGCTGGTCGTATATTCAAGCCAACGCCAAGCAAGGCGATATTGCCGTTAAAATAGATACCGCACTGCACGCGGTTGAAAAAAACAATAAATCACTCGCGGGCGCATTGCCCGATAACTACTTTTCTCGCTTAGGGCTTGATGTGAGTAAGCTCTCTGCGTTAATCGATACCATTAATAATATCGACACCATTGCCAACCAAAACGAAAAAACAGAAGAAGACTTAGTTGGCCGTGTTTACGAATACTTTTTAGGTAAGTTCGCCGCATCTGAAGGTAAAGGCGGGGGCGAGTTCTATACGCCTAAGTCAATTGTTACCCTAATAGCCGATATGATAGAACCGTTCGAAGGTAAAATTTACGACCCATGTTGTGGCTCGGGCGGTATGTTTGTGCAATCGCTTAAATTTATAAATAGCCATAATGGTAACCAAAAAAATGTGTCTATTTATGGGCAAGAGTACACCAACACCACCTATAAACTGGCTAAAATGAACTTAGCTGTACGCGGTATTTCGGGCAACTTGGGCGATATAGCAGGCGATACGTTTTTTAAAGACCAACACCCAGACCTAAAAGCCGATTACATAATGGCAAACCCACCGTTTAACCAAAAACAGTGGCGCGCCGATAATGAACTAGTCGACGATGCCCGCTGGGCCGGTTACCCAACACCGCCTACCGGTAATGCTAACTATGCGTGGATCATGCATATGATCTCAAAACTTAGCGAGCATGGCACCGCAGGCTTTGTACTGGCTAATGGTTCTATGAGCTCTAACACCAGTGGCGAGGGCGATATTCGCCAAAAAATAATCGAAAACGATTTAGTCGATTGTATGATAGCCCTACCAGGGCAGCTGTTTTACACCACGCAAATTCCGGTGTGTTTATGGTTTATAAGTAAAGACAAACGCGGCAATAACGAAAAAGGCCTACTAAAGCGCCGCGACCGCCAAGGCGAAACGCTATTTATAGATGCCCGCGAAATGGGCTCTATGGTTAACCGTACTTTAAAAGAACTCACCAACGACGACATAGCAAAAATAACCGAAACCTACCACCTTTGGCGCGGCGAAGAGCTAACCACAAATCAAGAACAAGAATACGCAGATATCGCCGGTTACTGTAAATCAGCCACCCTTGCCGATATAAAAGCAAACGACTACGTACTGACCCCAGGGCGCTATGTAGGCGCTGCCGATATTGTAGATGATGGTATCTCGTTCGAGACTAAAATGACTGAGCTAAGCCAAACCCTTTACAACCAAATGAGCCAAAGCGATGCGCTTGATAAAGCGATTCGTAAAAACTTGGAGGCGCTTGGCTATGGGGAGTAAAGTTAAATTAGGGAACTTACTTTCTCTATTGACAGATTATCATGCGAACGGAGCGTATAAAAAGCTTAAAGAAAATGTAGAGTTGTTTGATGAGCCTGATTATGCAGTAATGATAAGGACTACAAACTTCGAACAAAATAATTTTGACTCTAATCTAAAATATATTTCTGAACATGCTTATAACTTTCTAGAAAAATCAAAAGTTAAGGCGGGCGATATTATAATGAATAAAATAGCTAACGCAGGTAGTAGCTATTTGATGCCTGATCTTAATTGTCCAGTCTCACTTGCGATGAATCTATTTTTGCTAAGAATTGACGAAGATAAAGCTAATTCTACTTTTGTATATTTGTATTTAAAACTCAATGAAGATTATGTGAAAAGTTTTGCAAATGGCTCAGTAACTAAAACCATTACAAAAGAAGCGGTAAGAAATCTAGAAATAGAGCTACCTGAAAGGTCAATGCAAGATTATATTGTTAAAGTGTATATGGATTATGTTAGTAAATTGACCCTAAACCAAAAAACCAACCAAACCCTAGAACAAATGGTGCAGGCGTTATTTAAAAGCTGGTTTGTTGATTTTGATCCGGTGTTCGACAATCTCCTTGCTAGCGCTGATTTTAAGTTAGAAAACCTTGAAACTAGTCTGCCTGACGAGTTAATACAAAAAGCACAGCGCCGCTTAGCGGCACTGGACAGCTTAGAAAATGCGGCCGAAATAAAAACCTCACTCAGTGCGCTCGCTCACGAATTGCAAGCACTCTCACCAACAAAAGAAGCAACACAAGCAGCAGTGCAAATATTAGGTAAAACCGCTGAAACACCCGTTAAAGCAAACGTGAGCGCCAACCCTAAAATATTAGCGCAACACGCCAACACCCACGCCCACTTCCCTAATGAGTTCGAACACAACGAACAACTAGGCTGGGTACCAAAGGGCTGGAGTGTAGATAAAGCTGATAAAGTAGCAGATATTGCTATCGGAAAAACACCTCCTAGAAAACAAAAAGAATGGTTCAGCGATAACCCTTTAAACAATAAAGTTTGGGTTTCTATAAAAGATATGGGCGGAAATAAAACTTTCATTGGAGATAGTAGTGAGTATCTAACTTCAGAATCAATTTCTAAGTTTAATGTTAAAGTTGTGCCTAAAGATTCAGTTATTCTTAGCTTTAAGTTAACACTTGGGCGTGTTTGTATAACTAAATGTGATTTAACAACAAATGAGGCCATTGCTCACTTCGTAAACCCTAAACATTCAATGAGTAAAGAGTATGTTTATCTATATTTAAAATGCTTTGATTATGGGTCTTTAGGCAGTACTTCCTCTATTGCTACAGCTGTTAATTCTAAAATAATTAAAGCGATGCCTTTTTTGGTTCCTAATAAAACCGTTTTAAGTAGTTTTAAAGGTAGTGTAGAAAATATATTTTTCAAAATGGATACACTTGGAAGTGAGACAACAAGTTTAACTAAACTCCGCGACACTTTATTACCCAAGCTCATCTCTGGTGAACTACAAATACCCGATGTAACCATTGATGAAGAAGTGGTTAATTAATAACCTTAGCTGAGCGTTAAAGGCCAAAATAAAAAGAATAAGGATGTTTGATGAAATTTACTGAAGCCAAATTAGAACAAGCGGTGGTTGAGCTATTAGGCGAGCAAGGCTACCCGCATCTACTAGGCGGTGAGCTGAGCCGTGATAATAGCGACGTATTAATTAAAGACGACTTACGTGCTTTTTTAACCAAGCGCTACGCTGAAAATAATATTACAACGGGCGAAGTCGATTCAATTATTGCAAAGCTTGAAAAGCTGCCTGCCAGTGATTTATATGAGAGTAATAAAACTTTTTGTAAGTGGCTGAGTGATGGATTCTTACTTAAACGGGAAGTACTTACACGCGAGCGAGGCATGGTGGCAGGCAACGCAGCGCAAAAAGATTTGTATATTCAGCTGCTTGATTACGACAACGTTGAGCAAGGTTTAAAAAGTAGCCTAATAGCAGGCAGTGCTATGGCCGCTTTAGATAAAGTAAGTGAAGCAAGCGTTACTTACCTACAAGACGATAACATTTACCGTTTTGTTACTCAGTTAGAAATAGAAAGCCCCACAAGTTACGACAACATTGAACTGCGTATTCCCGATGGCATTTTATATGTAAATGGCTTGCCATTGGTGGTGTTTGAATTTAAAAGCGCAATACGCGAACAAGCCCCTATTTTTGAAGCGTATGAGCAGTTAACGGTGCGGTACAGGCGCGCTATTCCGCAGTTATTTGTGTTTAATACCTTGTGCGTTATAAGCGATGGCGTAAACAATAAAATGGGTAACTTATTTGCGCCTTATCAGTTTTTTTACTCGTGGGGAAAAGTAACGGGGCAAGAGCTGACAGCGCAGGAGGGTATTAACTCGTTACATACTTTATTGCAGGGCTTGTTTGATAAAGCTCGCCTGCGCGATGTAATGCGCAATTTTGTGTTCTTCCCCGATTCTGATAATAAAAACGCTGGCAAAAAAGAGATAAAAATTGTGCCGCGTTACCCGCAATATTATGCGGCTAATAAGCTATTCGAAAATATAAAACGGCATTTAAAACCACAAGGTGATGGTAAAGGCGGTACCTACTTTGGCGCAACAGGGTGCGGCAAAAGTTACACCATGCAATTTTTAACACGCTTGTTGATGAAAAGCGTTGAACTTAAAAGCCCAACCATTATTTTAATTACCGACCGAACCGATTTAGACGATCAGCTTTCTCAGCAGTTTGGTAATGCTAAAACCTACATTGGTGATGACACGGTAAAAACTGTTACCAGCCGTACTCACTTACGCGAGTTATTAGAGGGCCGTAACAGTGGCGGTGTATTTTTAACGACCATCCATAAATTTACCGAAGACACTCAGTTATTAACCGATCGCACTAACGTTATCTGTATCTCTGATGAGGCGCATCGTAGCCAAGTAAATCTTGATCAAAAAATTACCATTACAGAAAAGGGGGTGAAAAAGACCTTCGGTTTTGCAAAGTACCTGCACGACTCACTGCCAAACGCTACCTATGTTGGTTTTACTGGCACGCCAGTAGACGCCACGCTGGACGTGTTTGGTGAAGTAGTTGACTCGTACACCATGACTGAGTCGGTTAAAGATGAAATAACCGTACGCATTGTTTACGAAGGCCGCGCCGCTAAGGTGTGTTTAAACAATAGCAAGCTGGCTGAAATTGAAGCTTATTACAAAGAATGCGCCGATGCAGGCAGTAACGAGCTGCAAATAGAAGACAGTAAAAAAGCCACCGCTAACATGAATAGCATTCTAGGCGATCCTGACCGCATTAAAGTGTTAGCAAGGGACTTTGTTGAACATTATGAAAAACGCGTTGAGGAAGGCTCTACGGTCGCAGGAAAGGCGATGTTTGTGTGTAGCTCGCGAGGTATTGCCTATCAGCTGTATCAAGAACTAGAAGAACTATGCCCACATTGGTTTGATGTAGTAGATACTGATGACGCGCAAAAGCTATCAGATACCGAGCGAAAGCGCGCCATTAGCGAAGGCCGTATTGCCGCCCCCTCTGAAAAAGTAAAAATGGTGATGACCCGTGGTAAAGACGACGTTGAACGCTTATATAATTTACTTGGCAGTAAAGACGAACGTAAAGAGCTTGATAAACAATTTAAAAACAAAAACTCAAACTTTAAAATAGCCATAGTGGTCGATATGTGGCTAACCGGTTTTGATGTGCCATTTTTAGATACCATGTACATAGATAAGCCACTGCAAAAGCACAGCTTAATACAAACTATTTCTCGGGTTAACCGCCAGTTTGAAGGCAAAGATAAAGGCCTAGTAGTTGACTACATTGGTATTAAATCTGAAATGAACAAGGCCCTTGCGCAGTATTCAAAAACAGACGAAACCAACTTTGAAGACATTACTGCCTCGGTTATTGAAGTCAAAAACCATTTAGCGCTACTTGCAGAGCTATTTCATAAATTCGACAGCAGCCCGTATTTTACCAGTGAAGCCGTAGCCCAGCTAAACTGCTTAAACCACGCTGCCGAGTTTGCACTAATTACCGAAAAACGCCAAAAGCGTTTTATGGATTTAGTTAAGCGCTTAAAAGCCGCTTACGATGTATGTTGTGGCAGTGAAAAAATTAACGAAAACGAGCGTAACCACATTCACTTTTACCTTGCCATTCGCTCTATTATTTACAAACTAACCAAAGGTGAAGCGCCCGATACCGCGCAAATGAACGCCAAAGTACGTGAAATGATAAGCGAAGCCCTGCAAAGCGACGGCGTAGAAGAAGTATTTAAACTCGGTAATGAAGACGGCGGCGAAATCGACATTTTTAATGACGACTACATTGCTAAAATAGAAAAAATAAAACTCCCCAATACCAAAATAAAAATACTGCAACAAATGCTAGCTAAAGCCATAGGCGAGCTTAAAAAAGTGAACCAAACTCAAGGTATCGACTTTACTAAACGTTTTGAATCGCTGGTACAGCGCTACAACGAACGAAAAGAAGATGACGTACTGGTAAGTAGCGTACTTAATGATTTTTCAGAAAGCATGGTTGATATGATTTACAGCGTACGCGACGAAATGAACGCCGGCGACGAGCTAGGCATTGATATTGAAGAAAAAGGCTTTTACGACGCCTTAAAAGCACTCGCGGTTAAATACGACTTTGACTACCCCGAAGATAAGCTCATTGAGCTCGCTCAAGCGGTAAAAGTAATTGTAGACGACAAGGTAAAATTTGTAGATTGGAACCACCGCGACGATATTAAATCAGCTTTAAAAGTAGAGCTGATTTTAATACTGGCTAAATTTAAATACCCACCAATTAGCCGCGATGAAGTGTACAAAGAAATATTTGAGCAAGCACAGAGTTTTAAAATAAACCAAGGCTGATTCAGAAGACCAATAACTAAGTGGAGACGTGTGGATGAAAGTGAAGTAACGGTTAATTTTTTAAAATTGAGCAATGGCAATTATTACCTTTGCTATGTAAAATCAACAGGCGTTCAAAAATAATATCTTTGACATAATTTTAACAGGGTAAGCTCAGAATTTTGTTGGATATATTATAACTATTAATATGGAATTTTATGAAGTTTAGGTTGAAAAAGGAGCAATATGCTTCGTTAATGTATAGTTTATTTTGGACTAGCTTGACTTTTTTATTTGTCAGCATTCCATTTCTAGGAATTAATAAATTTCAGCACCTTAGTGACAGTGATTTTAGCACTTCCTTACCTATTAATACTATGCTCTTACTAGCCTTAACTGCTGTGTCACTGATTTCTATTGTACAAAAAAGAAATATCCTCTTTACGTTTAGCCTTGGTATTATGGCTACTATATTGTTTATTAGCGCACTTAGTTATACAAATAAATTAATTTCAAACTTTACCATGCCTTGGCTACAGTTCTTCTGTTGGGTTCTGGTCTTAATTGGTTTGCTTAGTGCCTATAAAAAGCAAAGTCCTTTTTTTAGAAAGTGCAGTGTGATCAGTTTTAGTATTCTGGTAGTTGTAGTCATATCTTTATTCTCTGTTAACTCTGGCTCTTTAGGTAGTTTGCAATTTAGTACAACTCCTTATGAATCCTCAAACACTTCTATTTTTCTCCTTTTTAGTGCTGCTGCTGGGTTGATTATACCAATGGCTTCTCTCTTTGATATTAAAGCTCATAGTCGTAGTTTAGGCAGTTGGCTTGTACTACTACTTGCAACTTTCACATTTTTGCTGTGGTTAGATTTTATGCATCAAATAGAAGATGCTAATGGAAAAGTAGCCAAGGAAACTTTATCAAAAATTCAGCAACAAACAGAACAAACTATAAAAGAACAGAAAAGCTTGATGCAAAGGTTAAGCGATCGTATTACTGGAAGTGATTTTATTTACCCTACAAAACAGTTGAATTTAGATTTTAAGACCTACTTACGTGATTTTAGCTATCTTGACTATATTTCTATTTTAAACAGTTCAGGAAATTTGCACTACTCCGCAGCACAAACTATAGCTATTAAAAAATGGTACGACGACTATGTTGCTACTAAATCAATTTTGTGGCCAGAACAACGTGATAACGAGAATGACGAAAACGCTTATTTTTATTATGACAATCGAATAGATCATACTTTCTTTACTCTACGACTACGTCAGCCTAACACGCATGAGTTATCTGTCATAGTTGCAGGAATAAACTTCAAACAACTGATGCAGTCAATAATTCCTCGAATTGTACCCAGAGGTTATGCCGTCACTTTAGCCCATGAAAATAGTCAAGAACTTTTAGTAAGTCAGCTTGACCCTACGCGACAATACTTTTTATTAAGTAAGAACAACCTTCACAATTCGCAAAGTGAAATGAGATGGCAGTTATCTTTGTATCAAGATTTTGATATTCGACCTAACTATGTCCAGCAGGAAGCAGGATTGATATTAATTGCTGGATGGTTAGCTTGCTTTTTAGCATTGCTATCTCAACAGTATCAGCAACAAATTCATATGCATAAGACGCGTTTAATTTCCGGAAACCGAAAACTCCGCAAAAGCCTTAGTTTACAAAAAAAATTGAAAACACATCATATGAAGTTTATGGAAAATTCAGCCGATCTATTACTTATTGTTGATGGGGATGGAAGGATTTTAGAGGCCAGTCATTCCAGTTATACAATATTAGGTTATACCGCAGAGGAACTTAATGGCAGGATGTTTATGGATTTTGTGCATCCAGGTGATCATCAAGCCACTGAGCATGAAACTCAAAACATCATTGAAGGGCAACATACTAAGCAATTTCGGAATCGGTATATTCGCAAAAGTGGTGATGAGGTGCATTTAATGTGGTCAGCACAATATGTGGCTAGCATGCAAACATTGTATGCCGCAGGGAGAGATATCAGTGAATTAATTAAAGCAGAAAGCTATCAAAAAGCGCAGCAGCAAATTTTACACCTGATTTCGGTCGATGCCCCACTTGACGAAATATTAAAGAGAATATGCTTAATGGCGCAAATTCATTATCCGGCGGTTAAGGCATGTGTGATGCTCAAAGTTGGTCAGAAACTAAAGATTGCCTCAGCGCCCTCATTTAGTAAGCAATTTCATTCAGCGTTAGCTAATATCGATATAGATGATAATGTGGTTTCATGTGGTACAGCAGCTTTTAATACTAAGTTAGTAATTACAAAAGATATTAGCAGTGATAAAAGTTGGCAGGGTTACGCAGAGGCTGTTTTAACTGAACAACTATTGGCCTGTTGGTCATTACCAATGGTAACAAGAGAACATAAGATACTAGGCACATTTGCGCTTTACTGCAAAGAGAGTAGAGCGCCGAATTCGGAAGAGCTGGAGTTATTAAGCAGTTGCTGCCGCTATGCTGCTAATGCAATAGAGCGTACAGAGCAAAAGCGTTTATTGTCAGAAAGCGAGCAACGCTTTCGCTCGTTGTATCAGTTTAATCCTGATCCGGTTTATATTTTAGACCAGCAAGGTTGTTTTACAGCAATGAACAGATCAGGCTGTGAATTATTACAGTGGCCGTTAACTGATTTACAACACATTCACTTTGCTGATGTTATTGTTGAAGAACATCTATCTCGGGTTACGAAATACTTTAAGAATGCTTTAACTGGTAATTCGGAAAGCTTTGAAGCGAGTATAGTAAGTAGTAATGGCTCGCAACACGAATTAAACATAACAATAATCCCCACCTGGGTTAATGGCAGAGTAGTTGGTGTTATTGGTATTGCTAAAGATATCACTGAGCGCTTAAAAATAGAAAAACAACTTAAGTTGTTTAAAAGAGCGGTTGATGCAAGCTCAAATGGAGTCATCATCAGTGATATTACCCAAAAAGATATGCCTATAAGCTATGTTAATTATGGATTCGAGAAACTCACGGGCTATAGCCAAGCAGAGATTGAAGGTAAAAACTGTCGCTTCCTACAAGGTAAAGAGCGGGACGAGATGGTTACTAAGCAAATTCGTAATGCTATCGCGGCAGAACAGGAAGTTAGCGTAGTACTGAGGAATTACCGTAAAGATGGCAGTGGCTTTTGGAATAGTTTATTTTTATCACCAGTACCTAATGATGATGGGGTCATTACTCATTATATTGGTATTCAAACTGATATAAGTGGGCAAAAAAATTATGAAGATGAACTTGCTTTTAATGCGTTTCATGATTTATTAACTGGCTTACCCAACCGAAAGTTATTACATGACAGATTATCGCAAAGTATCAAGATCAGTTCACGCCATAGAGAGAAAGTTGCAATACTCTTTATTAACCTAGATGGCTTTAAATTAATTAACGACAGTCTCGGGCACTTAGTTGGTGATGAGGTTCTCTGTAAAGTAAGTGCACAAATTAATAAACAAATTCGTTCAGGCGATACACTAGCTCGAGTCGGTGGAGATGAATTCATATTAATGCTTCCGGATTTAAATGAACTTAATCAATTAACAATTATGGCTGAACGGGTTCTTGGTGTAATCTCTGAACCATTTTTAATAAGTGGTAAAGAACTAGAGTTAACTGCAAGTATTGGTGTTAGTGTTTTTGATGAGGGCATACATGAGCCTATAGAGCTTATTAAACGGGCTGATTTAGCTATGCAAAGAGCAAAACAAGTCGGTCGTAATAATATTCAGTTTTACGAATCTGGCATGGAACAAACTCTTAGTAAACGACTCAGTCTCAGAACAATGCTAAAGCAAGCGGTAGCAAATCAAGAATTTGAGCTCTTTTACCAACCACAAGTAGCAGCAGACAACGGGCATATTATAGGCATAGAAGCGTTATTACGGTGGCAACACCCAGAACTTGGGTTTATTGGACCTGATGAATTTATCCCAATAGCAGAGGAAATGGGGTTAATCGTTGAAATCGGTCAATGGGTGATTGAGGAAGCTTCCAATTACAACCGCTCTTTGCAACAGCGAGGCTTGGCTAAGGTTATAATGGCGGTTAACTTGTCTTCACTGCAATTTCAACGTGTGAGCTTTGTAGAGCAATTAGAAGCAACATTGAACCAAGCAAAATTAGAACCTAAGTGGTTCGAGTTAGAATTAACCGAATCACTATTATTAGAAAACATTGAACAAGTTGTAGATAAACTACAGCACCTGAAGCAATTAGGTATCAGTATTGCTATCGACGATTTTGGAACTGGTTATTCCAGTTTAAACTATTTAAAGCGCCTACCGATTGATAAGCTAAAAATAGACAAGTCATTTATACGAGAGCTAGTAACTGATCAAAAAGATACAGCCATTACCCGTGCGATTATTGCGATGGGGCACCAATTAAATTTAAAAGTGGTTGCGGAAGGGATCGAGACGTTATCGCAAGCGAATTTGCTAAACAAGTATGGCTGCGATGAACTACAGGGCTATTATTATTCCAAACCGTTACCTAAAGATAAGTTTGAATCTTTTTTAGAGCAATATTCTCCGATACATGCCCTTGAAACTAAAGCTTGTTTACCTAATTTGCTTCTTGTAGATGACGAAGAAAACATACTACATTCTTTAAAAAGAGTTTTACGCAAAGAGCCAATAAATATTCTCACTTGTAATAGTGCCTTAGAGGCATTTAATCTACTTGCGTTACACGATATACAAGTGATTGTCTCAGATCAGAGAATGCCTGAAATGAGTGGCACTGATTTTTTTAAAGAAGTGAAAGAAATGTATCCTGACACAATTAGGATGATTTTATCTGGCTATACTGATCTTCGCTCCGTAACAGAAGCGATTAACAAAGGTGCTATTTATAAATTTCTCACTAAGCCTTGGAGTGATGAAGAGCTTAAAAGAGAAATCTTATCTGCTTTTCGTATGCACAAGCAACGTTTTTAATAAAAGTAATCAGGGGGCTATTAATGTCAATAGAACAGAGTGAGCTGGAACGTCTAAGAAAACAGGTTGCACAGTTAAATGATCAGCTCATGCACTCAGAAAAGCTAGCATCACTAGGGCAGCTTGCGGCTGGTGTAGCACATGAGATAAATAACCCAATAGGCTATGTCGCTTCAAACTTATCCGCTTTAAATGAGTACATAAATAGCCTTATGATGCTAATTAAGCAATTAAGTAAAGAATTACCCATAGAGAAAACTAACAGACTGAAGCTGGCACATGATTTTGATTATATAAATAAAGATTTACCCATTTTATTATCTCAATCTGAATCTGGGCTAAAAAGAGTTATTGAAATCGTTCATGATTTAAAAGATTTCTCATACTTGGATGATGCAGAATTCGAAGAAGCTGATATCCATTTAGGAATTCAAAGTACGTTAAATATTCTTGGTAATGAGTTAAAATACAAAGCAAAGGTTAATACATCTTTTGCTGATTTACCTTTAGTTAGGTGTATAGCCTCTCAAATCAACCAAGTCGTTTTAAACTTAATATTAAATGCGGTACAAGAAATAGAACACAATGGAGAAATAACAATTACAACCGGTTATGATGATATGTGGGTTTGGTTTAGTATAGAAGACAATGGTCCTGGTATAGAGCAAAGTATATTAGAGTTGATTTTCCAACCTTTTTTTACTACGAAAGAAAAGCATAAAGGTACTGGTCTTGGGTTAGCTTTATCTAGAAGTATTATTGATAAGCATCAAGGTGTAATTGAAGTTAAAAGTAAACTAGGTTCAGGTAGTTGCTTTACAGTTAAATTACCTATATCAATCAAAACTGAAAAAAGGTGAACTTATTTTCTTTGCAATTTATGTGTCTATGTTTGAAAAGCGGTTTTATATTTTGAAAACAAATAAAAGGATTCCTATTTTAATGGTGACGTATTATGTTGCTTAATAATTTTAATATATTAGTGGTTGATGATGCACCTTTAATATGTAATTTTTTATATAGTGTTGCCTATAAAATCCCGGGCTTCAATGCGTATAAGGCATTTGATTATAAAGCAGCTATTGATATATTGGAGACACAAGAAATAAACTTATTAATTACAGATATAGAGTTAAAAAAAGAAAGTGGTTTAGAATTATTATCTCGTATCAGGTCTGGTAGTTTTACCCTTACAGCTCATGATATTCCAATTATTGTTCTTTCTGTAAACTCATATAAAGAATTGATACATCAATGTGTGAAATTTGATGTAAATGACTTTTTGGTAAAACCTATCTCTTCAGTTAAATTAACAGAAAAGATACATGAGCATAAACGGGCTGAGAGAACTATAAAACCCGCAGAGTACTATTTAGAGAAAATTAAGGGCGCTACGGATAACCATCAATCCTTTAAAGAATATAGTCACCGTGGTGTAGCAATTGTTTTAGGTTCAAACAAGAAAGATATAGAGCCAGAGGTAGATAAACAACAACCTGATATATCAGTAAAAAATCGCGATTTTTTAGAGTGGCCAGATAGTGCTACGACAGGGCATCATCAAATAGATCGTCGCTTAAAGAAAGTAGCCTATACAATAAGTTATTTTTATAATTCGATTATTGAAAATCGGAGATATGTTGCAATTGAAAATGCGCGAAGTCGGGTATGTGAGTCTGCCGATTACTTAATATATATTGGAAAGAATATTAAGCAGTATGATCATAGACCTGATTTTTTAAAAGCATTCCAGATATGTCTTGATAGACTTGAAATCTTAATAGCTCAAATTGCTTCCGCTAACTTAAAGAATCGAAACCAAGTACTCGCTTTACTAAGGAAGCTATCGGCATGGTGGGCGCAAACATGTAACCGGCCACTAATACAGGCGTAAATATCTAAATGGAAGATAAATTATATGACTCTAAGATAATAAATCTTAAACATCTGATTGAAATTTTTGACGATGATAGCGTTGAAACAATTACGTCTGCTTTATCTGACTTTTCTTATTCTGCTAAGAACAATATCGAATCTATCGAAAAATATTTTTTAGTGGGCAACTTAGAGGAAATATCCTATTGTGCACATAATTTAAGTGGCTTGTGCCGTTTTTGTGGCGTGATATTACTTAGTTCATTGAGCGACGAATTATACTTAGCGGCTAAAAATAAAAAAATTTCATTAATCAAATGCTTGGTTTTAGATATATCGCTTCATTGGCCTATATTGGAAATACAAATTAATCACATTATAAAACACTATAGAGGCTTTAATGGCTAAGGTATTATTCATTGACGATGAGCCTTTTATTTTAGACGCGTATGCAAGAATGTTGAAAAGTTCGGCTTTTGAATGCTTTACATTATCAGATAGTACTCAAGTGTTTCAGCACCCAGAACTACTTAATTTAGATATTATTGTTGTTGATCACCTGATGCCACAAGTAACAGGTGTTGAGATTTTGATAGCACTAGAAAAAAAATTCCCTACTATAAAAAAAGTTCTTATAAGTGGAGATACTCATAAATTAAAAAACGCTCCATGCGACAAGCTATTACAAAAGCCAGTCAAAAAAATATATCTATTAGATTGTTTATCTTCTTTAATTTGAGCCTCCCATTAACTGGTAACTGGCTCCCAAGTACCTGACAGAGCTCTAGCTTTCTATGGCCAAATACAAGCTTACAGGCTGTTAAAATTTAGTCTTTTGTAAATTAGTGATGGTTTGGTGGGCCTCATTGAATGAGTATCATATTAAGTCTTATCTAACCAACTAGTGTGTGATTCATAGACATCATTTCACTTTTCGTAGTTGAAGATCACGCTGATAATTCGATAACTGAATGCGTTCATTTTCAGTTTCGTAGTTAGCGTGAGCGTCTTCCCAAAGCGGTGTTTTTTCAAGGCGTTCACATACAACATCCATTGAAGTTTTACCTTTGAATGAGCCGTGAGCGCGTTGTCAATTATAGTAATGCTGCCACTTAGGTAACGTTTCATTTTTGAGTTCGTCCAAATCCAAATTAACGGTCGAATAAAACTCTTCTTTATCAGTTCTTTGTGACCTTTCAACTTTGCCATTTAAGCGAGGATAGCCTGGCTTATTGGGGCGAAATTTAATGCCATGCTCCATCAATTTGAGCTGTACTTTTTCAGCAAAAAACTCCGTTCTGAGATCCGTTTAAACTCGCTGTAGCGGGAATGGCATTTCTTCTATTACCTTATCGATGAAGGTAAGAGTATTGGCTGACGTTTTACGCTTAAAAACGTCCACACGCGATATCTAGAGCAATCATCAACAGCAGTATATTGATAAATCCCTAGTGCAATTTTACATGTATCCATCTGAACTCGCTCACTAGGAATAGGCCTTTGGTATCGAATGAAGTCTTTTTTCTTCCGCTGAAAAGCTATTGGTTTTACTTCATGTTTGGTCAGCTCTTTGTGAATTGAAGCAAGCGATAGCTGAAATTATGCTCGCGAAGAAGCTCATTTTGAATTCTTCTGGCACCAAGTTTTCTATCTCTCTGAGTTTAAGAATCCACTCTTCAATTCGATTATTAATTTTAGAGTTTGGGGAGCTGTGCGGGCGTCTAGAAACGTCCTGTAGGCTGTCTAGTCCTTTCTCTTTGAATCGCTTGTACCACTTTCGAAGAGTGGGTCTAGAAATTCCACACCGACGACAAACTAGGCCCGCATTATTGGTTTCTTCGTAAAGCTCAATCCACTTTAAACGTTGTTTAATTTCTTTGTTCATAGAGTCATAGTATATTGAAACGACCTCTATGAATCGTACAGCTAATAAGAATCAGTAATAGTATATAGGGCAGCTATACAATAATATTATTTATGATGTGGCTTGCATATTAAATGGGATGGCTTTATCTTTTAGCTTAGGATTACTAAGTTTTAAGGTGTTGGATGGCTTTTCTATTTTCTCCCAAGGCTCGGGCATTTTCTGACGAATCGTTGGAAAGTTACTTGTTACGGGTCGTTTCTGAGAATTTATTTGACTCGTATGAAGGGTTGAGCTTAGCTATTCGCGAAGAGCTACATGATCTTGATTTTGAGGCGCATGGTGCATTCCCGATAGATTTAAAAAGGCTCAACGTATACCACGCCAAACATAATAGTCACTTTAGAATGCGGGCTTTAGGGCTACTTGAAACGCTACTAGATTTACCTCGGTACGAGCTTCAAAAGTTGGCTTTGCTAAAGTCAGATTTTAACTTTAACTCCTCCGTCGCTTTATATAACAATGGCGTAGACATTCCCCTGAGGTTTATTCGTCACCACGCCGAGGGGGCTGTTGATTCGATTCCGGTATGCTCACAATGTCTTGCAGAAGAAGCTTATATAAAACAAAGTTGGCATATAAAGTGGGTAAATGCATGCACTAAACATCAGTGTGCTTTGCTACATAACTGCCCAGATTGCTGCGCTCCAATTAACTATATCGAGAATGAGTCAATTACTCATTGTTCATGCGGTTTTGAGCTGTCTTGCGCTCGTTCCTCACCTTCAAATACATTAAGTATTAAGCATTTAAATAAATTACTGGATAAAGGTGAGCGCAACGATAGTAACCCGCTATTTAACAATACCACGCTCACAGAACGTTTTGCTGCGCTTCTTTGGTATCAGGAGCGGTATTCTCAAACAGATAACTTTTGTTTAAATGATGCTGTGAACTATTTTAGTAAATGGCCAGCAGTTTTTAATACAGAGCTTGATGAACTAAGTAAAAATGCAGAAATGAAGCTAATAGATCTGTTTAATAAAACTGAGTTTAAGTTTATTTTTGGGGATGCTATTTTGGCTTGCCCGAGTACTCAAAAGCAGAGAGAGTATCACTTTATTTATGGGGCTCTATTAGATTATTTAGTTACTTTGGTTGAGAGTAACCCTAAAACTAAAAAGCCCAACGCAGCCGACTTATTAGTAAGTGTATTGGAGGCTGCAACTTTATTAGGTACTTCAGTAGAGCAGGTTTATAGGTTGTACCAAGATGGTATTTTGCAAACGGCATTTCGTCATAAAATGAACCAGAGGATCAACCCTTATAAGGGCGCGTTTTTTTTAAGGCATGTTATAGAGTACAAAACTAGTTTTGGAAATGATAAAGCTAGAATGTATTTGTCGGCATGGTGAGTATATGCATTTAAAAGAACTGCTAGAGATTACAGACACCACTGAGCGAGATAGATTATTACGTCGTGCTTTTAGCCCTTATACGGCAATGATTGATATAACAGGCAGCGAAGCCGTTGCTCTGACTATTTTGTTAAACCTGACTTATCGAAAAAACCAAGTTGATGACTTGCTGGATAAAAAGCTAGCAAAACAGGCTTTAAAAAGTGAAGACCATATTAATAAATGTATTAAGGAAATAGCGTGGTTTCATACTCATAATTTAAAGTACCCTGATATTAGAGTCAGTAAGCAAAATTTAGTCGTAGAGCCTCCACCACTGCACTCTTATGTTTTGAGTAGTGCTAACTATCCTAAAGCCTATGGCTGGTCACATGACTCTGCTAAGGTAAATGTAGCTAAATTATTTGTTAGTTACTTTAAATGGCAAAATCAAGTCAGTTGGCTGGCACAAGTATTAGCTACGAACTCGGATAACTGGAAATCCGCATTTACCTCTCTTGGGTTATCCGTTAAGGCATTTAAAAGCTTATGTGTAACCGTTAAAAATTCATTGCCTGAAGAGGATGTTCCCGACTCTGTTGACCGCTACTCTCGCCAAATTAGAATGCCTTATCATGATGGTTACTTAGCTGTTACGCCTGTAATTAGCCATGTTGTTCAATCAAAAATTCAACAGGCGGCAATTGATAAACGAGCTCGATTTAGCAATGTAGAGTTTACGCGTCCTGCTGCTGTCAGTATGTTAGCTGCTTCCTTAGGTGGTGTTATTAATGTGCTTAATTACCCTCCTTATATACGAAGTAAATATCATGGTTTAAGTAACTCACGAGCATTTAAATTAAATAATGGGCAAACAGTATTTAACGTTGAGGCACTATTAAAGCCGGAATTAATTAAAGCTTTAGAAGGTATTATATTTAGTAATAATGCGCTGGCTCTTAAACAGCGTAGACAACAAAAAGTAAAAAATATTAAAGCGCTGAGAAACACGCTTTTAGAATGGTTTTCACCTGTATTTGAATGGCGCTTGGACGCTATTGAGAATGGGTATGACTTAGAACAGCTTGAGAGTGCTTCAGAGCGACTAGAGTATAAAATACTATCGCTACCCGACAATGAACTCCCTTCGCTAACGATTCCTTTATTTAGGTTACTAAATGAAATGCTTGGCGGTGTGAGTATGACACAAAGGTATGCTTTTCATCCTAAATTAATGAGCCCTTTAAAAGCAGCTTTACAATGGCTACTTATTAATCTTACAAATCAAAAAAACGAACTGGTTGAAGAAGATGATGAACATTATCGTTATCTACATTTAAGCGGTATACGCGTGTTTGATGCGCAAGCATTATCAAACCCTTACTGCTCAGGTATTCCATCTTTAACCGCTGTTTGGGGTATGATTCACAGCTACCAAAGAAAACTTAATGAGGCGCTAGGAACAAATGTACGGTTCACATCCTTTTCTTGGTTTATTAGGAATTATTCTGCTGTAGTCGGAAAAAAGCTTCCTGAACTGAGCCTTCAAGGCGCTCAGCAAAGTAGGCTTAAGCGGCCAGGAATTATCGATGGCAAATACTGTGATTTGGTATTTGATTTAATAATACATATTGATGGTTATGAAGATGACTTACAGGCAGTAGATAGTAAGCCTGACATTTTGAAAGCGCATTTTCCATCTAACTTTGCAGGTGGTGTTATGCATCAGCCTGAGCTTAATTCAAATATAAATTGGTGCTGTTTATATAGTAATGAAAATCAGTTATTTGAAAAGTTAAGGCGACTCCCTTTATCCGGTTGTTGGGTTATGCCAACTGAGCACAAAATACAGGATTTAGATGAGCTACTCTTATTATTAAATAGTGACTCTAAACTAAGCCCATCTATGATGGGATATATGTTACTCACTAAACCGATGGCTAGAGTTGGAGCGGTTGAAAGACTGCATTGTTATGCTGAACCAGCAATAGGAGTGGTGAAATACGAAACGGCCATTAGTGTTAGGCTAAAAGGTATTGGTAACTATTTTAATAGCGCTTTTTGGATGCTAGATGCGCAAGAAAAGTTTATGCTAATGAAAAAAGTTTAACCGGAAAATACTTAATGGAACTATGTAATATATTAAAATATGATCGCTCGCTTTACCCTGGTAAAGCTGTGTTTTTTTATAAAACGCCTGACTCTGATTTTGTTCCTCTAGAGGCTGATATTAATAAAGTTCGAGGCCCTAAATCTGGTTTTACTGAAGCATTCACCCCGCAGTTTTCCCCAAAAAACATCTCACCTCAGGACTTAACACATAATAATATATTAACTCTAGAAGAGTGTTATGTACCTCCAAATGTGGAGCATATATTTTGTCGGTTTTCTTTGAGAGTTCAGGCTAACTCATTGGTTCCTTCAGGCTGTAGTGACCCAGATGTTTTCTCTTTATTAGAAGAGTTGGCAAAAACATTTAAAGAGTGCGGGGGCTATAAAGAGTTAGCGACTCGTTATTGCAGAAATATTTTGTTAGGTACATGGCTTTGGCGTAATCAAAACACCGGCAACACTCAAATTGAAATTAAAACCAGCAAAGGCAGTTGTTATTTAATCGGTAACACTCGTAAGTTAGCTTGGGAAAGTAAGTGGGCTTCTGATGATCTAAAAGTATTGGAAGCGCTTAGTAATGAAATTGAGAGCGCATTAACTGATCCTAATGTGTTTTGGAGTGCCGATATAACCGCGAAAATAGAAGCTTCATTTTGCCAAGAGGTTTACCCAAGCCAAATCCTTAACGATAAAGTTAAGCAAGGAGAGGCCTCAAAACAGTTTGTAAAAGCTAAATGTGCAGATGGCCGTTACGCTGTAAGTTTTAATTCTGTAAAAATAGGTGCAGCGCTTCAGTCAGTTGATGATTGGTGGGATGAGGATGCAAGTAAAAGGTTACGTGTGCATGAGTTTGGCGCAGATAAAGAAATAGGCATTGCCCGACGTCCTCCCAATTCTGAGCAGAACTTTTATTCTATTTTCAAAAATACTGAATGGTATTTATCAGCCCTTAAAAATTGCATCACTAATAAAAATGAAAATATAGACCCAGCTATTTATTATTTATTTTCTGTATTGATTAAGGGCGGAATGTTCCAGAAAAAAGCAGAGGCTAAAAAGGCGTAGTTATGAAAAGGTATTACTTCACAGTCCACTTTTTACCTAAACAAGCTAATCTAGCGCTGCTAACTGGCCGTTGTATTTCTATCATGCATGGGTTTATTTTGAAATATAATATTGAAGGAATAGGAGTTACGTTTCCTGCGTGGTCTGATTCATCAATTGGCAATGTAATTGCTTTTATTCATAAAGACATGGAGATTTTAAACAGCCTTAAAGAGCAGACGTATTTTGTGGACATGCAAGATTGTGGCTTTTTTAAAGTAAGCCAAGTTTTAGCCGTTCCTGACAGTTGCGAAGAAGTACGTTTTATACGTAATCAGGCTGTAGCAAAAATATTCACAGGTGAAAGTAGAAGAAGATTAAAGCGCCTGCAAAAAAGAGCCTTAGCAAGAGGTGAAGATTTTAATCCTAAAAAGGTCGAAGCTCCCCGAGAGATTGATATTTTCCATAGAGTCGCTATGACTAGTAAGAGCTCACAAGAGGATTATATTTTGCATATTCAAAAGCAAGATGCCGGCTGCCAAGCAGAACCTATTTTTAGTAATTATGGGCTTGCCTCAAATGAAAAGTTTAAAGGCACGGTTCCTGATTTATCATCCTTAATAGAAAGTAATTAACCTTTATTTATAACGTTATCATAAATCATTGATACTAAAACTCTCTGAGTAAGCATATAAAAATATGGGTAAAATTGAATTTGCTTTTTAATTACATGAATTATATAAATAAGATTAGCTATCTTTATAGTGACCTGCCGTATAGGCAGCTGAGAATGCATACAAAAGGCGTTGTAGTCCTGGATACAAGTGACCTGCCGTATAGGCAGCTGAGAATATAAGCCAATACGCCAGCAAACACGGGTTATTGTGACCTGCCGTATAGGCAGCTGAAGATAAAAATAATCGATTCGATGCTTAAGTTAATGTAATTCTGCCGGAAAGGCAGTGAGTAAAAGTTTAAAAACCAGCCTTAAGTTAGAAGGCTGGTTTTTAATTTAAGAATTAGAAATATATTTAAGATTACAGACTCTATTTTTAGAGAGTATTAAGTTCCCCAATTAATGATATTGGTGGTATTGCGCTGTAAGCTCGAAGATTCTAATATCAAGCTACATCAAAAAACATCTGAGATTTTTTAATTCAAGCATTATAACCATGGTTGAGGCTGTCTACAGTTTTTTTGATCAACACCCGTCCGGCAATAGTGTTAACAAACGTCAAAGGCATTTCTGAACTAAATTGCAAAGAGCGTGTATTTAGCCATGTGTTCCACCGTTCAACACTCTCAAAGTAATCAATACAAGCCGATGCCAAATGAGCTAATTCAACGATATTTTCACTTAAGGTTACATTTAAACGTTTATGTTCTTTTATATAGCGTTCAAAAGCTTTTGTATTTGTACCAATCGCCTTAGTAAACGATTGCAGATCCCAGCGTAACTCAAGTCTAAACTTCTCAACACAGTTTATATCTAAGCCACGCTGGATCAATTCAATTTCATCCAAAGGGTTTGAGTTTAAATTAATTTTTCTATCGCTGAGCATCTCTACAAATTTACGATTAGCACTAAGTTGAATATAGCTAGGCATACACATCTCTAAGCTTGCTAAAGTTATACTTAATATAGCATCTCAAGTAACTGGCTGATAGTCGGTTTACAACTGTTAGTTCAACTAAAACAAAGCGGTCATTGAGTTATCACGTGCTTCTATCATACTCGCCAAAGCTTGTTGATATTGAAGCCCACACGCCCAACTCATCGACTTTTATATTCATTATATTTATAATCTGGACCGGTTTTTATCAATGCTAACAAACAAATTGGGCATACCTAAACTTACTCAGTTTAAACAGAAGGAACGACTATAATGAGTACAATTGAAGCTGCTGTGATGGGCTCAAAGAAAATAGAAAAAATTCTTAAAGATCAATTTCAAGCTGAAGGTAGAGGACTTCATGAATTGCTAACCTCGGTGGAGAGCCGTATTCCTGCTGATATTTTGAAACAGGCGAGATACATAGCTTCTGTTAGAAATAAAGTTGTGCACGAAGATGGTGATATAGATGACATCTCAGCATTTAAAAATACGGTGGAAGAAGTCACTACGGGGCTTGAGAAGGTGCTTTTCATAGAAGAGAGGGAGGCAGCTGCTCGGCGCCAGCGGGAAACGGTAGAAATCAAAACGGCTAGTCCACAACCCGTTGCATTTGAGACTAAGCTATTGCTCGGAATTTTCGGTTTGATAGCTCTGGTTAGTCTCACCGTGTGTATGAAACTAAAGCAGGATCTCGACAAGGTAAAAAAATCACACTCTTCAATTGAAAATTTGGTTTCAAAACTAGAAAAAGACATTGAAACAAAAGACAAGATTATAAACTCACTTAAAACTATGCATGCCAAGATAGTAAAAGAAGGCAACATGCAAACGGCAAAAATCCAAAGGGGTAGTAGCAACACTAAACTAATTACTAGTTCACCAGCGTCCCAGACCTCATCAAAAAATTCATTGTTGACGAAAGCCATGAAAAGTGGCTCTGAATTCGAGCAAGCTAAGGCAGAGATAAAGGAAGGGCTTTTACAGACAATAAAGTCGAATATATCTTTATCTACCGGAGATCTAGAAGTTTCTCAGGAAAAAGGTGGGACGTATAGTATCAGGGTACCTGTTAGCTGGAATATAAATCCTAGAGCGCCACTAAAGCTAATTAATGAGTACTTCGATAGCTACAAAGGACGACCTATAGCATTATCCTCAGGACACATGAGTCGTGATAAAAACAGAATTGTTGTGTCTGAAAGTTATGCAGATTCATCAAGTTCTCCAAAGCCTTACTCTGGAAGGCTGTTTGATATAATGCAGAGTGTGGAAATAAGGTTGGTTGCTTCGCTTGGTAATAAAAGTTCGTTTATAACTATTGCAGGGAATGTTGATTGTCATGTGAGCTGCAGCTATTCTGAAAAACCTAGTAATTCTTGGTTGTTACTCACTCAAGGAGGCTTTAGGAAAAGTACAATTGTTATCAGCGGGCTAACAAAGAACGATCTCGAAAAATATGGCGAGCCTGTTATCAAGATAATTCAAGTCTAGAAGTTACTAAGGAGGCATGGGCTGCAATTTTGTGTAGCCCAGCTAGCAACCTGTCAAATTTTGCATCGGAAAATAATAATTGTGCCAACGCAATGAGAGCTGGTTTAATTGAGCATAAACTATGCTACCCACTATGTCACTGTATGGTTGTATTTTATGTCAGTTAATGGTTGCAGGTTTTTTGTAAGTTATTGATATGCCTATCCAGCGTATGTCACGCTTTGCTTGCAGCGACAATTTACCCATGTAAGAATCGTTATATTGGCTTGGATCTTAGGATCTAGCCTTTTGAATCTAGGATCTTATTACATTTTCATGTTAGAATTTGCGCAATTTTTTGGCATAGCAAAGTAGCACAGTAATGATCTTAGATGATATTCGCATTGTTTTAGTTAACACGTCACATTCGGGCAATATTGGTTCGGCGGCTCGCGCCATGAAAACCATGGGTTTATCAAAGCTTTATTTAGTTGATCCTGCTTGTGAAATAGACAGCCAAGCAAGTGCTTTAGCTGCAGGCGCAACTGATGTTTTAGGCAATGCAGTTATTGTAGGTACTGTTGAAGAAGCTATCGCTGACTGTACATTAACAATTGGCACAAGTGCGCGTTCTCGTACGCTTTCGTGGCCAATGGTTGAACCACGTGAATGTGGTGAAAAACTCGTTGCTGAAGCTGTAAATGGTCCTGTAGCGCTAGTATTTGGTCGTGAAAACAGTGGCTTAACTAATGAAGAGTTACAGCTTTGTAATTACCACGTATGTATTCCTGCTAATCCAGAGTATAGCTCGCTTAATTTAGCTATGGCCGTACAAACACTTAGTTACGAAACACGTATGGCGTTTTTAAATCAACAACCTAAAAAGGTTGAAGAAGACGATGCAGTTTACCCAAGCTCAAAACAAACAGAACTGTTTTATGAGCACCTTGAAGAGACGCTTTTCAAAACCGGTTTTATTATCAAACAGCACCCTGGGTTAGTTATGACTAAATTACGTCGTTTATTTAACCGAGCTCACCCTGAAGATGCCGAAATGAATATTTTACGCGGTATTCTCACTTCAATTAATAAGTCTATCCCTAAGTAACTTAGGTATAGCTATTAGTTATAAAAACCAATGGGTAAATAACTAGCTAATACTTGACTAAAATACTCAGGTAATTACAATGGCTGTAATACTTGACCAAAGAGGTCAAGTATTGAAAGTTTGTTAACTCTACAATTTAAAAAGTAAGAGTTTATAAATCAAATTTTTATCAAGTGATAATACTTGACTAATTTACTCTGGTAATTAAAATTTGCACTCTTTTGTGCAGGGGGCGTTATGAAGTTAACATCAAAAGGCAGATATGCCGTTACAGCTATGCTGGATGTTGCACTACACACAGGTGTAGGTCCTGTAGCCCTTGCTGATATTTCACAAAGACAAGAAATTTCTTTGTCTTACCTTGAACAATTATTTGCTCGTTTACGTAAAAATGGCCTAGTAAGTTCTGTTCGTGGACCTGGTGGTGGTTATTTACTAGGGCGTGAAGCGAGCGTTATCTCTGTTGGCGATATTATTAGCGCCGTAGACGAATCGGTCGATGCAACACGTTGCCAAGGTGCCGATACCGGCTGTCAGAGTGGTATGCGTTGTTTAACACATAATTTGTGGTCAGACTTAAGCGCACGCATAGAAGAATTTTTGAATAATATTACCCTTGCTGAATTGGTGGAAAAATCAGATGTGAAAGAAATAGCATCGCGCCAAGATAACAGTATCAATAATGCAATTAAGCAGTTGGAAAACATTCAAGTAAGCTGTCAACTTTAAGGTTGACCTGCAGCGGAGAGAGAAATGAAGTTACCGATTTATTTAGATTACGCAGCGACCACGCCTGTTGATGAACGTGTTGCTAAAGAAATGATGCAGTGCCTGACAATGGACGGTAAGTTTGGTAATCCTGCGTCACGCTCACACCGTTTTGGTTGGCAAGCAGAAGAAGCTGTTGACCAAGCGCGTACAGATATTGCTGATTTAATTAATGCAGACCCACGTGAAATTGTTTTCACATCGGGTGCAACAGAATCAAATAACCTTGCTATTAAAGGTGCAGCACAGTTTTACAAGAAAAAAGGTAAGCACGTTATTACCGCTAAAACTGAGCATAAAGCTGTAATCGACACATGTCGTGAGCTTGAGCGCCAAGGTTTTGAAGTAACTTACATGGACGTTGAAGAAAACGGCCTACTTGATTTACAAAAACTTGCCGACACAATGCGTGACGACACAGTACTTGTAAGCATCATGCACGTTAATAACGAGCTAGGTGTGATTCAAGATATCGCGACTATTGGCGAAATGTGTCGCGAACGTAAAATTATGTTCCACGTAGATGCAGCGCAAAGCGCGGGCAAAGTATTAATCGACGTGCAACAGCTTAAAGTTGATTTTATGTCGTTCTCTGCACATAAAGTGTATGGCCCTAAAGGTGTTGGTGCACTTTACGTTCGTCGTAAACCACGTGCTCGCCTTGAAGCGCAAATGCACGGTGGCGGACATGAACGCGGTATGCGCTCTGGTACACTAGCAACTCACCAATTAGTGGGTATGGGTACTGCGTTTAAAATTGCTAAGCAAGATTTCGAAAAAGATCACGCACACATCAGCGCCTTACGTAATCGTTTAATCGACGGCATTATGGCTGATATGGACGAAGTATACTTTAACGGCACACAAGACCAATCAGTACCGGGTATTGTAAACATCAGCTTTAACTTTGTTGAAGGTGAGTCGTTACTTATGGCAGTAAAAGACATTGCAGTATCGTCAGGTTCAGCCTGTACATCTGCAAGCTTAGAGCCTTCTTATGTATTACGTGCACTTGGCCGTAACGACGAATTAGCACATAGCTCAATTCGTTTTAGTATTGGTCGCTTTACTACCGAAGAAGAGATTGATTACACCGTCGAATTAATGAAAAACTCTATCGGTCGCCTACGTGAGATGTCTCCACTTTGGGAGATGCATCAAGAAGGTATTGATTTAGATTCAGTTGAATGGGCTCACCACTAATAGTGTGAGCACATACCCTAGCAGGTAATGAGGATAGAATAATGGCTTATAGTGATAAAGTAATCGACCACGTAGAAAACCCACGTAACGTAGGTACTCTAGATAAGAACGATCCGTCAGTGGCAACGGGTATGGTAGGCGCACCAGCATGTGGTGACGTAATGAAACTGCAAATTAAAGTATCTGCCACTGGCGTTATTGAAGATGCAAAATTCAAAACCTACGGTTGTGGTAGCGCAATTGCTTCATCTTCACTTGTAACAGAGTGGGTTAAAGGCAAAACGCTAGACGAAGCAGCGACAATTAAAAACACTGATATCAGTGCAGAGCTTGAGTTGCCACCAGTGAAAATTCACTGTTCAATTTTAGCCGAAGACGCAATTCAAGCAGCAATTGCAGACTACAAAAGCAAACAAGCGAAGTAAGAAGAGAAACTCATGGCAGTGACATTGACAGATGCGGCAGCAAACCGCGTACAATCATTTTTAGCAAACCGCGGTAAAGGTTTAGGCCTGCGCGTTGGCATTAAAACGACGGGCTGTTCAGGTCTTGCTTATGTACTTGAGTTTGTTGACGATTTAAACGAAGACGATGAAACTTTTGCGGCTAAAGGTGTCACATTAATTGTTGACGCTAAAAGCTTAGTTTACATCGATGGCACAGAGCTCGACTACACTAAAGAAGGCTTAAATGAAGGGTTTAAATTTAATAACCCGAATCAAGCAGATGAGTGTGGTTGTGGCGAAAGCTTTACCGTTTAAGCTTTAAATATCTTTGTAGTATAAATAAGCCCTGCCAGTTAATGTAGGGCTTTGTTATTTCTGAATATTATTGGTTGAAGTTATGCGTTACTTTGAATTATTTGCAGTCCCCGTTGATTACAATATTGATTTAGCAACGGTTAACAAGCACTACTTGGAATTACAGCGTACTGTACATCCCGATCGCCACGCGAATGCGAGCAGCCGCGATAAGTTAATGGCTGTGCAAAGCACTGCCGAAATTAACGATGCGCTACAAACGTTAAAGCACCCAGTAAAACGTGCCGAATATATGTTGAGCGAGCTAGGCGTTGATATTCGTGCAGAGCAGCAAACCTTGCAAGATCCAATGTTTTTAATGCAGCAAATGGAACTTCGCGAAGAACTTGAAGAGCTAACATCAGCTAGCGATCCTGATACCGCCATTGCAAATTTTGAAAAACAAATTAAGCAATTAAACGCGCAATACAGTGCACAACTTGCTGAGCAATTAGCAAGTAACGATGAGCAGCAATATCAACTTGCCGCAGATAATATTCGTAAACTGAAGTTTGTTTATAAGTTACGTGAAGAACTAGAGCGTATCGAAGACAGTTTATTTGACGATTAATTACTTGCTGCAAAGCGAGCAACACGAGTTTAAAGAGCATTATGGCATTATTGCAAATTGCTGAGCCGGGGCAAAGCGCGGCACCACACGAACATAAACTAGCAATTGGTATTGACCTTGGTACAACTAATTCATTAGTTGCAACAGTGCAAAGCGGCGAAGCCCGCACGTTAACTGATGATCTTGGCGCGGCTATGTTACCGTCGGTTGTTCGTTATCAAGCAGGCGGTATTACTGTTGGCGCAGAAGCTGCACAAGCAGCAACGCAAGACCCTGCTAACACACTTATTTCGGTTAAGCGTTTTTTAGGTAAAACTCAGGCTGAAATAGAGCAAAGTTATGGGCAACTACCGTATGAATTTTGTGAGCACAATGGTGCGCTAGCAATAGAAACTGCGGCAGGTAAAATTAGTCCAATTAAAGCATCAAGCCATATTTTAGCTGCATTAAAAGCACGAGCTGAGCAAAGTTTTGGCAACCAAGAAATTTTAGGGGCTGTAATCACAGTACCAGCGTACTTTGATGACGCACAGCGCCAAAGTACTAAAGATGCCGCAGAGCTTGCTGGTATTAACGTACTACGTTTATTAAATGAACCAACAGCAGCAGCAGTCGCTTATGGTTTAGACTCTGGCCAAGAAGGTATTATTGCTGTTTATGATTTAGGCGGTGGTACGTTCGATATATCAGTACTTAGATTACACCAAGGTGTGTTTGAAGTAATGGCAACCGGTGGCGACTCTAGCCTCGGCGGCGATGACTTTGATTCGCTCCTTGTTGATTACTTTAAGCAGCAAACAGGTGTGTCAGCATTATCACCTTCAGTTTTACGTTTATTTATCAATAAAGCAAAAGCGTGTAAAGAAGCATTAAGCCAATACGCTAAAGTAAACGTGGGCCTTGAGTTTGACGATCAAAAATACACCGTTGAAGTAACGCGCGAAACGTTTGATGAAATGGCTATGCCACTAATTAAAAAAACGCTGCGCTCGTGTCGTCGTGCTGTAAAAGATGCTGGCATTGAAAATGAAGAAGTGCTGCAAGTTATTATGGTAGGCGGTTCAACCCGTATGCCATTGGTACGTAGCCAAGTACAAAGCTTTTTTGATAAAGAGCCGCTAACTTCAATCGATCCTGATCGTGTTGTAGCCTTAGGTGCCGCGCTTCAAGCCGACGTGTTAATTGGCAATAAGCCCGATTCTGACATGTTATTGCTTGATGTATTACCGTTATCGCTAGGCCTTGAAACGATGGGTGGTTTGGTTGAAAAAATCATTCCGCGTAATACAACGATTCCGGTAGCACGCGCACAAGAATTTACAACGTTTAAAGACGGTCAAACAGCCATGTCATTACATGTGCTGCAAGGTGAGCGTGAGCTTGTTGATGATTGTCGATCGCTTGCTAAGTTTAGCTTAAAAGGTATTCCACCAATGGCGGCAGGCGCTGCGCATATTCGTGTAACCTTTAAAGTTGATGCTGATGGCCTATTAAGTGTTTCAGCTATGGAAAAATCAACAGGTGTACAAGCTGAGATTCAAGTTAAGCCTTCGTTTGGTTTATCTGATGACCAAGTAGCTAACATGCTAAAAGAATCAATGAGCAACGCTAAAGGCGACATGCAAGCGCGTATGCTTAAAGAGCAACAAGTAGAAGCGTTGCGTGTTATAGAAGCGCTTAACGCATCACTTGAAGCCGATGGTGCATTACTTGACGATATGCAACTAGCTAACTTACGCGCTGAAATTGCAGAACTGGTAAAAGTGCGCGAAAATGCACAAGAGCCTGGCGAAATTAAAGCAGCTATCGAAAAAGTCGATAATGCGAGTAGCGACTTTGCATCGCGTAGAATGGATGCATCAATTAAAAAGGCCCTTACAGGGCAGTCAGTAGACAACATTTAAGAGAGATTAGAATGCCACAAATTGTTTTTCTTCCACATCCTGAATTATGTCCTGACGGCGCTGCAATTGAAGCTCCTACAGGTCAAACGGTACTCGACGCTGCGCTTAAAAATGGTATTAGCATTGCGCATGCTTGTGAAAAGTCTTGTGCATGTACTACGTGTCACTTAGTGATTCGTGAAGGATTTGACTCACTTGAAGAAAGTGATGAGCTAGAAGACGACATGCTAGATAAAGCATGGGGCTTAGAGCCTGAGTCACGCCTTGGTTGCCAAGCAATTATAAGAGATGAAGACCTAGTGGTTGAAATACCTAAGTACAATCTCAATATCGTTAATGAAGAGCACTAGTTTTTAACGATGTATATATTAAAAGCCGCTGTTTGATACAGCGGCTTTTTTGTTTGTGAATTGTAGGCGTGACAAGCAAAGCTCGTATGTTATTTTGTAGACGCAAAGCTTGCTGGCGTTATGTGTTTTAACTCTAGGTTATAAATATAGAAGCTGCGCTTCTCACGTGAGCAAAGATCCTAAAATGTTAGCCTTGGCTCTATGCCACGCATTAAAAGCTAACACCTTAAAACGTAATTTTGGAGGTTTATTTTGAGTAATCTTATTTTTTCTGACTCATTTATTAACGGCGAATTTTATAAAACTGATACGCGCTTTAGCGTTAACGATCCCGCTACCGAAAAAAGTATTGTTGAAGTAAGCGATATTGACGAGCAGGGTGTAAATAGCGCAATAACCGCAGCTCAAGGGGCTTTTGTTAAGTTAAAAACGACAAATGCCACTGAGCGAAGCGAAACCTTGATGCGCTGGTATGAGCTAGTAATAAAACACAAGCAAACACTTGCAGAGCTAATGACCAAAGAGCAAGGCAAGCCACTCAAAGAATCTCTTGGTGAGATTGATTACGGTGCAGGTTTTATCAAATGGTTTGCAGAAGAAGCCAAACGTAGTTACGGAGATGTAATTCCGCCAACAGATGACTCGCATCGTTTAACTAGCTTTAAGCAGCCTGTCGGTGTTGTAGCGGGTATAACGCCGTGGAACTTTCCTATTGCTATGGTTACTCGTAAAGTAGCGCCAGCCTACGCTGCGGGCTGTAGCTTTATACTCAAACCTTCTGAACACACGCCACTTTGTGCTATCGCACTTGCTTACTTAGCTGATCAAGCTGGTTTTGTTAAAGGTGCATTTAATGTAATGGTTTCTCAAGATGCCAAAACAGTAGGTAAAATGCTGACTGACTCAGAAGTTGTGCGTAAGTTTACATTTACCGGTTCTACCGGTGTAGGTAAGCAGTTGCTATCGCAATGTGCTGACACAATTAAGCGCACCTCGATGGAGCTTGGCGGTAATGCACCTTTTGTTATTTTTGATAATGCCGACTTAGATGAAGCTGTTGAAGGGCTAATGGCGGCTAAATTTAGAAACAGTGGGCAGGCATGTGTTGCTGCAAACCGTATTTTTATACAACGTAATATTCTCGACAAAGTACTGTCAAAAATCACGCCTAAGGTTGCAGCGTTAAAAGTGGCAAATGGTTTTGAAGACGGGGTTGATATTGGTCCGCTTATTTACCCTAAAGCCAAAGAGAAAGTACAGCAGTTAGTACAAGACGCACTCGATAAAGGCGCGACGCTGATTGGCGATAATAGTGACTTAGGTGGCAGCTTTCAAAATCCATTAATAGTAAACAATGTCACCACAAAAATGGATATTTACCACGAAGAGGTATTTGGTCCGGTATTGACGGTTATTCCTTTTGATGAAGAAAGTGAAGTGCTTGCACTTGCTAACGATGTACCATTTGGCCTAGCAGCCTACTTTTACAGTCAAAACATTAAGCAAGTCTACCGAATTAGTGAAGGGCTTGAATTTGGTATGGTCGGCGTTAATGAAGGTGTTATATCAAACCCAGTAGCGCCATTTGGTGGTGTTAAGCAATCTGGTTTAGGCCGAGAAGGCGGTCATCAAGGGCTTGATGAGTACTTAGAAGAAAAGTACGTGTGTATTAAAATATAACGCCCGTTAAGTTTATGAGCGCGAATTTACTTCGCGCTTTTTTATGACGTTAATATGGCAGATATATGAACTTTATCTTTTACTGTTGCTACACAGAGCACTAAATGCTACCTTTGGAGCCATATTTTTTGTTAATAAAACAACATAAAAAAACAAATAAAAAGTAAAAGGATTTCTATAAGTAGAAATAACCCCGTGTGTAAATGCCACCGTATGGTGGCATTTTTTTGTTTGAATAGTTATAGACTGTAATAAGCGCATTTTGAATAAAGGCATGGCTTATAGGTGCTAACTTATAGGTGTGTAACCGGGTAAATTATCAAAATCTATCTCATCTAACTGCTCTGGATCTGCATACTCGTTGATATAATTTTTATAAACCTCTGACTCAATAAAAATAGCAAAAATATCACCATCAAGATGGTTTTTAGCAACCATTGACCCTAAAATAAATAAACACTCACTGACCGGTTTTGCTTTTTTGTAGGGTCTGTCTACTGCAGATAGCGCTTCAAAAATATCCGTAATAGCCATTAACCTTGCAGGCACCGACATTTGCTCTTTGGTTAAACCTCTTGGGTAACCAGTACCATCAAGTTTTTCATGATGACCTAAAGCATATTCAGTAACATTGCTTAAGTGTTTAGGAAACGGCAGGGCATCTAAAATATTTTTAGTTACATCCATATGACGCTTCATTACTTCACGTTCGGCTTCGGTTAGCGTGCCTCTTCGTATTGTTAAGTTTTCAACTTCATCAGCTGAGAGCAATGGTGTATTAATATCATTAATAACGAGTTGGTATTTGTTTGCAATGCGTTCAATGTGCTCAAGTTCTGCATCACCTAAAAACTCGCCCCCTACATTAACACGCTGTAATAATGCACGGTCTAATGCCAACTGTTTAAGCTCGGTATCAAGTAGGCGTTCAAATTGTTGAACTTCGATAGGTTTTTGCAGCTTCATCGCACAGATGATCTTTTGCTGATACGCTATTTTTAAATCTCGGCTAATTATTTCAAATTTAGCATCTACATATTTTATTCGATCAAAAATAGTTTCTAGTTTTGTCGACTTTTCCATGATGTGATCGGGGGTCGCTATTTTCCCACAGTCATGTAACCAGCCAGCTATATCAAGCTCATGTCGGTCAGCTTCAGTCATCGAAAATGAAGCCAAAGGACCTTTATTTATATCATTAACGGCATCAGCTAGCATTAACGTGAGTGCTGGCACTCGTTTACAATGGCCACCGGTATGAGGAGACTTTTCATCTATTGCCATCGCAATTGTTTCAGCAAAGGTCGAAAAGAGATCTTCCATTCCCTTAATTAGTGTTGAGTTAGTTAGCGAAATAGCGCCTAAAGAGGCAAAAGATCGAATTAGAGTGACGAGCTCTTCACTAAAAGGAATGTTTTTATTTTGCGCATCTTTTACATTTATAAGCTGGATTACGCCAATAATGTCATCTTCATGATCTTTTAAAGGAATTGTTAGCATGGACTCAGAACGATAACCCGTGCGTGCATCCATTTTGCGTGCAGCGCTCATATCAAAAGGCAAGGCATCATACACGTCAGGAATGTTAATCACTTCCCCTGTATTAACAGAATGCGCAACAATAGCAGTGTCATTTGGTTTGCCATCAATAAAAAGATCTATATTAGGAAAATCAACAGGACCACCTAACGTGCCACCTAAATAAAGATTTAATGACTTGTTTATTACCGTTTCAAACTTGAGTTGTTTGTTTGGGGTAATAGAGTAAATGCTGCCAGCATCAGAATGTGCTATCGACATTACAACTTGCAGTATTTCATCAAGTAACTTAGACGAGTTTTTTTCGGTTGTTAGTCTAATGCTAATATCGATAAAGTGCTGAAGATTTGTTTTGTCTTTAATGTGCTGTCGCATATGTTTACTACTTTTGAGTATGTTTGAAGGCACCATTCCAATCCTTAGCTAGTGTTTGCAAATCAGTGCCCTTAATACGTTCAATAAAAATGGCATAAATGTTGGGGCTAAATACGGTTGTACTGCGTAGTTCTTTAAATAAGCTAAGTGCTTGTGGCCAGTTTTTATTATAAAAAAGCGTCATGGCCTGCTGCGACTTTTTAACTTCATTTAACTGCTCTTCATCGAGCTTATCTGTAAAGTTTATAGGTTCAAACAACTGTACAGCGGCTGTTTTACCAACAACTTGCACTTTATCTATTAAACGAAATGAAATATGAGGGCATTTTTTCATTGTCTCTTCTGTAACAAGAATAGCTACGCCATAAAATTTGGTCAAGCTTTCTACTCTAGCACCTAAATTAACAGTATCACCAAGAACTGTATAGGCTTTACGGTAAACCGAACCCATATCACCTACATTCATGTCGCCAGTACTTAAACCGATACCTATTTTTATTGCAGGCTGGTTGTTTTCTGCAAATAACTGATTTATTTTCGTTAACCCGTTGATCATAGACATTGCGGCTTCAACACCATGGCGAGCGTGGTTTTCATCTTTCAGTGGGGCATTCCAAAATGCCATCACCATATCGCCTACGTACTTATCAATAGTTCCGTGATGATCAAATATGATTTTGGTAATAGCTGTAAGATATTCGTTTAAATATTCACTTAACTGATGAGGCGACATACTTTCTGATAGTGAAGTGAAACTACGAATGTCGGCAAACAACACCGTCATATTTTTTCGCTCACTTTTTTGAGATAAACTTTTACCTTGAAGTATCATTTGGTTTATTCGCTCAGGAGGAACATATTGGTCAAACATAGATTTTATTTTTCGGCTGTGTTTCATTTCAGCGATAGAGCCTACAATGATGTAATAACCGGCTAATATAATGATAAGTAAAAGAGGCATTAATAAAGGTAAACTAATTTTTTGTACTGACCATAAATAAACGTTTAAAAATATAACGACACTTGTGACTGTAAGAGACAAAACAATAATAAAACGTGCGCTCTTAGCGTGGCTAAAAAATGACAGTACGCAACCCGTCAATGCAATGATGAGTAAGCTTGCTCCCTGTGACCAATTAGGTTTAGATGGCAGTAGCTCTGGGTGCATTAACCCTTCAAATATATTGGCATGAACCTCCACACCCGGGTATTGCAAACCAACAGGTGTTGATCTTAAATCAGCAAGCCCTACGGCGGAAGTACCAATAAAGGCTACTGTGCCTTCTAATTCATCTAAACCAATTTTTTTGGTCAAAATATCGGTAGCCGAATAATAGGGGAAGCTATGCGCACGCCCTTTGTAAGGAATTAATATTTGCCCATACTCATCAGTTTGAATCCACTTATCTTGAAACTTTATACCTTCGAATAAGGTTATACCATCTAACCTATTGGAACGGGTTTCTATGTTTTCAGCAAGGGTATAAAGTCGAGCAACTTCAAGTGCTAAAGAAGGATAAAGCTTATCGCCAACTCGATTTATAAGAGCTGCTTTACGTATAAAGCCATCTTCGTCAATATGTGCATTAATAAAGCCGGTGCCCGTTGCAGCATTTTGTAACTGTGGAATATTTACAATAGCACCAGGAAACTGGTTTATTTGTGAATTAGTGTGTTCTTCGCTTGCCCATACAACACTGTTTTTAGCTGGCAAGTTTTGATTAGTCAGTTGTTCATCAATTAGTAAAAAACCAAGAACAGTATCATTTTTAGATAATGCGCTTGCTAGTTTTGTGTCTGCATCGACTTGTTTAGTAATTTCAGCAAAGGGGATGGTGTACTTTTTTGATAAATCAGGAATTTCAGACATAATTTTTGTAACAGGGTTTTCTTCCTGTTCAGAAAAAAATATATCGAATGCAATAACAATAACACCTGCATCACTAAGCTTTGTAACAAGGTCTGCTAATTTTGAGCGACTCCAAGGAAAGCGTCCTTGTTCTTGCATGCTCTTTTCATCGATATCAATTATTACAACGGTTTCATCGATGCGTCTAGGCGTCTCTGAAAGCGTCAGTAATAATCGAGAGTCGTATATTATACCTTCTACACGGTTAACTAACTTTGCAAGCGACCCAGTTGAAAATAACTCTATTGATGCAATTAATAATGTAATAACAGCGCCAATAAAAAAGTGCTTTGAGGTAATGGGTTTTAAGAAGCTAATGAGCAACGCTCCTTGATAGACTAAAAATCAAAAACTCGTCCTTCTCGGCCGCATTCTATTTTTACCTGTTGAGCGTACTGCGTCTGTAAATACTTTTCTATAGAGACTAACTGTTCATCGGTTCTTGATGGATCGTGGCTAATAATAATCACATTTTTAATACTCGCTTTTATAGCAAGCTCAGCAACCTGATCTATGGTGCTATGACCCCAACCATGCTTAAGAGGCAAGTCTGCATCTATAAATTGAGCATCGTGAATTAGTAAATCAGCGCCTTCAATAAAATTACTCCATTCGCAAATACTTGTGTTTAGCTTGTCTGGTGGGTTTAGCTCATTGTCGGTAACGTAAGCTATCTTTTTTTCATCTGCTTTAATGCAATAAGCAGTACCGCCACCAGGGTGATTCAGTGGAGCAGTAGAAACCAAAAAACCGTTAAGTGTAAATTGCTTTTGAGACGATAAATCAGTATTAAGCGTAATATTGGCAGGTAAATCCTGATAACACACAGGAAAGTACGAACCACTCATTTGCTTTAATATGGCATCTTGGCTTTTTTTATCATCAACGCTGCCAGCTACAATGGTTATATTGCGGTTGGGTTGGTAGATAGGTTTAAAAAAAGGAAACCCTTGAATATGATCCCAATGATTGTGCGTTAGCAAAATATTGATAGGACTTTGGGTTTCTAGTAAACGTGCACCGAGTTCTACAATACCGGTACCAGAGTCTAAAATAAGATCTTTACCGTTGTTTTGTTCAATGTACACACATGAGGTATTTCCCCCAAAAATGTGAGTATTAATTCCAGCTGAAGGCATCGAGCCTCTAACACCAAAAAATTCAACTTTCATAATTTAAGGCTAAGCTCCATCTGCTTCAAAATTGAATTTAGAAATACTAACATTGTTAGAGTTAGTGTCATTACAAGTGCTACTTACAACAACTTGGGTATCATTTTGCAGGATGATTGAAGTAAATACATGCGTGCTGACACATTGACTTGCTTCATAAAATCCGACACCACTGGCTCCAAACGTATTATCTAAAGTACCGTCAGTTAAAATGCGCGCTAACATGCCTTTATTGTTAGCCTTGCCTGCTAAAATAAGTTGATTGCTGCTATCTAGCGCTGCACCACTTAGCTCAGTGTTACCGGTTGAGGCCAAAGTATATTCACCGACACCGTTTACGGCAAAGCTAGTATCAAGCGTACCCGTAACAAGCAACCTAATAACATTGGCTTTATTTGGCGAATCAATAAGGTTTGCTATTAAATATAACTTACCCGTTGTGTCAGTTAAAATCTGCACTATTTTATTGTCGGTATCTGTAGTTTCTTCACCTACATATTTAAAGACCTCAGTACCGTTTGAGCTCAACTTCAATGCGATTAGCTTTGAAGTGCCACTTAATACTGACTTACCACCAATGAAAATATCTGCATTGTCGGTATGTACGCGGTTATAGTACTCAAAAGCTGAGCCTATGATACTTCCGCCAGTGCCAAAGTTAGGCTCAAGGGTACCTTCTGGCGTCAACATTATAACGATTGGGCTAGGAGTGCCACTTATTACGATTGACCCAACAGTAATAATGTTACCGCTGTTATCAAGTGCAATATCTGTCAGGTTTACCAATTCTGCGCCACTGACAGAAGTTGTATATACACCATCTGTAGCAAATGAAGAGTCTAAATTACCAGACTGATCAACTTTAGCTACAAAGCCCGCTTCACCATTTTCACTATTTTTAGAGCCTGTAATAACTAAATTGCCGTCGCTTTGCTCGGTTAAAGCAACACGCGACTTACTCAAATCTATGGCGATTTCTTTATGGCCACTTTCGCTAAAGCTAGTATCGATATCACCCGCACTCGTAAAACGTGTTAATACTAACTTAGTAACTGAGTCCGATTTAGCCGTTGATGCAAGAATGTACTTACCAACATTAGGGCCATTGCTAAGTTGTAAAACGTTCATTGATTCATCGTTAGTCGCATCTACTAAATTATTAAAGGTAGAGTAACCACTGGTTTCAAAGTTACTAAATAATGTGGCTTGACTATCTATTGCTGCAATAAACGGTTTTGTACTTGAATCATCATTAACACCAGCTACCCAAATAGTGTCATTAGGGTCGATAGCTAAAGTGTTGGCAAATTGCTTACCACTTATACCATCAATTATATTAATGCCGGAGGTGCCATAGGCACTATCTAAAGTACCTTGATTATTAATCCGTGCTGAAAATAATTTTTCTGAGGCTGATACGCCAGTCGTCCCCGACAAACTAATGCCATTGTTACTAGGCTCGTGTTTAATACCTGTAATTTTAGCGCCGCCATTGCCATTTCCACCATTACCATCAATATCATAAATTGCTATACCAGAATTACCAAAGGTGGTGATCAGCTCCCCATCTTTATTAATAGCTAATACTACCGCTTCTTTTTCACCGCTGGTTCTTGTTACATATCCACCTGCGAAGGCAGTAAATTCAGAATCAATAACTCCGCCTACAGCAAAAAGTTCGTCGTCTTTATTATTATCTGATATATCAATTATTAGTGCTGCGCCACCATTAAAGTTATTGTCATTATCGCCATCAGATTTTAAATAACGAATTAGAGAGTCTTTTGTTCCCTCTGCACTGGTAACAGTCCCTACAACTAAGTAGTCGGATTTATCAAAGTTCTTAATTGCAAAGCCTTCATCATCTCGATTAGCGCCGCTAACATCGACAATAGCTGGAGTAGAATTCTCAAAATCTAGATCTGATTTTTTGTAATGTATCCATAGGCTATCGTTTTGAGTCCCATCAAAGTGTTTACCTACAGCCAGTATTTTATCGTCATCAATTTCAAGGTCATTAATAACGGTAGTACTATTAAGCGTTGTACACTGAATACCTGCGCCACTTTCACCGTCGTCATCATCATCGTCATCATCCGAACCAGTGCTTAACGTTCCAGCGAGATCCATTTTAAGTATACAAGCTTCATTATGGGTGCCATCAAAACTCGAATAGGCAATGAAAAGATCTGTACCGTCAGAAATAATAGCTGTGGCTTCCTCATCTTGATCTAAATCGAGTATTTTAGTGCCGGTGTTATTAAAGGCAGTATTTATATCACCATTATTTGAGTAAGAGACAATAAGAAGGTCTTTATCAGCATTGTTGGTAAAACCAACAAAATATAGGTTGCCATTAAGCTCAATACTGTCTTTAAACTCACCACCAGAAAAAATGTTCGAAAGATCAAGCTCTCCTGTAATTGGGCGGCCAAATGTCACATCTTCAGTTGGAATAAGAAGTTCAACTTCATCAGTAATATTAACGGTTATGTTAACGTTTGAACTTTCATTAGGTGTGCCATCATCAGTTATAGTCACATTTAAGATATATTGATTAGTTGTTTCAAAATCAAATGGGCTTTCACCTACGGTTGATAAAACACCAGAGCTACTATTAATTTCAAATGAAGCAGTGTCACCGCCAGTTAAACTATAAGTTAAGGTCTGGTTCTCAATATCTGACGCGCTAACAGTCCCAATGATGTCGCCATCTGTAGCATTTTCACTAATACTAAAACTTTGAACCGATGCTATAGGTGCATCGTTAACCTCAGTTATGGTAATAGCGACTGTGGCTGTATTGGTTCCACCATTATTATCACTTACAGTATAAGTTACCGTGGCGAGTCCATTGGTATTCGCAGCTGGGGTATATTGAATTTGATCGCCAACTACTGAGGCTGAGCCAATATCAGCTGAGGCTGAAGAGATCACCAAGCTGTCTCCATCAGAGTCAGTATCATTTGCTAATACGTTTATCAGTATTGGTGCTGCATCTTCAGCCATAGTTGCAGTATCGTTATTAGCAACAGGTGCATCATTCACGGCAGTTATCGTAACGGCGACTGTGGCTGTATTGGTTCCACCATTATTATCACTTACAGTATAAGTTACCGTGGCGAGTCCATTGGTATTCGCAGCTGGGGTATATTGAATTTGATTGCCAACTACTGAGGCTGAGCCAATATCAGCTGATGCTGCGCTTATGACAAGGCTGTCGCCGTCTTCATCTGAGTCATTGGCTAATACGTTTATCAGTATTGGTGCTGCATCTTCAGCCATAGTAGCAGTATCGTTGTTGGCAACAGGTGTATCGTTCACTGCCGTTATAGTAATAGTGACCGTGGTATTATCTGTTCCACCATTATTATCACTAACAGTATAAGTTATCGTGGCGAGTCCATTAGTATTCGCAGCTGGGGTGTATTGAATTTGATTGCCAACGACCAAGGCTGAGCCAATATCAGCTGATGCTGCGCTTATGGCAAGGCTGTCGCCATCTTCATCTGAGTCATTGGCTAATGCGTTTATCAGTATTGGCGCTGCATCTTCATCCATCGTTGCTGTGTCAGTATTTGCTATTGGAGCATCGTTTACAGGTGTAATAGTGATAGTTAACGTTGTTGTACTGGCACCACCGCTGCTATCGCTTACAGTATAAGTAACTGTTGCTACGCCGTTGTCGTCGGCTGCCGGTGTATATTGAATTTGATTGCCAACCACTGATACAGAGCCAATATCAGCTGATGCTGCGCTTATGGCAAGGCTGTCGCCATCCACGTCTGAGTCATTTGCTAATACATTTATTAGTATTGGCGCTGCATCTTCATCTATTGTAGCTGAGTCTGCGTTTGCTATTGGAGCATCGTTTACGGGAGTAATAGTAATTGTTAAGTTAGTAGTTGCAGTACCGCCGTTCCCATCATTTATTGTGTAGTTAATAATTGCTGTTCCATTTGTATTAGCAGTAGGCGTATATTGGATTTTATTATCAACAACAGATGCAGAACCTATATCTGCAGTAGCAGCTGTTATCACAAGAGTATCGCCATCAATGTCGGAGTCGTTAGCTAATACGTTAACTAATAACGCAGGAGCATCTTCGTTCATCGTTACTGAATCAGCATTTGCAGTAGGGGCATCATTAACAGGTGTAATGGTAATCGTCACACTTGCTGTTCTGTCGTTTATACCTTCATTACCAGTGCTATAACCATCAGTAATGGTGTAAGTTAGTACTATCTCACCTGAAAAATTTGCTGGTGGAGTAAACTGTATTTTTCCGGCGACAATAGTCGCTTCACCAGTAGTATTTTCTATATTAGAAATAGTAATTGTATCGCCATCTGCATCAGTGTCGTTAGCTAGCACATCTAATAAAGATGCAGAGCTGTCTTCGTCTAACGTATATTGATCGTCATTGGCTTCTGGAAAAGTATTAACGCCGCTTTCACTTAAGGTTACTTGAGCTGTTGCAGTTAAGCCTTGCTCATTTGAAATTGAATAGGTAAAGCTATCTACACCAATAAAACCTAAGTCTGGCTGATAGGTAAACGAGCCATCAGCATTTAATGTAAGTTCGCCATTTTGAGTTGCATTAATTGCCGTGGTATTAACTGATAAATCGCCAGCCTCAATATTAAAGTCGTTAATTAACAAGCCATTTTGTACTGTTACTTCAAATAGTTTATTTTTGCTAAATTGATAGGCATCATTTTGTGCAACAGGGTTATCGGGTTCGCTGTTTATTACTAAAGTTACTGTGGCTGTAGAGGTTGCACCTAATGAGTCTATAGCTTGGTATTGAAATTGATCAACACCATTAAAATTAGCATCCGGCACATAACTAAAGCTGCCATCAGTTGCTAATAATAGTTGGCCATGTGTGGGTGCCACCATAAACGTTTCATCAACTGAAAAACTGTCATTATTTGGGTCAGTATCGTTACTAAGCACACCATTGGCAGCTGTAACCACAAGTGTTTCATCTTCGCTTAAACTATAGCTATCATTTTTTGTTACAGGGGCTACGTTAGTGTTTGAGCTTACAATAGTTACATTTGCAATAGCCTGAGCACCTTGTGCATCAACAACTCTGTACTGAAAGCTGTCTTGGCCTTGCATATTTTGCTCGCCTTGGTATTCAAAGCCACCATTATCAAAAAGGGTTAATTGTCCTCTTGTTGGTTCGCTAACCGGCGTTGTATCAACAGTTAAGTCATCTAAGTCTATATCGCTATCGTTTATAAGTAAGCCTGGCGATAGGACAACTAAGGTTCCATTGTTTGTAATGCTGTAAGTATTATCAAGCGCAATAGGAGCGTCGTTAACAGCTAAAATGGTTATCTCTACAACTGCGGTATCTGTCATACCTAGCTCGTTAGCAACTTGATAGCTAAAGGCATCTTCACCATTAAAGTTTGCAATAGGGATATAAGTAAAATCCCCATTTTCATTTATATTAAGAGTGCCATGCTGCGGTAGAATTAATGCATCTGCATTTACACGTAAATCACCACTGTATTGATTCGTATCATTCGTTAGCACGTTACCTTGCAGAGTTTGATCTTCATTTATCTGAAACTGATCGGCATTAGCCTCTGGTGCAAATGCAAGCTCTCCACCCACTGGCGCTATATTTATTATATTAGCAAAACCACTTTCACCACTGCCATCAACACCGGTAATAAGTACTTGATAACTTTTATCTGTAAGTGACTCGGTAATGCTTAATGCAGTATCTTGAATACTTAAAAATTGTTGCCCATTCTCTAATTCATTAATGTTAGTAGATGTGACTCCAGCTTGAGTTGCAATATAAACGTTGTAACGATTAAGTTCGGGGTTGGCTTGCCACGAAAGATTAATATTATCTTCGTCTCGGTGTGCTGTAACACCTTCAATTTGATATGGTTGCCAGTTAAAAGTGATTGCATCAGCAAGTACCTGATTATTTAAAGTGTCAGTTATCCATATTTCAAGGCGTATTTCCCCAGGAATTACGCCATAAAGTGCAGGGCTGAGGCCTATAATTGACTTTTCGTAGCCAACACCACAATCAGAAGAACACAGTGATATGCTTTTATTAACACTAGGGAGCACTAAATTAACTTCAGCAATGCCATCAGTATCCGAAGCTTCAAGTAAAAAAGAAACATTACCTTGTACGGTGTCGTTTGTTTGTGGAAAAACAATATTAGCGCGAGTATTAGCTAAACTTGCTCCAACAACTCCTCTACTTGAAGTGACAGCACCTAAAACTTTTGTACTCTTGGTTTGATTACTCGCTATAACACCAGCCAAATTTATATAGCTAGTCACCGTTGGCGGTATTACTTCAGCCGTAGGTGATTGTATTGCCTCTTGAGTGGGGCTTTCTTCTGAGCCTCCACAGGCACTTAACAAAAACACCATAGAACCAAGCAAAAATATATTTTTTGCTGTCATTTTAAATACTCCATAATAAAAGCTTTGTATCCAATGTGTTTATGGTTCTAATTTAAAAGAGCCGCTAGCATTTACATCAGGATTATTTATTTCGTTAAGATTAAAGTTGCCAGTAATGTTGTCTAAGTCATTCAAAAATATTGCTTCAACATCGCCCTCGGCTTTATTGTTACCATGGGATGCAAATGTAACGGCCAGTTCAAGTTCGCTTAAATTTATTAAGCCGCTGTAAGCTGCATACCAATTTCCACCGGCGTCATTAAAACTAATTTCGCCATCAGGTACGGTGCCATTATCAAAATCAACTGCCATAGTCATAGCAAAGTCAGTAACAGCACCCACACTCGAATTTACATTAAAGCTTGATGCTTCATAGTTAAATACACCTTGGCGCTGAGCTATTTGATCGACTAAAGATGCGCTGCTAACAGTTTGAAATTGTTGTTCAGAATATATATCCATAACACCTGTATCTGCTTCAAAAGCATTTACTTCAACTTCAGTTACCGATGCTTGCTCAGTTTCTTCTTCGTTGTCGTCTTTAGGATCAATTGCTACTATATTTTGATCAAACACACGTGCCGCACGTGTTGTTTTAAAGACTTCACCAGTGGCTGTAATTTGTGCAAACGAAAATGCTTCGTTATCACCCAAAGAAACCACGTTATTATTTTCTAACGTTAAATCTATTGCGCCATCCCATACCGCTAAAAATACATCGCCTTTAACCAGCTGAACTTCAAAATGCGTTCCGCGTATTCCAATAGAGCCTACGGGAGTTTTTACACTATAAGAGCCGCCATTTTTTTTAATTACGCCGGAAATAGAGCGCAAACCGCCTTTAAGTAACTCAATAGAAGCAGAGCCCTGTTGGGTATTGTCATTAAATTCGTAGTTAGCAATATTTAATTCTGAGTTTTCTTTTAAGGCTATTAAACCACCATCCAACATCGAAAATTGCGCTTTGCTTTTCTCTCCAGTCGTAATGCGATCTACGCCAAAAACAGTATCTCTGCGCTGCAATTGTCGTTGTTGTTCATTGCTTCCATCAACCGCGAGTACAGAGCCTCGTGCTAAAATAGTTTTACCAGCAGGGTCGTTTGCTTGTGTATAAAAACTTACACAAAGTAAAGTGGTAATTACAGGGAGTAAATGTTTCATAAATACCTTAAATTAAAATGAGTAAGAAGCGCTTAAATTGATATCTAAACGGTCATATTCGAATAAAGAAATATTACTGGATTTATCTTGATAGTTGGCAGCCAACTGTATGGCTAAATCGCGATTAACTAAGTAGCGAACAGAAGTTGAGAACATAAAGAGGTTATCGGCACGTTCTTGTAAAAATAAAGGGTGATCATCTTTATAATTAATCCATTGGTATCCAGCAAGAGATAACAACTGCCAATGTTGAGCCAACTGAGTGTTCACTTGGTAGTACAAGCTCGTAATATTACGGCTATTAAATTCACCTTCAGTAATGTCCGCTTCCTCGCTTTTAGCGTTAATGCTTAAGCTTTGAAACCAATTTTTAGCTGCATAGCTAGCACCTGCATTCATCGCATAAAATGAGTTATCGAGCTTTTCATCAAATCTATTGTTTAAAACACCCGCAGTCAAAGAGCTAAATAAATTAACTTGTTTATTTAGCGTAAAATTAGCTCCGGCCGTTAAAGTTGATTCAGTACGATAAAGTTCGCCATCAAGCATCAACGGAGTGGTAGCAACTCGTGCAAACCAACTTATGTCATTTTGTTTATATTGATAGGCGGCATTAATGTGCGCATTTATACGATCGTATTGACTGAGTTCTTCAAACTTGTACCACCCGGTATCAATACTTAAAGTGATTAAGCTTTTTTGATCAATAGGGTGAGAGTACTTTCCTCTGTAATTAAGTCGTGCATAGTTGTCCTGCGTACTTTTACTTTCTGGCGATAACAAAAACTCACCAATATTAGGAATTATAATCGTATTTTCTGCAGTACCTGCGTTTACGTTGCCATCTACGCCAAGGGCAAGCTCAATATTTTGTTTATAAGAGCGTCCAGCCTCTTGTTGCTTAAGTGCTGCAGTTTCTAGCAATGACTGTGTTGAAGACTTTATATTATTAGGTGTGTCAGGTGAGTTAATTAGTATTAAAGCTTGAGTATCGGCAGCAGGTAAATTATTAACTGTTAAATAAGCGCGAACTAAGTACAAGCGAGCTTCATACCATCTAGGATTATTTTCAACCACGCGTTCAAAGGCAAATACAGCTGGCGCCGCATGTCCTGTTTTAAGTGCACTGACCCCTAATAAAAAGTCGTATACGGGTTCGCCTAGGTACTGGTATTCGCTATTACTTTTTTGATAAGCCTGAGTGTATTTTTTTTCAGAAACTAATTTTTGAAGCTCAATCAATAGCTTATTGAATTCATCATTGCTTTGAGCCAATGAGTTAAAGCTCATTACAGCTAAACAACTACACAGTAAATTTCCTAAAACCTGTTTAATCATGCTGAATTTTATATCCCAGTAGAAGTTTGATGTTTTGTAAAAAGTGATGCCAACATTAGAAACCTACCACTTTTTGTAGCTAAGTATAGTTAATACAGTCACATTGGTTAATTAATTGTAGATAAGTAACGAGTTATACCAATCCGCGATAATACTTAATCATTTTGCGGGGCTAAACGTGCGCTACCTGTGTTAAAAAATTCTCATTTACGACTGCATGGATGCAGAAGGTAGAGCAATGCAGGAGCAATTGCCGAGAACAACTAAATAGCGAATTTTTTGCCAAGCTATCAACATGTTTTTCCATCCTCAAAATAGATCACTTAATTAAGCGAATTGGTATTAAATACTTGTTTATTAGATATTATTACTAATTAGGGCGTGTTGATCTTTGTGGATTGAAATTTTTTAATCTAGGGATGATTTAATCGCAGCGCGAGATTTGTAAATTAGTGGGTTTAACTAGAGTATTAATAATTGTGTTGCAAGGCTAATATATTGAGGTATTTTAGAGTTTATATTACAGAGTAAAGATAGGGTATAAATATGAGGCTTTCTAGGAAAAAAGTGGGGCGATTGACGGGGCTTGAACCCGCGACAACCGGAATCACAATCCGGGGCTCTACCAACTGAGCTACAACCGCCACTACACACACCTTGTTTGGTGTGGCGCGCATAATACATAAAATAATAATTGTTGTGAAGCCCAAAAGTGAAATAAATTAAAATAATTTAAATCAGGCAAATATAATTAGTATTTAGTCGTTAATATTTTTTCAAGGTAGGCTATGTTTTATCGCATAAATGCCTCTAAAAAATCGAATATACTTGCATTTAATAGTATTAATTCATTATTTCATGAGAATAAATTGTAAATTAATGTATAATAATGCCCGAAAACGCTTAATAAAAAACATTTGGAGTAAATATGGATTCAGTACTTAATTGGCTTAACGATAACTCAGGCCTAATTTTACACTACGGTATACAAGCTGTTGTTGCGCTTGTTATCTTTTTACTTGGTAGTCGTGTTGCTAAGTTTTGTTCTAACTTAACTGAAAAAGGTTTTGCTAAAAAGAAAGTAGATAAAGCTGTCGGTTCATTTGTTTCAAGTATTGTGTACACACTTGTATTTGCTGTAACTATTTTAATGGCACTTTCGCAAATTGGCATTGAAACAACTTCGTTCATTGCTATTTTAGGTGCTGCCGGCTTAGCTGTTGGTTTAGCATTGCAAGGTTCATTATCTAACTTCGCATCAGGCGTACTAATTATTTTACTTCGTCCATTTAAGTCTGGTGACTTTGTTGAAGCAGGTAATAAAATGGGTACGGTTAAAAAAATCGAAATATTCTCAACTGAACTACGTACTCCAGATAATAAAGTAATTATCGTACCAAACTCTCAAATAATGTCTGGTGCTATTACTAACTTCTCACGAGAGTCTACTCGTCGTATCGATTTAGTTATTGGTGTTGGCTACGATGCTGATTTACGTCACGCAAAAGAAGTATTAAAATCTGTATTAGATGCAGAAACACGCATACTTAAAGATCCAGCTTACAATGTATCTGTAAATGAGTTAGGCGATTCAAGTGTTAACTTTATTGTTCGTCCTTGGGTTAACGCTGCTGATTATTGGCCTACTTACTGGTCATTAATGGAAAATATTAAAATCGCATTAGATGATGCAGATATTACTATCCCATTTCCACAAATGGATGTTCACTTTCACAAGCAAGACTAATTTTAAATAGTTATTTAATTAAAGTTATCTTTAATTGTTATAGTGCTAAAGAGCTATTAAACATAAAATTTTCATGCGGTATTTGCTGCATGAAAATTTTTTACATTATTACTTAGCTGTTTAGCTTGCTCTAACAAGTAATGCTTTAATAAAATAGATGTACATTTATACAAAGGTTATTTTTTAATGAAATTAAAGCTTTTATCAGTTTTAGTTGCGGCTTCTGCTGCAACAAACGCATTTGCTGCAGACGCAGAACAAAGAACATGGGAAGTTACCAGTGAATTAGGTGCTATTGTCACAAGTGGTAATACAGAAACGACCACACTTAAAGGTGGCATCAAAGTTCAGCACAATCTTGAACACTGGAACAACGAATACAAGCTAGACGGCATCTACAAAGAAGATGAAGTTGAAGATGCTAATGGTGACAAAAACAAGCAGCGCACTAACGAGAAGTATTCAATTTCTGCACAAGGTAATTACAAATTAAATGAAGATCATTCTCATTTATTCATTTATGGTTCACACGTTTCAGATTATTTTGGAGCGTATAGAAGTGAGTCAGTAATTTCTGCAGGTTACGGTTTACGTTTATTAAACGAAAAAACTATGTGGCTAAGTGCTGAAATTGGTCCTGGTTATAAATACTTTGAATACCCAGACGATAGCACTGAAGTTGATGACAACGGTAACTCTCTTGCTGGTGAATTTGAAGGCGAAGTAATTGCCTTGGGTAAGTTAGATTACAACTGGCAAATTTCTGAGAATGCACGTTTTACTCAATTAGTTGCTGTTGAGTACGGTGATACAAACACTAAAACTCGTTCTGAAACTGCATTACTTGCAAAAATAAACGGCTCGTTACAAATGAAAGTCGCTTTTAATGTCACTAACAACTCAGATGTTGCTGACGATAAAGAAAGCACTGACACAGAAACGTCATTCACGTTGGTTTACAGTTTTTAACCAATGTAGTTAAGTTAATGACATTAAAGTGACAAAAGGGACGAAAGTCCCTTTTTTATTTTCTTAAAATTAAGGTATTATAGCGGCCAATTTTGGTTGTAGACCTAGGGATATACCTACTCGTGAAAGTTTTTACACAATTTATTAGTGCTTTTATTCTACTTTGTAGTTTTAGTACTTTGGCTTTTACGCCAACAGCGTCTCAAATTGAGCAATTTAAAAAGTTACCGAAAGCTCAACAAGAAGCCCTCGCAAAACAGTATGGTGTTGATATATCAACGATCACTGGTACAAACCAATCTAATAATCAAAATAATACACAGCAGCAAAATAGTATTGGTGAGCGCGCAGAACCCGAAAAAGAAAAGCTTACAGATGAAGAGCGCTTTAAACCAAAAACAGACGAATTAAAGCCGTACGGTTACGAATTGTTTGCAGGTGAACCAACTACATTTATGCCAAGCGAAAATGCCGCAGTACCAGATACATATATTGTGGGCCCTGGCGATCAATTAAAAATAAACTTTTATGGTAAAGAAAGTGACAGTTTTGAAGTTATAGTTGACCGTGAAGGACGTATTAGTATTCCAGATTTAAGCCCTGTTGAAGTGGCCGGTTTAACTTTTGCTGAAATTAAAGAATTAGTAAAAGTAAAAGTAGAGCAAGAGGTAATAGGTGTAAAAGCGTTTGTATCGCTTGGTCAGCTTCGTAGCATGCGTATTTTAGTGCTAGGAGAGGCCTACAAGCCTGGTAGCTACAGTGTTTCTTCATTAACAACCGTTTCGCACGCATTATTCGTAAGCGGTGGCGTGTCTGACATTGCTTCTCTTCGTAATATTCAAGTTAAACGCGCAGGCAACGTAGTTGCAAACTTTGACCTTTACGACTTACTTATTAATGGCGATAGCAGTAACGATATCGTATTAAAGCCGGGCGATGCTGTATTTATTCCATCAGTTGGCGCTCAAGTAACAGTTGAAGGTGCAGTTAAACGTCCCGCTATTTTTGAACTTAAAAAAGGCGAGTCTGCTAAGCAGTTATTAGCGATGGCCGGAGGCCTTAAACCAAATGCATACGCTAAAAGCGCAATTGTAGAGCGCTTTAATTTCGATCGTAAAGAAGTACTCTCGGTCGATTTTTCAAAACCACAAATTAACTATATCCCACAAGATGGCGACCGCATTCGCTTTAATTCAGTTAGCTCGCAATATCAAAATTCAATTAGCTTAATTGGTGCAGTAGCACGCCCAGGTAATTATCAATGGCACCAAGGCAAGCGTATTTCAGATGTACTTAAATCTATACGCGGTGACCTACTACCGCAAGCCGATTTAAGCTACGGCCTCGTCATCCGCGAAATAAATGTAAACGGCGATATAGAAGCGCATCAGTTCGACGTTGCTCAAGCGATTATTAAAAATCCTGAAAACAACTTACAACTTAAAGCTAATGACAAGATAGTTGTATTTAGTCGTTTTGAAGAAAAAGAAGCAGAGCAATCAGCTCTAGCAAATATGGCTCTTAGCCAAGAGCAACAAGAGCAGCAACAAAAAGCAGAGCAATGGCACAAGTTTGAGCAAAAAGAGTTCGAAAAATATATTGGTGTTAATCAAGAAGACGAAGAGCTTGTTCTTGAAGACAATAAAATACTAACAATTGCAGAAATTTCTAAACGCAAAGCAAAAGAAGAAGAAGACCAAGAACTCAAACCTGAAGATTACGCATTATTTAGCCGCCATAACTTATTAGCGCCGATTATTGCTAAATTTAAACAGCAAGCATCAGTGCAACAAGCAATGCAATTAGTTGAAATCAGCGGGAATGTAACTTTCCCTGGTATTTATCCACTAATGATTGGTGGTGAGGTAAGTGATTTAATAACAGCAGCCGGTGGCCTGTTAGAGTCTGCCTACGTAAAACAAGCTGAAATTACACGTATTGTAGCCAGCGATGGTTCTAAAATAGAACACTTACGATTTGACCTTGAAAGCGCCATGAAAGGCGACCTTCAAAGTAATATTACATTACAAAGTAAAGACAGCATCAACGTTTTTGCAATTCCAAATTGGCAAGAAAATGTAAAAGTAGAATTAAAAGGCGAGCTTAAATTTCCAGGCACGTACACTATACGCCGAGGTGAAACGCTAACTGAATTACTTGAACGCGCGGGTGGTTTTTCACAATTTGCAGAACAAAAAGCAGCTGTATTTACCCGTACATCAATTAAAGAACAAGAGGAAAAGCAGTTAGCGCGTTTATCTACAGAGCTTCGCCGCGACATTGCCTCTAAAAGCTTCCAAAACTCGGTAAGTAGCAACACACTTTCTTATGAAGAAATGAACAAGCTGTTAAACGACCTCGCAAGTGTAGAAGCCGTAGGACGTTTAGTAATTGATTTACCTTTAATTGTAAATAATCAACAAAACTTAGTACTGCAAGATGGCGATACACTTTATGTACCAAGTAAGCGCGATTCAATCAGCGTAATTGGTGAAGTTAATTACTCAACATCACATCTTTATAAATCAGGTGTTAGTGTTGATGATTATATAGCGCTAAGTGGTGGCCTTAAAGAGCGTGCGGCTGAAGACCGAATTTACATTATTAAAGCCAATGGTTCAGTGAAAATACCAAACACAGGTGGCTGGTTTGCAGCAAATAATGCTGACCAGTTAGAGCCAGGTGACACAATAGTAATACCAATGGATGCAGATCACATGGATAAATTGACACTTTGGAGTACTGCAACACAGATCCTTTATCAACTTGGTGTAGCTGTTGCTGCGATTAGTAGTATTTAATAACTATGCGCGGTTTTTCCGCGTATTTATTTGTAGGCAGGGCTCTACGCCACGCAGAATGAACTGAGATTTACATGGAAAATAATTTAAACAACCCAAAGCAAACAAGTGAACGCACAATTGCTGACGACGAAATTGATCTACGAGAATTGTTTTCGGTAATTTGGCAAGGTAAATGGGTTGTTATCGCGATCACTACATTATTTGCTGCCGCCTCCGTTTTTTACGCTATTAACCAGCCTAATATTTATAAATCGGAGGCATTATTAGCGCCGGCCGAAGAGCAACAAGGTGGCGGGTTAGGTGCATTAGCAGGCCAGTTTGGTGGGCTTGCAAGTTTAGCCGGAGTTAATTTAGGTGGTGGCAATGCAAGTAATAAAAGCCAATTAGCTATCGAAATACTAAAATCGCGCCAATTTACTAGTCAATTTATCAAAAAGCATAACCTTTTACCCAACTTAATGGCCGTTAAGTCGTGGGATTTAGCCACCGATAGTTTAATTTACAATATAGAAGATTATAATTCGGATACGAATACGTGGTTACGCCAAGTAAAAGCCCCAAAAAATCCTGAACCTTCAATGCAAGAGGCTTATAAAGTGTTTAGCAGTATTTTAACTATAAGTGAAGATAAAGAATCAGGCATGATCACTTTAGCGGTAGAGCATCAATCGCCAGTAATAGCAAAGCAATGGGTTAACTGGTTAATACAAGATATAAATGAAGTAATGAAAAGTCGCGATGTGGCCGAGGCTAATAAAAGCACTGAATTTTTAACTAAACAGTTAAATCAAACAAAAATAGCCGATATACGAACAGTGCTTTATAAATTAATCGAAGAGCAAACAAAAACCATCATGTTTGCTAATGTGCGTGATGAATATGTGTTCAAAACTATCGATCCAGCACTTGTGCCTGAGGAGAAGTTTAAACCTAAGCGGGCTCTTATTTGTCTATTGGGTACCTTGTTGGGGTGTGTGTTAAGTGTAATGATTATATTAGTAAAACACTACACTCGGGTAAATAAAAACTCTAATATTAGTTGGAAATCATCTTGTTAACCAAAAGTTTTAAATCAAAAAAAGAAGTACTAAAGCAGAATATTGTATATGTATTCTGTCCAGATGAGTGCGTAGCTAATATTGTAGAAATTATTAATGAGCATTCATTCGACTTAGTGATCAATGACTTTTCGATCACTGATTTTACAGAAAAGGTGATATGCCATTATAGAAGTGCGCACTTAACTAAGCAGCAACGTGATTTTTTAGTAAACGCAACCGAAAGTGGTGCCTGGGTAGAGCCGTTAGTAAGTTATTTAGACGACAGGTTGAAATATACAGAAGTTCGCTTACTCCACAGTAGCTATTTTTTACATCAAAAAGCGTTTTCGATCTTATCTAATAAAAAAACACAGATAACAAAGAGGGTTGTAGATATAATTAGTGCAATCTTTTTGCTAGTTATAACACTACCATTATATAGCCTTGCTGCATTGTTTATAAAATTAGAAAGTCGTGGCCCTATTTTGTATAAACAAAAGCGCACAGGGCAATACAACCAAGAATTTAAAGTTTATAAGTTTAGATCAATGCGAAGTGATGCTGAAAAAGATGGCGCTCAATGGGCTAGTGAAAACGATGAACGCATAACAAAAGTAGGCAGGTTTATTCGAAAAACACGCATTGATGAAATACCACAACTTATAAATGTTTTACAGGGTACTATGTCTATTGTTGGCCCGAGACCTGAACGTGAAGTATTTATAAAAGATTTAGAGGAAGAAATACCATACTATCGTTTTCGTCACGCTGTTAAACCCGGTGTTACTGGTCTCGCTCAAGTAAGCTATCCGTATGGAGCTTCAGTTGAGGATGCAATTTGGAAGCATAAGTATGATATTCATTACATAAAGCATCACTCTAGTATGCTAGATCTCAAAATTTTATTGTTAACAGTCAAAACTGTAATATTTGGAATGGGTCGTTAATGTCTCAGGTTCATTTAGTATCAATTATAATGCCAGCTTATAACGCAGAATGCTTTATCGAGAAAGCTGTAGAATCTATTTTAAAGCAAACCTATTCTCATTGGGAGTTATTGATAACTGATGATGGCTCTACTGATGGCACGCTAAAAATAATTAAAAAGCTTATTGAGGCAGATAAACGAATTAAGTTGTTTACTACAAATAGGAATGCAGGAGCAGGAGCAGCACGAAATAACTCAATAAAGCAAGCTAAAGGCCGGTTTATAGCTTTTTTGGATGCAGATGACCAATGGTTGCCTAATAAGCTTAACGTACAAATAAACTTTATGCTCGAAAAAAAATTAGCTTTTACTTTCACTTCTTATCAAAAAATTGAGAATAATAAAAAGGTAGGGATTATTGTACCGCCTAAGTTTACAACTTATAACAGTTTATTAAATGGTAATGTTATAGGTTGCTTAACTGTCGTATATGATACTGAAACGTTAGGAAAAAAGTATATGCCTTTAATTCGAAAGAGGCAGGATATGGGGTTGTGGTTAGAAATACTCAAAGAAGTACCTAAAGCTTATGGCCTGCAAGAGGTGCTTGCATTATATCGTGTAGATTCAGGTATGACCAAAAATAAATTTGAAGTATTAAAGTGGCAATGGCTTTTCTATAGGACTGTTGTAGGGCTGAATTTCTTCCGAGCTATGTATCATTTTATAATATATTCAGCTAAAGGCTTAGCAAAGTATTTAAGTTAAATTTAATAATAACAACTTAAATAGCAAGTAATTATCTAAAGGATTTTAAAGTTTATTTGTTATCAAGTTTAAACTTAATAATAAGGAAAGTATGAAAGTCATGGTAGTAGGTACTGCCTATGTAGGCCTTTAAATGTGATTTTGTTAGCGCAAAATAACGAAGTCATTGCGCTTGATATTGACGAGAAAAAAATTGCTCTTTTAAATAATAAAGGATCTCCTATTTTAAACACTGAAATTAGTGAATTTTTAAAGCGTGATGATTTAAACTTTACAGCAACAACAAGTAAGGATGTTGCTTATAAATCCGCCGACTTTGTAAAACTTTCCACACCAACAGATTATGATGTAGATAGTAATTATTTTGATACGAGTTCTGTTGAAGCGGTTATTAAAGATGGGCTATTAAATCAACAGTACCGGTTGGGTTTACGCAATCATTAGAAGAAAAGCTTAATAGCCAAAATATTATATTTCCCCCTGAGTTTTTGAGAGAGGGTAAGGCGTTATACGATAACTTGACCCGTCACGTACCGTAGTTGGTGAGCAAAGTGATCGTGCTACTGTGTTTGCTGATTAACTAAAACAAGGTGCTCTCAAAAAATATATTGAAGTATTATTTACTGGCTTAACGGAAGCTGAGGCTATTAAGTTATTCTCTAATACTTACTTAGTTATGCGTGTGGCATATTTTAACGAGCTCGATAGTTACGCAGAAACCCACGGATTAAATAGTAAGCAAATTATTGAAGGTGTGGGTTTAGAACCGCGCATTGGTACACACTATAATAATCCATCTTTTGGGTATAGTGGCTACTGTTTGCCAAAAGATACCAAGCAACTTAGAGCTAATTACGCAAGTGTACCAAGTAATATTGTTAGTGGGATTGTTGATGCTAATATAATCCGAAAAGATTTTATTGCCGATTCAATAATTAAGCGCAGCCCAAAAATAGTTGGAGTTTACCGTTTAGTAATGAAAATCGGATCTGCTGATGCTAGAGCATCAGCCACTCAATGCATTATGAAGCGTATTAAAGCTAAAAGTATTGAGATTTTGGTTTACGAACCAGTACTTAAAGAAGATGAGTTTTACCACTCACGTGTAATAAAAGACTTAAATGAGTTTAAACAAATATCCGATGTTGTTATACCAAACCGCATGGTTGAAGAGCTTAGTAATATTGCAGATAAAGTGTATACACGTGATTTGTTTAGTAGTGATTAATAACTTATTTAGCAATAAAACCATAATAAGAATGTGACTTTTAGATTAAAATTAATAAGTAATGATAGAACATTATGAGCTAGTCCTATTTTATTGCTTATATAAGCAGGTGGCTCTGTTTACAGGGGAAGCTGCACTTAGGTATACTCTGTGTTTATTAATATATGGCGAAGGTATTGAAGTTTAGTGCAATCAACCATGTTCTTATTTTAGTGTTTAAGTTTATATATGGGAAGGTGAAGTTCTTATAATAATAAGAACTCTGTAGTTTTATGTTTAACCTATAAACGTTGTTAAAAATTAAATTAACATAGTGTATGAGTACAATATGCTCCCATTAAATACATTTAAAACAGTTATAAAGTCGACTCCACTTGTGTCGATAGATTTAATTGTACGAAATAATGATAACGAAATATTACTAGGTGAACGTACAAATCGCCCAGCCAAAAAAGCATGGTTTGTACCAGGCGGAAGAATACTAAAAGATGAAACGCTTGACACCGCATTTAAACGTTTAATAAGAGATGAACTGGGTTTATTTCAAGTCGAACCAAAATTTAAAGGTGTCTATCAACATTTTTACGATGATAACTTCTCTGATGAAGACTTCTCAACTCATTACGTTGTATTAGCTTACGAAATTAATTTTGATGGTGATTTATTATCATTACCAACAGAGCAACACTGTGAATATAAATGGTTTACTGAAAGCGCATTACTACTAAATGACAATGTGCACAAACACACTAAATGGTACTTTCAACGTGACAAGGAAGCCGACAGGCTAATTAAATAGTGTAAAATGTTTAATTACTTACATACAAATTTAAAATTGGAAAGCAATTTATGATCACACCTATTATCATGGCAGGCGGCACTGGTTCTCGATTATGGCCTCTTTCACGTGAATTATACCCCAAACAATTTTTAACTGTTACGGGGGAGTTGTCAATGCTTCAACAAACAATTGCTCGTTTAGCTGAAATAGAGCATTCTGAGCCTGTTTTAATTTGTAATGAAGAGCACCGATTTATTGCTGCTGAGCAGATGCGATTAGGTGGGTTTAAACATGGTGGAATAATTTTAGAGCCAGCCGGTAGAAATACAGCCCCTGCAATAGCACTTGCGGCATTGCATGCCATCTCTAATGCTGTTGATGGTGAAGAACCTATTTTACTTGTACTTGCAGCAGATCATGTAATTGAAGATACTGAGGCGTTTGCTTCCTCTGTAGAAAAAGCATTACCCTTTGCAAATAGCGATAAATTGGTAACTTTTGGTATTGTACCTACTAAACCTGAAACAGGTTACGGCTATATAAAATCGAATGAAAAAGTAGGCGATGCTTTTTCAGTGAGTGAATTTGTAGAAAAACCTAATTTAGCAACCGCACAGGCATATTTGGAAAGCGGTGATTATTATTGGAATAGTGGTATGTTTTTATTTAAAGCACGCCGTTATCTTGATGAACTTGCTAAATTTGCTCCTGATATATTAAACATTTGTCGTAAAGCGATTGCTACACCTGAACAAGATTTAGAATTTGTTCGTGTAGATAAAGCAATATTTGAAACTTGTCCAGATGACTCTGTTGACTATGCTGTTATGGAAAAAAGTGAAGACGTAATTGTCGTACCAATGGATGCTGGTTGGAGTGATGTAGGGTCATTTTCTGCTCTATGGGAAGTCTCGGCTAAGGATAAAAATAATAATGTATTAAAAGGTGATGTCATTTCAGTTGGCTCTACCAATAACTATATATATGCCGAAAATAAACTCGTTACTACAGTCGGTGTTGATAATTTAGTAATCATTGAAACAAAAGATGCAATTTTAGTCGCGAATAAAGATCAAGTTCAGAATGTTAAAGCAATAGTGAAAAAACTAAAAGATGCTGGGCGAACTGAACACAAAATACACCGTGAAGTGTACCGTCCTTGGGGGAAGTACGACTCTATTGATTTCGGTAACCGAGATCAAGTTAAACGTATTACCGTTAAACCGGGTGAGAAATTGTCAATTCAAAAACATCACCATCGTTCAGAACACTGGATTGTAGTTTCAGGTACAGCAAGCGTATTAAATGGTGATAAAACCATTTTAGTAACAGAAGATGAATCAACTTATATTCCCTTAGGTACAATTCACGCACTAGAAAACCCAGGTAAAATACCGCTTGAAATGATAGAAGTACAAACCGGAAGTTACTTAGGTGAAGATGACATTGTGCGTTTTGAAGATCGCTATGGCAGAGTGTAAATGTTTGAACAGTATGGATTATAATGGATAAAATACTATCAAGTGCGGCTATTATCGCGCAAAGCGGTGTTACTTTTGGTACTAGTGGTGCCAGGGGGCTAGTAACTCAGTTTACCGCTAATGTTTGTGCTGCTTTCAGTACGGCATTCGTTCAAAGTATGCAACAAAATAATGAGTTTACCCATGTTGCTATTGCTATTGATAATCGGCCCAGCAGCTATGGGATGGCACAGGCTTGTGCGGCAGCTTTAGCTAACCTTAATATTGGTGTTTTATACTATGGCGTAATACCTACTCCTGCTTTAGCTTATAAAGCGATGCAAGATAATATGCCAGCAATAATGGTAACAGGTAGTCATATACCATTTGATCGTAATGGACTCAAATTTTACCGCCCCGACGGTGAGATAAGTAAAGTTGATGAAAAAGCGATTGTTAATAACGACATAATGTTTAAAGCAGTTGAGAGCGTATCAGAACTAAACGTTAGTTTTGATGCTGCAAATGGATATATTGCAAGATACACGTCATTATTACCCAAATCATTATTGGCCAATAAACGCATAGGTATATACGAGCACTCTAGTGCAGGGCGTGACTTGTATTACAAAATATTCGAGGCATTGGGGGCTGAAGTTATTGCCTTAGAGCGCAGCGATATTTTTGTGCCAATAGATACCGAAGCTGTATCAGAACAAGATATGCTTAAGGCAATTGCTTGGTCTGAAAAATATAATTTAGACATGATATTTTCAACAGATGGTGATGGTGATCGTCCGTTAGTATCGGATGAGAATGGTACTTGGTTGCGAGGAGATATTTTAGGCTTGTTATGTGCAGACACATTAAATATCGAAGCTCTTGCAATTCCTGTAAGTTGTAATACAGCAATAGAAAGCTGCAATAAATTTAAGTATATCTCACGTACTAAAATTGGTTCACCCTATGTTATTGCTGAATTTGCGCAGTTAGCTAAAAAATATGAGAGAATAGCCGGCTTTGAAGCCAACGGTGGTTTTTTGTTGGGCAGTGATATTCAACTAAACAATAAATTATTGAAATCGTTGCCTACTCGTGATGCGATTTTACCAGCAATCATGCTTTTAGTCGCAGCAAAAAAGAGTACTATTTCAGAGCTAGTAGACGCTCTACCAGCTCGATTCACTTATAGCGATAGAATTCAAAATTTTGCTATAGAAAAAAGCCAAGCAATTATTTCACTTGGTAAAAATACGCCTTCACTACTTATGGCTAAACTGGGTTTTGAAAACGTAATTATAGATACAGTTGATGAAAAAGATGGATTAAGAATAACATTTGAAAATGGCAACATTATTCACTTGCGTCCATCAGGCAATTCACCTGAACTACGTTGTTATGGTGAAGCGAACGATTTTTCAACAGCAAATAAAATTGTTTTGAGCACGTTAAGTAAAGTTAAAAGCCTAGATATAAATTAAATACATGATTATTAAATTTTGGTATTACTTAAAAGTAATACTATAAAATTTGAGTAAAGGAATTAGAAATGACAAAGAATAAAGTTGCATTAATAACAGGCGTTACAGGCCAAGACGGTTCTTACCTTGCTGAATTGTTACTTGAAAAAGGGTATGAAGTACATGGTATAAAGCGCCGTGCCTCGTCGTTAAATACAGAACGTGTAGACCATATTTATCAAGATAATCATGAGAAAAACCAAAAGTTTTTTCTACATTATGGTGATTTAACCGACTCGTCTAACTTAACGCGTATAATTAAAGATGTACAGCCAGATGAGGTTTATAATTTAGGTGCGCAAAGTCATGTAGCTGTATCATTTGAGTGCCCTGAATATACAGCCGATGTTGATGCTATGGGGACGCTACGTTTACTCGAAGCAATACGTTTTTTAGGACTTGAGAAAAAAACAAAATTTTATCAAGCTTCAACTTCAGAGCTTTACGGTGAAGTGCAAGAAATACCTCAAAAAGAAACTACTCCATTTCATCCACGCTCACCTTATGCCGTAGCTAAAATGTATGCTTACTGGATAGTGGTAAATTACCGTGAGTCATACGGCATGTACGCGTGTAATGGTATTTTATTTAACCATGAGTCTCCTCGTCGTGGTGAAACCTTTGTAACCCGTAAAATTACACGGGCGATTGCCAATATATCACAAGGGTTAGAATCTTGTTTATACCTTGGGAATATGGATGCACTTCGTGATTGGGGCCATGCTAAAGATTATGTTCGTATGCAGTGGATGATGTTGCAGCAAGATGTTGCTGACGATTTTGTTATTGCTACAGGTAAGCAAATTAGTGTACGTGAGTTTGTTACTTTATCGGCTAAAGAAGCTGGCATAGAGCTAGAATTTACAGGTGAAGGTCTCGATGAGATTGCAACTGTTAAAGCTATCATTGGTGATAATGCACCAGCACTAAAAGTTGGTGACATAATTGTGAAAGTTGATCCGCGTTACTTTAGACCTGCCGAGGTAGAAACCTTATTAGGCGACCCGTCAAAAGCGAAAGCTAAATTAGGCTGGGTTCCACAAATCACAGTAGAAGAAATGTGTTCAGAAATGGTTGCAAATGATTTAGATAAAGCTAAACAACATGCCATTTTAAAAAATCATGGCTATAGCCCAGCAGTTTCAGTTGAGTAGGTTTAATGAAAATTTTATTGACTGGTGCTAATGGCATGGTTGGCAGAAATATTTTAGATATTTCAAAGCAATATCAACATGAATTTTTGGCCCCAAGTAGTGTCGAACTTAATTTATTGAATGAAGATTCAGTCAATAAATATATTAACAAATATCAGCCGGATATGATTATTCATGCCGCAGGTATTGTGGGCGGTATTCAAGCTAATATGGCACAACCAGTTAAGTTTCTGGTTGAGAATATGCAAATGGGACTTAATATACTCACAGCGGCAAATGATTCAGGGGTTAATCGCTTTTTAAATTTGAGTAGCTCTTGCATGTATCCTCGTGATGCGCTGAACCCGTTAAGCGAAGAGTTAATCTTAAAAGGGGAGCTAGAGCCAACTAATGAAGGTTATGCATTAGCTAAAGTTACAAGCACTCGCTTATGCGAATATATTTGTAAAGAAAACCCAAATAAAACTTATAAAACGATTATTCCATGTAATTTATATGGCCGTTTTGACAAATTTGATCCAAATCATTCGCATATGATACCAGCGGTTATTCGGAAAATTGCTGAAGCAAAAGAAAATAATTTGGCTGAAATAGATATTTGGGGTGATGGAGAAGCGCGCCGTGAATTTATGTACGCTGCAGACCTTGCTGATTTTATTTTTTATGCAATTGATAATTTTGAAAAAATGCCACAAAACCTGAATGTTGGTTTAGGTACTGATTATACAATTAATGAATATTATCAAGCTATAGCGAATGTAGTTGGTTATACGGGAAAGTTTAAACACGACTTGAGCAAACCTGTAGGCATGAAACAAAAGTTAATAGACGACAAAAAATTAAAAGAATTCGGCTGGCATTACAAAACTGAATTAGAAGCCGGTATTAAAAAAACGTATGAATTTTATTTAAGAGAGTATTGTAATGACTAATTATGCACTAGCAAGCAGCACCTGGGACGAAAATGAGTATTCTGCAATTCAAAGAGTTATAGACTCAGATATGTTTACCATGGGTAAAGAAGTTGCTCAGTATGAAGAGGATTTTGCAAAGTTTTTTGGCTCTAAATATGCGTTAATGGTTAGTTCTGGCTCTACAGCAAATTTATTGATGATCGCGTCTTTATTTTTTACTAAGAATGAATCGCTAAAGCTAAAACGTGGCGATGAAGTAATTGTACCAGCCGTATCATGGTCAACTACTTACTTTCCACTTCAGCAGTATGGTTTAAAAGTTAAGTTTGTAGATATTGATCGCAAAACTTTAAATATGGATTTAGATAAGCTAGAGGCTGCGATAACTGATAAAACGAGAGCTATTTTGTCAGTGAATTTACTCGGTAACCCTAACGATTTTAACCGCATGAACGAAATAATTGCGGATCGTAATATTTTTGTTTTAGAAGATAACTGTGAATCAATGGGTGCTACCCTAAATGGTAAGCAAGCAGGTACTTATGGTGTAATGGGAACATTTAGCTCATTTTTCTCGCACCATATAGCAACGATGGAAGGCGGTTGCGTTGTTACTGATGACGAAGAGCTTTACCATATTCTGCTTTGTATACGTGCACATGGTTGGACTCGTAATCTACCTAAGTTTAATAAAGTAAGTGGTGAAAAAAGTGATGATGCATTCGAAGAGTCATTTAAGTTTATGTTGCCAGGTTATAATGTTCGTCCATTAGAAATGAGTGGTGCATTAGGTATTGAACAGCTTAAAAAGTTACCTCGCTTTATTGATATGCGCCGTGAGAATGCAAAACTGTTTCAGTCATTGTTTGCTGATCATCCTTTTATCGATATTCAACAAGAAACTGGCTCGAGTAGTTGGTTTGGTTTTTCATTAATTTTAAAGGAAAATGCACCTTATAGCCGCGCCGATTTGGTTAAATTATTAACTGAAAATGGAATTGAGTGTCGACCGATTGTAACTGGTAATTTTTTGAAAAATAAAGAAGTACTTGAGTACTTTGATTACGAAGTTTCAGGAACATTAGAAGCAGCCGAGTATTTAGATATAAATGGTTTGTTTGTCGGTAATCATCAAAACGGTATTAAAAAAGAAATTGAATTGTTATCAAAACTCTTAAATAAATAGTTTATATGCTATTCAATCTACTTAAAAAAACATTAATTATTATACGAAAACTCTTTTCCTTTACTCTCTGGAGAAGTTGTGTCTATTTCGTATTATTTAAACTAGGGAGAGGAGGAATATCTTTTCCTCTTAAAGTAGAAAGAAACGCTACTATTAAGAATTTATCAACAATAAAAGCAGGTAAGAATTTAATAGTTTCTCAAAATGCATTTATTGATCCCATTGAATTACTAATTGGTGATAATGTTTGGATAGGGTACAACTGCTTTCTTTGTGGAAATGTAAAAATTGGCGATGATGTAATGATTGGACCTAATGTATCTATTCCTGGAGCAAACCATAACTACGATGTTCAAGGTGTTGTATACAGAAAGCAAGGGTTATCAGTCACAAATACTGCTATAGGCAATAATGTTTGGATTGGAGCAAACTGCGTTGTATTGGATGGCGTTAGTATTGGTGATAATTCAATTATCGCTGCCGGAAGCGTTGTAACCAAAAGCGTTCCTCCAAATGTGATATTTGCAGGAATTCCTGCAAAAAAAATAAAGGATATTCCATTTGACTAGAATTTGCTTTTATTCTGATTATTTTAAAGAAAATGATTGTTTTAATTTATCTGATTTGCAAAAGAATAGAGACAATTTTTTGTATTTTTTATATCTTTTAAGGAAAAAACTTCTAGATAGAAATATAGAGTTATCCACTAAAGATATATGCCCAGTTAGTTCTTCTGAACTTGTAATATATAATGAAACACCTGCAATTGAAATTGATAGTTGTAAAGATTCTTTTCTAATAATCTGGGAGTCAGAAGTTATTAATCCTAGTAACTGGAATATAGAAAAGCATCAGAAGTTCAAAAAAGTGTTTACTTGGCATGATGAATTAGTTGATAACAAAAAATACTTCAAGATAAATTTTGCTCATAAATTTCCTGAAAATAGAAGTGTACATAAAATGATTCAAAAAAAAATAGAATCAAAAAAACTATGTACACTTATAGCTGGAAATAAAAAGGTTAATCATACTCTAGAATTATACTCAGAAAGAGAAAAAACAATTCGTTGGTTTGAAAAAAACACGAAAGATAGTTTCGACTTTTATGGGGTAGGTTGGGATAAGCATACATCGGCTAATCGTTATATACGTTATTTGTTATCAAAATTCACTTTTGTAAATAAGTTACTACCAACGGTTTACCCTTCTTACCAGGGGGCTGTAAATAGCAAAAAAGAGACCCTAAGTAATTACAAATTCGCGATTTGTTATGAAAATGCACAGATGATTCCGGGTTATATTACAGAAAAAATATTCGACTGTTTTTTTGCAAGTTGTGTTCCCATTTATTGGGGGGCTCCTAATATAACAGAGCACATTCCTGCTGATTGCTTTATAGATCGTAGAAATTTTGATTCTCATGAAGAGCTCTACAATTTCATAAACAATATGTCAGAAGATGAATACAATACAATTCAAGTAAATATAGAAAATTATCTTTTTTCTGAAAAAGCGAATCCTTACAAAGCTGAAACATTTGCACATACAATAGCTCAGCATGTTTTAAGCGATCTTAAACAATAGCGACTCTGTATATTTTATTAGGCAAACAATGATTAAAGTAAAAGCCATTGGCGGATTAGGCAATCAATTATTTCAATATGCTACAGCTAGAGCTATAGCTGAAAAGCGAGGGGATGGTGTAGTGGTAGATATGAGCGATTTTAGCTCTTATAAAACACACCCTTTTTGCTTAAATAAATTTAGGTGCAAGGCGACTTATGAGTCAAAGCCTAAATTGATTAATAAGCTTTTAAGCAATGAAAAGATTAGAAACTTATTACAAAAACTTGGTTTTATAAAAAAATATTATTTTGAAACTCAATTACCTTTTAACGAAGATGTTTTATTGAATAATAGCATCAATTATTTAACTGGTTATTTTCAGTCTGAAAAGTACTTTTTAAGTATTCGAGAGTGTCTACTAGACGAGTTAACTTTGATTGAAGATCTCAATATAGCTGAAACAGCAGTGAGCAAGGCAATCAAGAATGCTAAAAATAGTATCTCAATACACATAAGGCGTGGTGACTATGTGTCTAACGAGGGGGCTAATAAAACTCACGGTGTGTGTGATAGTGATTATTTTAAAAAGGCATTAAATTATTTCTCAGAAAGAAAATTATTAGATGAACATACAGAGCTTTTTATTTTTTCTGATGATATTGAGTGGTGCCGAAATAATTTGAGTTTTGATTACAAAATGAATTTTGTAGATGGCTCAAGTGAAAGACCAGAGGTTGACATGGTACTAATGTCACAATGTAAGCATCAAGTGATTTCTAATAGTACTTTTAGTTGGTGGGGGGCATGGCTTAATAAAAACGATGAAAAGGTCGTAGTGGCTCCTAAAGAATGGTTTAAATCTACAGACCTAGATTCTACTGATATAGTTCCTAACCAGTGGATTAAATTGTAATTAATGAAAAAAATATTTAACAAAGCTAATAAAGATATCGTAATTCTTGTTTTTGGTAAAGTGTTACAGATTATTATTGCTCTTTTGGCAGTTAGATTACTTACTACATTTTTATCTGAGTCAGAGGTCGGAAGTTACTACTTATTATTGACACTATTAACTTTATTTAATTTTGCTTTTTTAAACCCTGTAGGCCAATATTACAATCGATATGTATTATATTGGAAACAAAACGCAAACTTGTCAAATGCGAACGCTATGCTACTTTTGTCTAGAGCTTTTGGTATTATTTTATCGTTATTTGTAGCTACATTTATTTATTTTATTTTTGATTATTCCACATTATTCCAATTTACGCATTTTATCCTTTTTATTTTCATTTCACTAATAGCGAGTAGCTACTTAGCATTTTTAAACGTTATTAACCTCATTGGTAATAGGCTTCTGTTTATTAAATACTTATTATTGTCCTTAGTTCTAGGTATATCACTTTCTATAATTATTAATTTATATATTAGTGACACAGGAATGGCGTGGTTATATGGAATAGCACTTGCTCAACTCCTACTTTTTTTACCAATGTACAATAATATAAATAACTTTGACAAACTAAATGTTAAACTTTTATCTAGAAAAATCAGTGTGATTCAATGCAAGAGAGTTATGTTTTTTTCATTTCCAGTGATGATTACTCTTTTTTTACAATGGGGGCAAAATAGCTCATATCGACTTATTGTAGAAGATAAGTACACGGTTGAAGTTTTATCATATATTGCCGTAGGTTTAGCTGTCGCTACCTCTATATTTACAGCTGTTGAAAGTTTAGCTACACAATATTTTATGCCCAATTATCTTAATCAAATAAACAACGGGACGAGTGAGGAACGCTCAGCTGCTTGGAATTATTTAGCTAGTTATATGATTCCAATATATTTTTTATTAATGATGTATGTGATTTTTACAGCACCCTTTTTAATGAAGTTGTTAGTTAATGAGAAATATCATAACGCATATTCTTATGTAATGATTGGAGCGAGTATTGAGTTTTTTCGAGTTTGTTCAAATTTAATATACTTAGTATCGCAATCAGAAGTTAAAACCAAAACGACCATCATCCCCTACTTCACTGGTTTTACGATAATGGTTTGTGGTTTATATTATTTCGATGCTAATGACGCGCTATGGCTTATACCCTCAACGCTTTCATTTACATATTTTTTGATATCAGCAATGCTGTATTTCAACATGAAAAAATTGCTAGCCATTAAACTTGCTTTTGGTAACATAATCTTTTCTTTCTTATTATCGTCCTTTTTTTGTACTTTGTTCTTTTTAAATAAAGAGCAAAATATATTAAATTCAATTTTAATTATTTTGGTTTTTGGTGGCGTATTTTTGTTTTTTAGTTACTTGATTTTTAGAAGGGCAAGTTTTAAATATGGCGAAAGGCTATTTAATTTAGATAAAGTGGATATTAAATAACTTATATAGGCTTTGTTTTTTGCTGTTGTATTTTATAGCTTTTTTCTTTTTGTAGAAAATGGCCTAAGGAAGAGTAATTAAGGATTTTAATGTTTTTCTATATTGTTATATTTTTAGCTGTTAGTTTGTTGGGGGTTTCAAAGTTCAAATATAAAAATTTCTCAATGATATTTTTACTTTTTACTGTATCAGCTGTTCGCTTCGATGTTGGATTCGATTTTCTTTCATATTACACTTCTATAGTACAGTTTAAGCCTGGAGATATGACTTATATAAGGTTTGGCCTGTTACATGGTGGGTTAATTGAATTATCCAACTATATTAACTTCCCACAACTTTATTTTATAATTACTTCCGCAGTGATGTATCTATTTTTTCATTTGGCTATAAAAAATCATAGTGAAAATTATTTTTACTCAATATTAATTTTTATTTCAATACCATTCTTTTTTTTAATGTCAGTTAATTTTATAAAGCAATTCACTGCAATGGCGGTGGTTTTATATAGTACAAAATATATTTTCAGTCGTAGTTTCTTAAAGTTTTTCTGTTTTATCTTACTCGCTACGATGCTCCACACTACAGCTTTTGCTTGTTTGTTTTTGTACTTTCTTTACAGAAAAAAAATACCAAGTGTAATATTAATTGCATTTTTTATAAGCTCTTTTTTCTCATTCTCTTTAGCTCAAAAATTAGTGGACACTATATTCCCATTTTATTCCCATTACCTTCTTGTTAAGGTCGAAGGAGGTAAAATGTTTCAGCTGCTATTGATTGTAATTTTCTCTTTGTTTATTTTAATTAGAAAGTTATTCCCAGACAAAGAAACACATTTTTATTTTTATGCTTTTACTTTGGGTGCATGTATATATAATACATTTCAACCAATAGGGTTTTCAGCTACTAGAATAAGTTACTATTTATTAGTTTACTTAGTACTTCTGGTGCCTTCGTTGGGTGTAAGGATAAGAAAACCCCAATTTTCTCTTGTAATATTATCTTTAACGTTTCCACTTTTTGTAATTTCTTTATACGTTAATTCTAAAGTGGGTACCCGTAGCCCAAGCATTCCCTATCAAGTATTTATTTACAAAAATATTCATGATATTCGCCCTTATGGTTGGGTCAAAAAAGATGAATAACTGAGGATTACATGTCTATTTCAATTATTTTACCTGTTTATAATGCTGAGCAGTATTTAGATGAAGCTATACAAAGTATTTTGGTGCAATCACACAAACAATTTGAGCTTATATGTGTTGATGATGGCTCTACAGATGGTAGTTTAAAAATAATACAAAAATATGCTCGTGCTGATGCTCGGGTAGTTATTATTAGTCGAAAAAATAAAGGGCTTATTTATAGCTTAAACGAAGCTATAAACATGTGTAAATATAGATATATAGCGAGAATGGATGCTGATGATATATGTGAGCCTGAACGTCTAGAACTACAAATAAAGGCCATGAAAAGTAAAAAGCTGGCAGTTATTGGATCCTCTTATTCATATATTGATACAACAGGAGTTAAAACTGGAAGCCGGTTATTACCTACAGGACACAGAGTTATTTCTTGGTTGATGGATTTTGGATCTCCTTTCTGTCATCCATCCGTTATGTTTGATAAAGAGCTTATTGGTACAGAATTACGTTATGATCCTAACTACAAGCACTGTGAAGATTATGAATTATGGTTTAGATGTCGCCGAATTGGACTTAAACTTGGTAATCTGAAGGAACTAGTCTTCAAATATAGAGTTTTAGAAACAAGTATTTCACGTTTAAATAACCAAGAGCAGAGGATTGCTTCAATTAATCTAGTTGCTAAATACTGTGATTTTGTTGAAAATAAAGACGAGGCTGAATATATACTTTATGGTCGAAAACATGCTAAAGATTTAAAGATGGTAAGTAAGTTTTTACTTCGTACTTTACGGCAGTTCAATTTAGCTAAAGCATTTTTTGTTTTTTTGTATCTCATTAAGTAAAAGGAATTAAAATTGTTAAGCGTACTTATATCTTGTTTATATAATAGACTGGGAAATATAGAGACTATAATTCAAGGGCCTGTTCCAAATGTTGAATATATTATTGTTGTACAAGGAGCTATAGAAGAAGAGCTTAATGCATTTCTACACAATAATAATTGGACTTACCGTAGCGATTTAAAAATTATATTGGATTCTAATGTAGGTGTTACGCATAGTCGAAATTTAGCTATTAAGCATGCTAGTGGTGAATATGCTCTATTTACAGATGATGACGTTACTTTATCCAATAATTACGTCAAATTACTATCAGATAGCTTTTCCCAATTCCCTGAATATGATTTTTTCACATTTAATGTTGAAGATGAAAATGGTGACTTACTTAAGCCTCCTCTATCTAAAGGGGAACATACTCGACGAACGATTCTTGGGGTCGGTACAATTCAAATTGCAGTACGTTTAAATTCCCAAACGGTAAATTATCAATTTCCGTTAGAGCTTGGTGCTGGGGCTAAATATCCATGCTGTGATGAACCTGTATACTTATCTTTATTTCTGAATAAAGGACATAAAGGAAGGCATATCGATAAAACTATCTGTCAACATCCTAAAGAGTCCTCAGGTAGTTCGCTAAATAGTTACGCAAAAATAACTTCTCGGTTTATAGCATTTAACTATATCTTTGGTAGAACATTAGGCGTTATTTTATTTTTGGCTTTTATTTTGAAAAATATAAAAAAAATACTTGTTAAGTAGTTATAATGAACAGAAAAATGGCCACGAAAGCTCAAGTTAATTAAGCTTTTTTAGTTTACTTATCAAATTTAATTATTTGTTCACATACTATGTTGCTGTACTAATTTCTATTAATACTTGTTCGTTTAATATCGCTTTATATTTTTTAGTCAACGCAGCTTTAGCATCATCATCGCCATGCACAATTTTTATATGGCTTGGCTTTTTATGCATACCTGTTACAAACTTAATTAATCCGTTTTGATCGGCATGGGCGCTGTAGCCACTAATTGTATGTACTTTGGCGTTTATAGTAATGCGAGCATCGTTTATAAAAACATAGCCATTACGTGGGCCATATTTTTGAATTTCGCGGCCGAGCGTTTTGTTTCCTTGGTAACCTACAAATAATACATCGGTGGTTTTGTCATTTAAAAATCGCTCAAGATAATTAACTATTCGCCCACCAGTACACATACCGCTTGCCGCTAATATTATTGCTGGTGTTTGCCGCGAACTTAAATAGTTGATAACAGCCATGTGCTCTTTGTGTGAATCAACCGTAGTTAGGTTTTTAAAATCGAGCGGGTGCCTACCGTTTGCAACTTTGCGTTTAGCTTCGCTATCCCATAAGTGTTTAAAGTTTTTGTATTGCTCAGTAAAATTGGCTGCCATTGGGGAGTCGAGTATTACGTGAATGTCTCGCCACTTAGACTTTTTAGATGAGCTGTGTATGAGTTGCTCCAGCTCATATAGCAGTTCTTGTGTGCGGCCAATACTAAAAGCAGGTACTAAAACAACGCCGTTGTCGGCTACGGCGCGTTCAATAATGTTTTTTAGCGTTTTTGTACGCTCTTTACGGCCTTGGTGATTTTTATCGCCGTAGGTTGATTCAATAACGAGGGTGTCGGCTTTATAAGGCGCTTTAGGCGAAGGGAGTAGCGGGGTATACGGCGCGCCTAAATCTCCTGAAAACACAACGCGATGTTTGTTGTTATTATTATTTGTAATATCAATTTCAACGTAGGCAGAACCTAATATATGCCCAGCACGCTGAAATCTCGCCTTAGCTTTATCGGGCGCTTTGCAAGGCAGTTCAAACCACGTTTTATAATCAACAGCAACTATGCGTTTATTTAATAAGCTTAAGCAGGCAGCTATAATTTTAGGGTCGCGGGTTACACCCACTTTTAAAGCGTCTTCAATTACTAAAGGTAATAAACTGGCCGATGCAATACTTGTAAAAATAGGGCCTTTAAAACCGGCTGCTAATAAGTAAGGAATTCGACCAACATGGTCAATATGGCAATGGGTAACAATAAGCGCAGTAACATGGGTAACATCAAATTCAATTGAAAGATCTGCTTTAGAATCCTCACCCTGAAATAATCCGCAATCAACAAGCACACTTGTTTGCTCGTTAATTACCAGTTCGTGGCACGAACCGGTAACTCCATTAACCGCTCCGTGGTGAAGTATTTGCATGATGGCTCACAGTAATTAGTCGTTTTTGTAATGATATTTACAGTAGAAGTTAAATTACAAAGATTCAAGGTAGGCTATAGGCGCAGTGTTTTAATAATAAAGAAAGCATATTTTCTTTATTAAAACTTAATTCCTAATTTATTTATAATTTAGCTGTCGTAGATCAACGTTCAGGCTATATTTAATCATATTTATTTACCATACTGTCGATTGCACGCTATGGTCGGTTATCGAGAGATAGAATTAAAGCTGTAATAGTATTGAAGTACTTTAAACGACTATTTGTGGTATTATTTTTAACATTGAAAAAATAAATCATTACAAAACTAGTGATAAATCATGTGTTTTAAGTGCTTTGTCTTGATAATATAGTTGTAATTAGCCATGCATAAATGTAAAGGTTTTGTATACTTATGAGAAGTACATATTCGTTGCGCTTTAGCTATACTTTTACACATATGGATACATAATGGATTTTTGGTTCCCTCTCTCAATTACGTTTATTATCTCACTTGTTGCCATAAAAGTGATTAATCCTATTGCTGTAAAAACAGGGTTGGTTGACTTCCCTTGCGATAGAAAAATACATAAAGGAAACATCCCTTTAGTTGGCGGAATTGCAATTTATTTAGCCGTATTAATTACTTCAATGTTATTTATAGAACACAGCCGAAACTTAAATATTTATTTAGTTGCATCAGCGTTGGTACTTTTTTTGGGTACTTTAGATGATCGTTATCAACTCTCGGTAAAAATCCGACTTGTTGCACAAGTGCTTGTAGCCTCGTTAGTTATATTTGGAACAGAGATCTACTTACACAGCTTAGGATATATTTTAGGTTGGTTTGAACTCAAATTAGCAGGATTTGGAATTGTATTAACGGTTATTGCTATTATTGCAGGAATCAATGCTATTAACATGATGGATGGCATGGATGGATTAGTCGGTTTACTCAGTGTAGTTGCATTTACTGCTTTGGCGTTTTTACTAAGTCGAGTAACTAATGCATGGTATTTGCTACCTTTTTTATTTATTGCTGCCTTATTAGGGTATTTAATATTTAATCTTAAACTGCACAGCTCAGTCACAAAAATATTTATGGGTGACTCAGGCAATATGCTCATAGGCTTAACTCTAGTTTGGCTTATGGTAATAGGGATAGAGTTAGATGCGCCAGCATTAAGACCTGTAACTGCCTTGTATATAATTGCTGTACCTTTAATGGATATGGCAACAGTAATAATGCGAAGAGTCAAATCAGGTGTATCCCCTTTTCAGGCTGACCGACAGCATTTGCATCATATTTTTGAAGCAGCAGGTTACAGCCATCGATTTTCGCTTATTGTTATTTCGTCTGGTGCAAGTATACTTGCCCTGCTAGGTTGTTTAGCTGAAGTTTATGCAGTTGCAGAGTGGATAATGCTAGTGTCTTTTTTATTGTTTTTTATGTGTTATTCGGCAATTACTAAACAAGTATGGAAAAAGCTAACGAAAATTTAGCCACATCAAGGATTTTATTTTGTTACTTACCAATAGATTAGAAAATAAATAATGAAAAATAATAAAGTTATACTATCACTTCTCCCTTTTCTGTTTTTAACAGGCTGTGCTATGTCACCCCCTGTTCTTCATGCCACACGTGCTCTAATAGACGAACCAATAAAATCTAACAGTGCTAGCGCATTACCCACGTATTTAAGTGATGTATTAGACTCTAAGCCGCAAGGCTATACAGGGCAATACAATAATATTGAGTTTACATTAGGCCTGCAATATACGTCAGCATTGGGTGAAAACTGTAGAGTGGTTTATTTAAAAAGAGCAGAACAATTAGCCGAACAAGAACGTCGAGCTGTGTGTAAAAATACCAACCAGCAATGGGTAGTAACGCCTCAAGTAATTGAAAACAAAAACAACCAAATTAGCTTTGGAGCTTAAGCCCTTTATGAACATGCTAAGCAAAATATTTCAAACATTTTTAATATTAACCTGCTCTACCTTTAGTCTATTTAGCGCTAATGTTACCGCAGCAGAACAAATGTCTTTAAGCCAGCTTGAAAGCGCAGGTACAACTCAAACGCAACTACCTAATGCTGCGTTACAAAATGGAACATATAATAAACAGGGGCGTTCTGGAACATTATTACCAGGCGAAATGTCAGCGGCTGAATTACTACCTACTCCAGAGCTTGGCTTACCACCTCCATATGGTGCAAACCTATTTGCAGGAGGTTACGAAAGTGAGCGCCAAGATGGTTTAAACGATGACTATACAATAGCACCAGGCGACAAAGTTTCTATTTGGCTGTGGGGTGCAATAAATCAATCAGAAGTTATAACGGTTGATAACCAAGGTAATTTATTTATAACTAATGTAGGTCCTGTATACGTAGCAGACGTAAAAGCAAGCCAGCTAAACAGTTACGTAAGTAATAAAATAAAAGAAGTATATAAAAGTAGTGTACAAATATACGTAAACTTACTTACAGCAACGCCAGTGAGTGTTTACATAAGTGGTAGCATTGTTCGTCCTGGGCAATATGCAGGTATAGCTTCCGACAGCATTTTGTACTACTTAAAGCGAGCCGGTGGAATAGACTCTGAGCGAGGCAGTTACCGCTCTATAAAGGTATTACGAGACGATAAAGTAATTCAAAATATAGATCTATACGACTTTATACTAAGTGGTTACCTCCCTAAGTTTAACTTTAAAGACAACGACGTAATTTTAGTTGAGCGCCAAAAGGCAACAGTTGTTGTATCAGGCAGTGTAAGAGCACCATTTAGGTTTGAGTTTAAAGATAATCAAGCAACGGGAGAGCAACTAGCAAAATTTGCCTTGCCACTTGCTAAAGTAAGCCACGTAGGAATAGTGGGCGATCGTAAAACAGGCCCATTTTCGGTTTACTTACCTTACAACGAGTTTAAAAGCTTTACACTTAAAGATGGCGACCGCCTTATTTTTAACGACGATATACGTGCTCAAGTACTCGATATTCAGGTAGCTGGCAGTTATTTAGGGCCTTCGTACTTTGCAGTAAAAAATAACACACGCTTGCACGACTTACTTGCCAATATACAAATAAATAAAGATCTTGCTGACTACAAGTCAATTTATATACAGCGTAAAAGCGTAGCTAAAAAACAAAAAGAAATGATTGAGCAAGCGTTAGACCGATTAGAGCGCAGCATATTTACCGCCCCTGCGTCGTCCGACGGAGAAGCTAAAATAAGAGCCGAAGAAGGTAAAATGATTTTAGAGTTTACCGAACGTGCCCGCAAAGCGGTTCCACTTGGCAAAGTAGTTATTTCTGATCAAGGTCAAGTTGCAAATATTAGGTTAGAGCAGGGGGATGTAATACACATACCAGCAAAAACTGATTTAATACACATAGGCGGCGAAGTACTCATGCCACAAGCGCTTGTGTACAACCCAAATGCAACAATTGACGACTACATAGCATGGGCGGGTGGCTACAGCGAACGCGCCAATTACGACCAAATAATGGTTATACACCCTAACGGCATGATAGACGTAGACGCTTACGGCACCTTAAAACCAGGTGACCAAATTTTGGTACTTCCAAAAGTAGACACCAAGTTTTTGCAATCGGTTAAAGATATAACGCAAATAATTTATCAAATTGCTATTGCGGCAAATGTGGCCACCTAAATGACCACAGTACTTAAACGTAATAACTGGGCAATATGGCGCGACGTTATATTTGCCCTTTTTGTACGCGAAATACGCACAGGCTTTAACGATAAGCTAGGGCTTGCGTGGGCGGTATTTCAGCCATTAAGTTTTATATTTTTACTATCGTACTTACGCGGCCTGATCTCAGGTAGCGACTCACACACGGTGCCCACATTCGAATTTATGATGTACGGCATGCTGTTAATTCAATTGTTTTTAGAAACTTTAAATAACTCAGCAAATTCAATAAAAAAAAATAAGGCCTTATTTGCCTTTAGGCAAGTGCAGCCAATTAGTAGCGTTGTGGCCAGTAGTTTTTTTGATTTGTTAGTTAAGCTATTTGTTTTTGTACTTATTTTATTACTAATGTTTTTACTTAAAATGGATATTAATATAGACGATCCATTATTTTTAATAACAAACGTTTTTGCTGTATGGATTATAGCGATGTCACTCGGGTTACTATTTGCTATTGGGCAATGTTATGTACCTGAAATTACTAAAGTACGAGGTATTTTAACTAGGCCTTTGTTTTTTATATCGGGTGTATTTTTTTCGATGGAGGATATACCCAAAGAGTACTGGCCATATTTAGATTGGAACCCACTTTTGCATGCAATAGAGTTAACTCGTCATGCGGCTTATAGTACTTACCCTACAGAGGCTGTAAGTGAGTTTTATTTATTAGCTTGTACGATTGTATTATTGTTTTTTGCTTTAGCTGTTTACCACGTTTCGTGGAAACAGGCGCTAAGCAGGTAACCTTATGCAACAAGGAGTATTAAGTGATTAAGCTGCAAAATGTTACCAAGTACTATCCCTCTACGCTAGGTAACCAATATATTTTTAAAAATGTAAGCTTTGAAATACCCAGCGGCCATAACATTGCTATTTTAGGCTCTAATGGCGCAGGTAAGTCTACTCTTTTTAGAATGCTTGCCGGCAGCGAATACCCTAATAAAGGTGAAGTTATTACCGACCTTCACTTATCGTGGCCGGTAGCGCTTGCCACAGGGATTCACCCGCAAATGAGCGGCGCCGAAAACGCCCGCTTTATAGGGATGATTAACGGTGTTGCCGACTTAGACCAATACGTGCGCCGTGTACGCCAATTTGCCGAGCTAGGCCCAAAGTTCGATTTACCAGTAAATACATACTCAAGTGGCATGAAACCCCGCCTAGCATTTGCTTGTTCAATAGGTATAGATTTTGACGTATACCTAATAGATGAGGTTACCTCGGTGGGCGATGCAAGCTTTAGAAAAAAAACACGCGAAGCCCTCACACAAAAAAGTAAAAATGCTAATGTGATAATGGTAAGCCACGAAATGGACGAACTGCGCCATTTTTGTGATAGCGCCATTGTATTGCACCAAGGCGAACTTACTTTTTACAACGATTTAGAGCAAGGAATTGCTCATTACCAGGCATTATAATTATGAGTCAACAAGCGGTAGAAAAAATAGAACAACGCTTTACCGAGCTAGCAAAAAAAACCGATAAAATTATTTGGCACAATGGCGAAAAGCTCATGGGGCTTGCGCAGGGACTAGAGCAAAACGATGTATACCTAGCAAGGCGTGTTATGCAGCGCGCTCGTAATATTGATCCCACAAATCAATATATACAAAAAGAGCTAACTAGGCTTACTAATAAAATAAATAACCAACCGGGTAAAGCACAAACAAGTACCTCTACCGAGCAAAATACAAAACCAAACGTAAAGCAAGCTGCTATGGCTAAGTTAAATAATAAGCGCGGCCTACACTTGTTTGCTAAGCCATGGTTTGTACTATTGGTTGTGCCTTTCATTTTGTTCGCGTTTTATCAGCTTGTATGGGCTGCCCCACGTTTTGAAAGCCGTGCACAATTAATAATTCAGCAGCCCGACGGCATGGCAACAATGGACCCTTCAATGGCGCTACTTAGTGGCTTAGGTGTGGGTGGTAACTCAACAGCCGATACCGAAATTGCTAAAGCGTACATACACTCGCAAGACATGCTTAACTACCTGCAACAACACAGTAATTTAAAAGAACATTACCAAAATGGTGGTGATGTATTTTCGCGTTTAAGTAGTAATGCCAGCATAGAAGATTTATTAAAATATTACATTGACCACACCACTATTGAAATTGACGAAGACTCAGGCGTACTAAAAATATTAGCCCAGGGCTTTACGCCTGAATTTGCAAACACTCTAACGCAAACAATAGTTAACCGCGCAGAGTGGTATATAAATTCAATAGGCCACCAACTAGCTGATGCGCAATTAAAGTTTATACGATTAGAGCATGCAAAAGTTGAGCAACGCTTGCGCGACGCACAAAAAAGCACTCTTGCGTTTCAGCAAAAAAATAACTTACTTGACCCAGAGGCCGAAGGCATGGCGCTGCAGCAAATAACCTATGGGCTTGAGGGGCAAATAGCCACTAAAAGTGCAGAGCTAAAAGGGCTACGCTCAACCATGACTGAAAAAGCCCCGCAAGTAGTTATGTTAGCGTCGGAGCTGAGCGCACTTAAAACCCAGCTAGAGCTAGAGCGAGATAGGCTTTCTACTCAGCAAGGCACCAATAGTAATATTAAAAATAATGGAACCTCTGTAAGTGAAGTGCTTGCGCAATTTTCTGACTTAAAAATTGAGTTAGAGCTAGCGCTTAAAGGTTATACATCTTCTGAGGTATCGCTCGATAAAGCCAGAATTGAGGCTTATAGGCAGCTTAAATATTTAGTAGTGGTTGAGTCAGCCACGCTACCACAAAACAATAAATACCCAGCTACCTTATACAATATTTTACTCTTTGCTGTATTACAGTTAATGCTGTTTGGTATTGGTAAAATAGTTTTAGCCACAGTAAAAGAGCTAAGGTAAGCTTAAAGTTATAAGGTTTAAAAATTAATTAAAATTAATAGATAGGATTCTATATGCACTCTTTAAAAGCACCTGCCACAAAGTCGGCACGCAAAGGCATAATATTAGCGGGCGGCTCGGGTACACGTTTATATCCACTTACAAAAGTGGTGAGTAAACAATTAATGCCTGTTTACGATAAACCGATGATTTTTTACCCGGTATCTACTTTAATGATGGCGGGTATTACCGAAATTTTAATTATTTCGACCCCCGCTGAATTACCTCGCTTTAAAGAGCTACTAGGCGATGGTAGTGCTTGGGGTATAACATTTGAATACAAAGAGCAACCAAGTCCAGATGGCCTAGCGCAAGCATTTTTATTAGCTGAAGACTTTTTACAAGGCCAATGCGCGGCACTTGTGCTTGGCGACAACCTGTTTTACGGTCACGATTTATCTTTATCACTACAAAATGCAACTGAGTGCGAGCAAGGTGCTACAGTGTTTGGTTACCATGTATCAAACCCTAAATCGTATGGTGTGGTTGAATTTGACCAAAACGGCAAAGCCATTTCAATAGAAGAAAAGCCAGATAAACCTAAATCTAACTACGCTGTACCAGGGTTATACTTTTTTGATAGTCGCGTAGTGGAGTTTGCTAAAAACGTAAAACCATCTGAGCGAGGCGAGCTTGAAATTACCGACGTAATAGACCAATACCTCGCTAATAAAGAGCTAAACGTAGAAATAATGGGCCGTGGCACAGCTTGGTTAGATACAGGTACGCTAGATGATTTACTAGATGCCGCTAACTTTATTCGCGCAATAGAAAAACGCCAAGGCTTAAAAATTAACTGCCCAGAAGAAATAGCCTACCGCATGGGTTACATAAATGCAGAACAGCTTAAAAAGCTAGCAAAGCCGCTTAAAAAATCAGGCTATGGCAAGTACTTATTATCGCTTTTAGATCAAACTGTATTTTAATAGGCATTAAAATGAAATTTATAGAAACAAATATTCCTGATGTAAAAATTATTGAGCCACAAGTATTTGGTGACGAGCGCGGTTTTTTTATGGAAACTTTTCGCACAGAGCTATTTAACCAACACTGTGGCGAGCGCACTTTTGTGCAAGAAAACCACAGTAAATCGGCGCACGGTATACTGCGCGGCTTACACTATCAAACACAAAATACCCAAGGTAAATTAGTGCGTGTAACGCAAGGTGAAGTATACGACGTAGCCGTAGATATGCGCAAAAGCTCTCCAACCTTTGGGCAGTGGGTAGGGGTATTACTGTCGGCTGAAAATAAACGCCAGCTTTGGGTGCCAGAAGGATTTGCACACGGTTTTTATGTAACAACAGAAACTGCCGAATTTGTATATAAATGTACCGATGTTTATAACCCAAATGTTGAAGTCTCAATAAAGTGGGACGACCCAACTCTAAATATTGATTGGCCATTAGTTGAAGGTAAGTTACCGCAGTTATCAGCTAAAGACGAAGCCGGCCTTAGCTTTAAAAACGCCCCAAAATTTTAATAGCCCAAATTAAGTACTCATTATGAAAATATTAGTAACAGGTAAAAATGGCCAGCTAGGCTCAGAGTTACAAAAAACCTGCCCAAGCAATGTAGAGCTAATATGCTTTGGCTCAAAAGAGCTTGATATTAGTAATGCCGAACAGGTAAACGAGTTACTAATAACACACTCGCCAGATATAGTTATTAATGCTGCAGCTTATACTGCGGTTGATAAAGCCGAAACCGATACCGATACAGCCTATGCTGTAAATGAGCAAGGTGCAGCTAATTTAGCAAATGCATGTAAAAATATTGACGCAAAGCTTATACATATATCTACCGACTTTGTGTTTGATGGCACAAGCACTGTGCCTTATACCGCAAGCGATGCAACAAATCCCTTGGGCGTTTATGGCGCGTCTAAACTCGCTGGTGAGCAGGCTATTAATGAAATTTTAGGCTCGCAAGCAACTATAGTGCGTACCGCGTGGGTTTATTCTGTTTTTGGTAATAACTTTGTAAAAACAATGTTACGATTAATGGCAGAAAAAGAACAGTTAGGTATAGTAGGCGACCAAGTTGGTACGCCAACGTGGGCGGCAGGTTTGGCGAATATGCTATGGGCTTTAGTAGCTAAAGCAAGCAGTGAGCAAGTTTTAAATACTGAAAATACAGCAACTATTTTAAATTGGACCGATGCGGGTGTTGCTTCGTGGTACGATTTTGCAGTAGCAATACAAGAGCTTGCAATTGAGCAAGGGCTATTAACTAAATCAATACCTATTAGTGCAATACCAGCAGCAAGCTACCCAACACCAGCTAAACGCCCTGCATTTAGCGTGTTAAATAAAGCTCAGGCTGAAGAAATAAGTGGCGTAAAAACAGTGCATTGGCGCGCACAACTAAAAGCAATGCTAACAGAGCTAAAACTTAACCAATAGGTTAATTTTATAGGTGAGGTTTTGTACCTCCTAATAAAGTGATTAAGTGATTATTATCACCACAGAGAAGACAAAGAGAAGTGAAGGAGAAGAGCTAGTAACTTCTCCGTGTAGCGCGAAGCGCCTCTGTGTTCTCGGTGGTAAAATTGTTTTGTAGGTGAGGTTTTATACCTCGCTTATAGTGTAAGTAATTAAGACATTATTATCACCACAGAGAGCACAGAGAAGTGAAGGAGAAGAGCTAATAACTTCTCCGTGCAGCGCGCAGCGCCTCGGTGCTCTCGGTGGTAAAAATGTTTTGTAGGTGAGGTTTTATACCTCGCTAATAAATAGATTAATCACCACAGAGAACACAGAGAACACAGAAAAGTGAAGGAGAAGATCTAATAACTTCTCTCTGTAGCGCGAAGCGCCTCTGTGCCCTCGGTGGTAAAATTGTTTTGGGCTAAAGCTCATAAAGTGATTAAGAGATTATTATTACCACCGAGAAGACAAAGAGAAGTAAAGGAGAAGAGCTAGTAACTTCTCCGTGTAGCGCGAAGCGCCTCTGTGCCCCCGGTGGTAAAATTGCTTTGGGCTAAAACTCATAAAGTGATTAAGAGATTATTATCACCACCGAGAAGACAAGGTGAAGTGAAAGAGAAGATCTAATAACTTCTCTGTGTAGCGCGAAGCGCCTCTGTGTTCTCGGTGGTAAAATTGCTTTGGGCTAAAACTCATAAAGTGATTAAGAGATTATTATTACCACCGAGAAGACAAAGAGAAGTAAAGGAGAAGAGCTAGTAACTTCTCCGTGTAGCGCGAAGCGCCTCTGTGCCCTCTGTGGTAAAATTGCTTTGGGCTAAAACTCATAAAGTGATTAAGAGATTATTATCACCACAGAGGACACAGAGAAGTGAAAGAGAAGATCTAATAACTTCTCTGTGTAGCGCGAAGCGCCTCTGTGTTCTCGGTGGTAAAATACGGGTTTATAATTATTTAGGTGCTAAATAGATTCTAAGGGCGCTATTTATGGAAGACTTGGCAACTCAAACTGTGATTGGTTGCGCTATTGAAGTACATAAAACACTTGGTCCTGGTTTATTAGAATCTAGTTATGAAAATTGCTTACTTTATGAGTTACAGCAAGCTGGTTTGTTACCTATGAATCAAGTTGCATTACCGATTAGCTATAAAAGTATAAGTATAGATGCAGGGTATAGGTTAGACATATTGATACCTGAAAAATTGATTATTGAATTAAAAGCTGTTGATAAACTGCTGCCTATTCATTCAGCTCAGCTTATAACTTATTTAAAGTTAACAGGCATAAAAACTGGGCTATTAATTAATTTTAATCAGGTCCGGTTGCTTGACGGGCTGAAACGTATTAGCGTGTAAAATCCGCTCTCCAGCCGGTAAGCTAGGAGAAGTGAAAGAGAAGAGCTAATAACTTCTCCGTGCAGCGCGCAGCGCCTCTGTGCCCTCGGTGTAAAATTGTTTTGGGCTAAAGCTCATAAAGTGATTAAGAGATTATTAACACCACAGAGAACACAGAGAAATGAAGGAGAAGAGCTAGTAACTTCTCCGTGTAGCGCGAAGCGCCTCGGTGTTCTCGGTGGTAAAAATGCTTTGTAGGTGAGGTTTTATACCTCGCTTATAGAGTAAGTAATTAAGATATTATTATCACCACAGAGAGCACAGAGAAGTGAAGGAGAAGATCTAATAACTTCTCTGTGTAGCGCGAAGCGCCTCGGTGTTCTCGGTGGTAAAATTGCTTTGGGCTAAAACTCATAAAGTGATTAAGAGATTATTATTACCACCGAGAAGACAAAGAGAAGTAAAGGAGAAGAGCTAGTAACTTCTCAGTGAAGCGCGAATCGCCTCTGTGTTCTCGGTGGTAAAAATGTTTTGTAGGTGAGGTTTTATACCTCGCTCATAAAGTGATTAATCACCACAGAGAATACACAAAACAAAGAGAAGTGATTGCAGGCGCTTAGCTTGCTGGTGTTATTAAGCTTCTTGGTTATAAAAATATTTTGTAAGTGAGGTGTAAACCTCACTTTTTAGGCGAGTAAAGTAATTATTATTACTAAATAAAATACATAAAAGGTCAAAATAAATAACCTTTTATTACCTTACTATTTAGTAAACAACAATTTGTAGTCTTACGGCTTACAGCTTACGACTCGTAACGATGACATAAGGCGTATAGCCAAAATTTGTAAAATGGAATAACAGATGACAGTAAAAAATTTATTAGTAACCGGCGGTGCTGGCTTTATAGGTGCCAACTTTGTACATTACTGGTTAGCGCAAAACCCACAAGACAAAGTAATAGTGCTAGACGCACTTACTTATGCTGGTAACAAAGCCAATCTAGACAGTGTAGCAAACAACCCAAATATGACCTTTGTACACGGCGATATTTGCGATACAGCGTTAATCGAAAACCTAATCGACACTCATCAGTTAAACACCATAGTACACTTTGCAGCAGAGTCGCATGTAGATCGCTCAATAACAGGGCCCGACGCCTTTATTGAAACAAACATACTAGGTACATACAGCTTATTAAAAGCAGCAAAAAAAAAGTGGATAGACGAGCCAAAAGCAGCTGGTAACGAGCCTTTAGCACACCGCTTTCACCACGTGAGCACCGACGAAGTATACGGCACACTAAGCGCGACCGATCCTGCGTTTACTGAAGAAACAGCTTACGCACCAAACTCACCATATTCTGCATCAAAAGCGGCAAGCGACCACTTAGTACGCGCATACCACCATACTTACGGGCTCGAGGTTACTACATCAAATTGCTCAAACAACTATGGGCCGTTTCACTTTCCTGAAAAACTAATACCGCTTATTGTTACTAATATTTTAAACGACAAGCCTTTACCTGTTTATGGAGATGGCCAGCAAATTCGCGACTGGCTATACGTAGAAGACCACGCACGCGGTATAGAGCTTGTACTTAAAAAAGGTCGTATTGGCGAAAACTATAACATTGGCGGCAATAACGAATGGGCCAATATAGATATAGTTAAATTGGTATGTAAAGTAATGGGCGAAAAGTTTGCTACAAACCCAGAGCTTGCAAAGCGCTTCCCTAATGCAAAATCGGCAATAGAAAATAACGTTGAACAATTAATAACATACGTTACAGACCGCGCAGGGCACGACCGCCGATATGCGATTGATGCAACTAAAACAAATAACGAGCTAGGTTACGTACCGGCAGAGAGCTTTGAAACAGGTTTTGCTAAAACACTTGACTGGTATTTAGATAACGAATACTGGTGGGCTGAGCTATTATTAAAAGCAAAAGTTTAAGGGAATTGTATGTGGTTTAAAAAAAAGAGCATTAAAGCTAGCGAGTCTAAAAATAATGATTCTGAAAGAGTAGAAGAAGATCATAAACCTTCAGATATTGAGCCAGACTCTTCTTTTCGTTACTGGATAGATATATGTGGCTTTGTTAAGAATAAACAGCTTTTAATAAGAGGTTGGGCTATTGAAAGCGAAAACGAAGTAGTAATTTCATTATTAGGTGAGGATAAAATTCCAGCTTACCTTAAAGGCAAAGTTCAGGAAGATAGAGATGATGTTTTAAGCCACTTAAATTTAAAAAGCAGAAATCTGGCTCCTGGTTTTTTTCAACTATATGATTGTGAGCTTCTATCTGGTCCTTTGTACCTAAACCTGAAAAGTAGTGAGCATGAAATAACATTACCACTTGAATTAATCGAAATTAGCGATGAAAAATTGACAAGCACTTATGATGAATTTCTGCGTTTAGAAAGTGATTTTGATATTAAACTAGATGTTGATGAAGTTGAACTAGAAACGTACGACGAAGAACTCATATCAGATATAGTAGAGCCAAAAAAAGATACTGAAATAGTCCACTATATTGAAAGAGTTGGTACATTTAATAATAAGTTTGTAGTTATTAAGGGGTGGGTGGCTGATGCTATAAATGATTTCGAAGTAATGTTTTCAGTCAAGTTGGAGAATACCCCACTTAGAATAATTAAGTGTATAAAACGCGAGCGATTTGATGTTGCTAAAAGCCTTGAACTAATTAATACGCAAGAAAAACATGGTTTTTTACTGATAGTTGAGCTCGCAGCACCGACAAAGCAACAACTTGAGCTTGGTTTTGAGAGTACTATATCTACAAAAACAGTAAAACTAGACATTTCCCAAGTATTAGACCACAAAGAAGTTGAGGGCAAATTACTTGATACAAACAGCTTTAACTTAATAGAAGCACGAAAATGGTTAATAGAAAATTTAGGTGCAAGTTACTTTACCGAAATAAAAAAAGAGTTTGTTAATTTAAATGAAATCTCTACAAATATAATGGTTGAGTCAGCTATTAACTGTGGTGAGTCTGGCATTTTTATACGTGGTTGGATAGATAATCATTTAGATACGCTATCTGCAATTTGCGTGAGTGACGGGGCTAAAATTAGTGAAAACTTACTCCCGTTGCTTTGTCGAAAAATCAGGACTGATGTTAATGAAGCATTTGGACATTTATCTAATAATTATAAAAGCGGATTTTATTGTTATAGTTTAATAAAGTCAGAATCAAAAGAGCTGGCCATATTGTTATTTGAAAAATCGGGAGAAATAGTACGTATTCCACTTTCGGTCATTAATATAAACGACAACGAAATTATGGCTACTCAAAATGTTTTAGTTGATGTTGAGCCGACTCAAAACAATGCTTTTGAATCATATCAAAAGCATATAATGCCAGCTTTACACGGTATATGGGGTGATCGGGTAAAAAAACCTAATACTGACTCAATTAAAATATATGATTACGGTACAACGCCTGAAGCCCCTCGTTGTTCCATAATAGTTCCTCTCTACGGGCGATACGACTTTGTATTACACCAAATAAGTCAATTTGAAAAAGATGCAACGCTCGAAGATATTGAATTAATCTATGTGCTAGATGATCCCACAATAGAGCAGCCGCTGCTATCTCTGTGTGAAGATGTATCTAAATTATATTCAGTACCGTTTAAGGTGATTAGTTGTGGAAGAAATCTTGGTTTTTCAGGGGCAAACAACTTAGGTGTATCTCAAGCGATAGGTGATAAATTATTGCTACTTAATTCTGATGTAATTCCTTCTGAAAGCGGTTGGTTAGATAGAATGCTAAGTGTTTACGATAGTACCGATAACATTGGTGCTATGGGGGTTAAATTAGTATACGAAGATGAAACAATCCAGCACATTGGTATGCAATTTAGACAAAGTAGAGAGTTTGGTGGGATTTGGTTAAATGAGCATCAATACAAAGGCATGCCCGCTAACTTAGTGCCTAAATTTGAGATAACTAAATCAGATACTGTAACTGCAGCCTGCTTATTAATAGATAAACAAAAATTTGAAGAAGTAGAAGGTTTTGAAACGCGCTACATTTTAGGCGATTTTGAAGACTCAGATTTATGCTTAAAACTCATTGAGCTTGGTTATGAAAATTACGTACTGGGTTCAGAAAAACTTTATCACTTAGAGCGTCAATCTCAGTCTTTGGTAGACAAAGGTGATTGGAAGTTTAAGTTGACATTGTTTAATGGCTGGCAGCATACAGTTCGCTGGAATAATATGATTAATGAATTAAGAGAAAAAAATGTCTAATACTAAAATTTTAATAGTTTCTCATGGGCATCCAGATCTAAGTAAAGGTGGGGCAGAAGTTGCCGCTTACAATTTGTATAGTGAGTATAAAAAAAGAGAAATCGACAGTCTTTTTTTAGCGCGAACAGATATACAAGCTCATGGAGGTTCAACGTTTTCAACTAGAAATGATGAAAACGAAATACTGTACCATACGAGTATGGGAGATTTTTTCTTATTTCAATCCGCTTATAAAAAGCACATATGGCAGGACTTTAAGCTTTTACTAGAAAGCTTTAAACCTACAGTTGTTCATTTTCATCACTATATTCATATAGGGTTAGAAATGATTCAACAGGTTAAAAACTCATTGCCTGATGCCAAAATTATTGTGACGCTACATGAATATTTAGCAATTTGCGGTAATAACGGACAAATGGTAAAGCCAGGCTCACAAATGAAGCTATGTTATAAAGCAGCGCCAAGCGACTGTGCAACATGTTTTCCTGAGCGCTCTGCAGCAGATTTTTTCCTACGAGAAAAATACATAAAGTCAGTCTTTGATAATGTAGATAAATTTGTATCTCCAAGTGACTTTTTAGTTGACCGCTATGTTGACTGGGGTCTGCCTAAAGAAAAAATAACCATGATAGAAAATGGCCAACCCAAGGCTGACTTTTTACCACCAAGACAATTGGCTAAAGGTGAATGCCGTGGACGTTTTGCTTTTTTTGGACAAGTAAATCCTTTTAAGGGGATTGATGTGCTATTGCAAGCGTTTAGTGCATTACCAGAAAAAGTAAAGCAACAAGTACACCTAGATATACATGGTGCTAACTTAGAGCACCAAACCGGTGAGTTTAAAGAAAAAGTAAAAGAGCTTTTAGAAGAATTAGAGGGCACTGTAACTATGCATGGCTCTTATGAACCACACGAAATGCCAGGCTTACTGGCACAAACTGACTGGGTTATTATTCCTTCTGTATGGTGGGAAAACTCCCCTATGGTAATTCAAGAAGCGTATAAACATGGTCGCCCACTCATAGGTAGTGATATTGGTGGGATGGCTGAAAAAATTAAAGGTGGAGAAACAGGTATACTATTTAGAACGAAAAACCCTGTTGACTTAGCAAGTAAAATTAAAGAAGTTGTAAGTAATAGCACATGTTGGAAAAAGTATGTTGATAATATACAGGTTCCTATCACGATAGAAGAGTGTGCTGACATTCACTTAAAAGAGGTTTATTAATGACCAAGCTCATTTTACATGTAGGTATGCCTAAAACGGGTAGTAGTTATATTCAAGGTGTACTGAACAAAAACCATAAAGTTATTGAAGAAAATGGCAATATTAGAATATTGGGGGGCATAAAGCCTCACCTCTTAGCTTGTTATTTAATTGATGATAGCCGCTTGGTAACACGAACAGATATAAATGAGCTAAAAAACCAATATACTAATGATATTGAGGAATTGCTTAAAACCCAATCAGCTAACGCAGAAACGGTAGTTATTTCATCAGAGTACTTTATTTTGTGTGGCATTAATAAATTAAAAGAATACTTTAAAGGTATTTTTGAAAGTATTGAAGTGGTTATATCAGTAAGGCGCCAAGATAAATTAATAGCCTCTGGTTTTAATCAAGATGTTAAAGCGCTAGGAAGAACCTCTAACCTTACATGGGATAAAGCAAGCAGCCAGCACATGGACTACTGGGAGTACTGTGAAAAATGGGGCGTTGAAAACATACCCGTGAAGGTAATAGACTACGATTATGTAAAAAAAGAAAAAGAAGGGCTATTAATTAGCTTCTTGAATATATTAGACATTGATTACAAAACTATTCAAGACAAATTAGTAAGCCCAGATAGTAACGCGTCAAATTATTCTTTGAGCCATAGCGAGGTATTACTTAAACTAGCTATGAACCGTAATGGTATGGAGAAGCAAACTGAGTTACTTGAAGAGTTTAGAACAGGCCTTAAAAAAAGCACAGAGTTTAAACTACCTGTTGCTTACGAAAAAGTAATAGCTGCAAATTACAAACAAAGTAATCAAAAGTTTATAACTAAATACCTACAAAATAACATTAACAGTGAATTGAATTTCCATGATGTGAGCCCGGTTAATACAACTAATAGCTTTTCATGGAACCCACTTAATGGTGTTGAAGATGTGCTCGAATTTATATTAGAAAAAAATACAAGTGAAACAAAATGAAAATAGCTTTTTTGGGTGAAGACCCACACTTCCGTTCAGCTTTAGTTGAAACTGAGGAGGCATATAAACGCTCTGGATTAAATGTTGGTAACCATGCTTTTTGGAATGCTGTAGATAGCCATATTATTGGTGAAAGAGAATATATAAATAATTGGGGGTTCGACTCTAACTATATCCGTGATAATTTTGACATTATTGTTATCCCAGCCTCTAATTTTTTACACCCTGATCGTGATCTTGGTGCTTTAGCCAATAAGTTGCAAAAAACAAACCTACCTCTGCTTGTTATCGGTATAGGTGCGCAAGCCCCGGCTACAGGCTCTAAAATTGCTCTAAAAGAAGGTACGGAGCGTTTCATTTCTGTTTTAAAAAATCAAGCTGTCCATATCACGTGCCGAGGTAGCTACACCGCAGAAGTGCTTCATAGCTACGGTGTAAAGCAAGTAACGGCTTTAGGTTGCCCTTCTAACCTTACAAATCTAAGTAACAATTTAGGGGTTACTATTGAGGAAAAACTTGCAAATGTTTTTCTAGGTGGTATTTCAGAACCAAGCATTTTACTCAATGCAGACACTCACAGAAGAAAGTTTTATGCAGAGTACAGAAAGTTAATTGAGCTAGTATGCAAAAATAGCTTCAACGTTGTATGCCAAAACCCACTTGAGATAGTTAAAGCAGCAAGGGGCGTTGATTACGATAAGTTATGCCCTCATATGCAATTTCAAGAAAAGCTATGGAAAAATTTATATACACCAGGCAAGTTTGAGCAATTCGTAACAGATAAGTTCGTTACTTTTTTTGGGGCAAACCCTTGGATGGAATATTCCAAAAAGTTTGATCTCTCTATCGGTACAAGGCTCCATGGCAATATGCTTGCGTTCCAATCTGGCGTTCCATCAGTTTTCCTATCACATGACAGCAGAACAAGTGAGTTAGTAGATATTATGAAACTCCCTCACTGTAATATTAAAGATTTAGAGTTCACATCGTTCGAAGAGATATATGAAAAATTAAATTTCTCAGGTGTCGATTACGATACGAATCGAAAATTTTTAGCTAAAAAGTATGTCGAAATTATAGAGTCAACGGGTTTAACTGTGACAGCAGCTCTTAAGGAGTTTAGTGATGAGTCTTAATTGGTCATATGTTGGACCAGATCATGGGCAGACTATATACCCAAAGAACAGTAGTGAATTTCAGCGACTATATACTGGAAATACAGGTAATCTAGTTTATTACTATGCTACTCGTTGTTGTATTGCTTTCTCTAACAGAAAGTTTGGCTTTGGCGCTAAGCCTGAAATAATTAATAAGATTGGTAATGGCTTAGTCTTTTCACTAGCAAATCAGCTTGGCTCTCATACCGATCTTGGTAAAAGAGGAATGAGACTTGAACAATTAGACGTTCCTGTTGTGGGGCTTGGGTTAGGTGCGCAAATTAAAGAACAGACTGAGGATTTAAGTTTTATTCCTCAAGGTACAGTTGAGTGGATTAGGCAATTAACAGAGCGCTCTGTCAGTAATGCACCAAACTTGACTGTAAGGGGGGATTATACTTTTTCTATTTTAGAAAAACTTGGCTTGGCTGATAAAGCTTTACCAATTGGTTGCCAGACAAATTTTATTAACCCAAATGCAAATTTGGGTAAAACTATAATTGATAGGTTTAACTCCACAGGTATGAAAAAAATATCTACAGCAGCAGGGAGTCCATATAACAAAGATTTTTCAAAACTTGAAGGATCTTTACTAAATTTAGCAATCAATAATAAAGGCCGTTATATTGTTCAACACCCTATGGATTTGATCAATGTAACTATTAATTACTCAAAAGAAGATTTTAAACATTCTTTTGAGCGTATTTTACCCTTTTATCAAGAACTTGGCTTTTCTGAAGAAGAGCTCGTCGAATCGATTGAAAATAAATTTAGAGTATTTGTAGATCCTACCCAGTGGATGCTCGAACATCAGTATTCGGATATTGTTGTTGGTACACGTATTCACGGCGTTCAATCTGCTCTTCAGGCCGGGGTGCCAGCAGTTTGTCTGTATATAGACTCTAGAACTAAAGAATTATGTGAAAAAATGAAAATACCACACGCAAATGCTAAAAATTATTTACAGGGAATAACTCGAAACGATATCGCAGAAATTATCGCCGATTGGGATTATGAAAATTATGATGAAAATCGCTTAAAACTATCGCAGCAATTCAATAGTTTTCTTATAGATAATAGAATAAAGCCATCAAACAATTTACTCATGCTATCAAAATAGGGTCTGTTAATATGGCATATTATCGTGATGTATGGTTACTACCAATAGAACGTGGTAACAATAAATTGTATACAGCTTCATTAGTTGATTCTGAGTTTAATGCTATTCAGAGCGATTTTTTGTTTCCTTAATTATAAATTTAGTGTGTTGGCTAAAAGGTTTTTTATATTAAAAAATGTCTCATGTATAAATATAAGAAGGCGTTAATAATATTTAAATGTTCTTTAAGATATTAAGCTTAATACGTATTTTATTCATCACAGGATGGTATTAATAAAATGGAAAGTTTTACAAAAAACCAAACATCAGCAGCGCGTTTTACAGCTTATGGTTCAACCTTTATGGGGCCGACATTAAGTTTTTTTTCTCAACAGTTGGTTGAAAATACTACTCAAAATACACCTCTCTTTTTTTTAGCCAGAGAAGGTTACTGGCTAGAAAAAGCATTTAAACAGTACCTTTCAGGTAGTAATAAAAAGCAATATAGTTGTTATTTACTTGCCTCGCGCGCATTTTTATTTAAGTTACTCTTAGGCAACAGCCAAAGCTATGCATATTCACTCAAGGGCGATTTTAAAGGCTCCTTTTATGATTTAATGCGTACGCGTTTTTTATTAAGTAACACTGAAATAGAAGATATTTTTAGTAACGAAATTAACGGCCGGCATGTTGAACTAGCGGCCGATAAAAAAAGCATTATAGAAGTGTTAGCCAACCATAAAAAAGCGATTGATAAAGTAATAGCCCCTACAAAGTGTGCTTATCTTGCTTATTTAGAGGCTATGGGAGTAAATAAACAGTCAACACTCCACTTAGTGGATTTAGGCTACTCAGGCACTATTCAGGCGTTACTTTCTATATTGCTAAACAAAGATACCTATGGCCACTATTTAATAGCGTCGAAACCTGGTGAGTATAGTGTTGATGATAATAAAGTAACTATGCGTGGGTATTTAAAAGAAGGTGTTAAAATTGGTGAAGGTTACTTACCGCTCGACCGCTCAATGTTTTTAGAATCACTGTTAACTGCACCTAATGGCCAGTTTAGAGATATTAAACTGAATACTTTTGATCAGTCTAAATTCGATTTTTACTACGGGCGAAAAGTTGCATCACAGCGTTATTTTTATGAACTTGAGCAAGTAATGGCTGGTGCGCTTAATTATTGTTTTCATACTGGTAAACATCAATTAGCATTTACAAGCCATGAGTTAGAATTATTACTAAATAGCTATATGGGTAAACCAAATATGATCCCTAAATGCACGACGCACATTTTTGACATTGATGACGACGTTACAGGTAACGGTACCGTTAATGCCCTACAGTTTTTTGGTTTAGCATAATGATTAATAAAAAAACAATAAAAACACATATGCCTGTACTGTTTAACTTTGTAAAAAGTCAGCCGCAACTCCTTAAGTTAGCTCAGCGAGTTAATGCAAAATTACAGCACCGTGAGTATATAAAGTTAAATAATAATAAAAAAAGTTATAGCGATAAAGAAACGGCTTACTTACTTGAAAAAGCAAAAGCAGCAGGCTTTTTTGATTATGCTTGGTATAGCAATAAACAGCTTAGAACGTTTAGCTGTGAGCTTGAAGCTTTTGAAGATTATTTACACAAAGGTAATTTTAGCGGTGTAAACCCAAGCCCTAACTTTGATACAGAGCTGTATTATAAGTGCAATACGGACATTTACTTACAGGGCGAGCATGCGTTAGTGCATTACTTAAATCATGGACAGCAAGAAGGTCGCTTATCGCTTCCGGCTAATCAAAAGTGGTACCCAAAAGCAATAGAAAGTACAGCAGATGGTGAACCAACATCACTTAAATTAGCGATGTGTTTTCATGTGTTTTATGGCGAGTTTATTGATTACTACTGTGATGCTTTAGCTAAATTTACGCAGCCGGTCGATGTATTTGTAAGTGTAGCTAGTGATGAGCTTGCTAAAAAAGCAATACACGATTTTAAAGCGTGTTCAAAGGTAAATAAGGTTTTAGTAAAGGTAGTGCCTAACCATGGGCGAAACTTTGGCCCTATGCTTGTTGAGTTTGCAAGTGAGTTACAAAAGTACGATTTGTTTTGCCATATGCATTCTAAAAAATCACTTTATTCTGGCCGTGCGCAAACCCAGTGGGCTGATTACTTGGGTGAGTACTTACTAAATGACCAGCACGTTATTAAGCAAGTGCTTAATCATTTTAACGATAATCCTAAAAGCGGCATATATTACCCCACTTCGTTTTGGATGATGCCTGATTGGGTAAACCACTGGCTTAAAAATAAACCCGCTGCGCAAAAGTTTACTAAAGAGTGGAATATTAAATTAAAAGATGATTTTTTAGCTTACCCTGCCGGCGGTATGTTTTGGGCAAGGCCTGAGGCGCTAAAGCAGCTTTTAAATAAAGAATATAAGTACGATGATTTCCCTGGTGAGCCTTTACCTAACGATGGCTCTGAGCTTCACGCGCTAGAGCGTATGCTGGGGCTACTTGTTGAAAAAAATGGCTACAAGCAGCTTTTTTACTACCCTAAAACTGGCCAGTTTACTCACGATACAAGCTATATTTTGGCGCAGTATGTTAATACTGCCGAAGGGCTTAAAAATCAGCTGAATAATTTTGAGCATATAAGTTTTGATGTATTTGATACTTTAGTAAGGCGTGAATACCACGCGCCAGATTACGCTAAATTTTTATTAGGTAAAGCGTTGGTTGAAAGTGGTGTTGTAAGTAATGCGCATGAATTTGTTAAATCCCGTAATATCGCAGAGTTTGAGGTACGCAAAGCTAAAAACTTTATAGGTGATGTAAGTATTTTTGAAACGTACAGCTACTTAAGCGAGCAACTGGGTTGGAGCAGTGAGCAAGCCCATAGCTATGCAGAGCAAGAGTTTGCTTACGACCTACACATGATTTTACCAAAAGATGAAATGGTTGATATTTTTAACGAGCTTATTTTAGCAGGCAAACAAGTAACAGTTGCATCAGATACCTATTATACAAAAGAACAAGTGGCACTTATGCTGGCTAAAGTAGGTATTAGTGTGGGCTTTGACTTATTGGTTTCGAGCGATTTAGGTAAACGCAAAGACAATGGCCAATTGTGGCAACATATAAAGCAAAGCCTACCCGAAGGGCAAAGTTTTATACATGTTGGCGACAATGCCGTGGCCGATGCACAAATACCAGGTGACTTTGGCTTACAAAATTTGCATATTCTTAATCCATTAGATAAATGGCATGCTGCGGGATGGGATAATCCATTTAGTGGTGGCAATGAATTAAACGAACAACATATTTTAAAATGGGGACCACTGGTAAGTAGCTTTGGGCGCTTCCCGTTTTTAGGTGAATAGACAACTATATGAATATAAATTTAAATCAACCCAAAACAATAATATTTCACCCTGGTATAGGGAAAACAGCAACGAGTGCAATTCAAAATATTGGCTTTAAACTTTCTACTGATAACAATTTACAAGCATGCTTTTCGCCATTTGGTTTATTTGGTGGCGCGAGCAACTACTTTGCTTCTAACCACCCTGGTTTTTCGCTTGAGAATTACCAACAAAATTGGAAGTCGCTTTTAAGTTTTGCTAAAAGCAGAGACAGTAGTACGGTTGTATCTAGTGAGTTTTTAATTAGGGATAACCCGCAGCATATTGCAAATATGCTTAATGAGGCAAAAAGCGAAGGTATTGAAGTAAAAGTTATAGTTGCGGTGAGAAATTACACTGATTACTTAATTTCTGCTTTTTTACAAGCCGTTAAAGTCAATTGGGGTATCCCTGACAACGAAGATATGTTTAAGTTTTGCGAAAGAGAATTGGCCCAAATAAGAATGCCATTATTAGTTGATAATTGGGCAAAACACATTGGCGATGAAAATGTATTTTTGATGGATTACGATAAAGATAAGCAAAATTTTGTAAGTCTATTTTTTAAAGTTATTGGCCTTAACATTGACGCTAGCAATAGCCTACAGAGTAAGGTTAATGAATCTATTCGGCTAGAAATTGCGCCTATGCTGCGACACTTTGACCGTGTAAGTAGCAATAAACAGCAGCGAGAAGAGCTTATAAAGTACCTAAATTCTTTAGACTACAAAGAGCAGCATGCTAAAAACGTAAAACAACGCATAGAAACTAAAGTGGTACGAAATGCTTTTACACACGATAAAGAGCGCCTTACAGCAAGGTATACGTGGATCTAAACCTATGAAAAACGATTATTGGGATCCTGTAAAAAAACGTATAAGCACACGGTTAGATTATAGCTTAGCGCTGAAAAATCATATTAACTTTATATGCGGAAGCGATATCTCTGAAACGCGTTTATATAACTCGCAGTTTACTAAATTTTCTCCAACTTACTGTATTGAAGAGAATCCACTTTTTTTACCCTACAAAGAAACACACCATATTCCTAAAAGCTATTTTTTTGAACACTGGGCTTATGACAAACATTTAAACCCAGTTTTAATAGCTGACCATTACAAACCAGTATTAAAAGGCTACAAAGACCATTCTGAGTTGCCTGTTTATCCTTTTAAGGCCGCTTTTCCTAGTGAGCATATGAAAGGTAACTATTACTACATGGGCATGCTAAACCCTCATTATGGGCATTTTATTCAGGAGGGAGTCACGCGTTTTTGGCTTGCATTAAAAAAGCCTAGCTTAGTAAATAAAAATACTAAATTTGTATACCACGTATTTGAAAATTTTAATGAGCAGCAAAAAAATGCTTTTTTGAACTCTAATATGATGCAGTATTTAGCCGTGTTAGGTATAAACCGCGACAATATTGTTTTTATTAAAAAGCCAACAACGTTTGAGCATATAATTATTCCTGAGTCAGGTATTTCTATTAGTGATGGCAACTGCTACCTGACAGATGAAGCTCGTTTAGTTTGGTTACATTTAAATAAAATGATGGCAGGTTACGAGAATAAAAATAGCATTGTTAGTAACAAGCGAGTTTACTTGAGTCGACGTGCGGTAAAAGCGCCGATACAAGGCCGAATACTACTGAATGAGGATGAAGTTGAGTCTTACTTTCGCTCAATAGGGTTTGAAATTATAGTGCCCGAGGATCTTTCTCAAATTGATATGCAGAAGGCACTTTCAACCACCAATTTTATTGCTGGTAGTCCTGGCTCTGGTTTGCAAAATTCCTTTTTTATACCCAACCCTGCAAAAACTTTAGGCATTACTTGTTTACCGATTATGAAAATAAACCCTGGTATTAACCATCAAGTTAATACAGATTTAATATGTGGGCATAAAACATATGGCTACAACACTTCAACTAATAATATATTTCAAAAAAATAACTCCATTGAATGGAAAGTCTCTATTAATAATTTAGATAAATGCTTAGCGACTGTTTTATAGTATTTAATTTTTACGAATATAATTTATCGTTGCCGGAGACCAAGCAATGCGAGAGTTAACGTTACATATTGGGGCGCACAAAACCGGTACATCGACAGTTCAAAGCTGGATGTACAATAATCAGCGCTTTTTAAAAAAAAATAGTGTGACTCCATTTTTTATTGAAAATGGTAAAAGTGCAGTTCAAGTAAACCAAACTTATTATTTTGATCATTCAAAAATTAAGAATGGATCTGTTTTTATAAAAGAGCAGCTGGCTATAAATTTAAAAAAGTGTACCGGTAAACGTGTTGTAATGTCCTCAGAATGTTTTTCATGGATACATGATAAAGAGCAATTAGAGCAGTTTAAAGCCTCTTTGGGCGCGCACTTTTCTTCTATAAAAATCCTTATTTATATTAGGCGACAAGACCGACAAGCTTTGTCGCACTATCAGCAAAGAGCTAAAAGCTGGGAAGCAGAAGGGCATTATTTTAAAGGCGATAATAAAGCATTTCCTAGTTTAGACAAAAATGCTAATTCGTATTTAAATTACTATGATCATTTTGCCATGTGGGGAGATGTTTTTGGTGATGAAAATATTACCTTTAAGGTATTTGATAGGCTAGAGCTAAAAAATAATTGTGTAGTGAGTGACTTTCTTGATTTTTTAAAAGTTCCATTTTCTCAAGACGATATAAATGTGAATGACGCTAATGTAAGTTTGGGTATATTACATGTAAAAGTCGCTCACATTTTGCGCTCTATGGGCATTAAGCGTAATGATGCTATTTTTCAAAAAATAATTAATGAACTAGGTGACTCATACGTGATGCGCCCTGCGCGCAGTACGGCTATCGATTTTTATTCTAATTTTAGAGCCTCTAATGTTGCGCTTAACCAACGGTTTAAAATAAGTAGTGAAAATGAAAGTATATTTTCAGAGTCTTTTGACTTTTATAACGAGAAAGCTTCTGATGAGTGGAATGAGGATTTAGCTAATCACGCTATAAAAACTATAATTAAAGTAATATTAGATAAGTGAGCCATTATGAGTTTAAAAAAAGTCTCATCACTTTTTAAAAATACGCAACAAGAGGCTACTATATGCAAAGATGTTGCTGTTATCGCTGTTATCAAAGATGAATCGGCCTATATCCATGAGTGGGTACACCATTATCAGTATTTCGGTTTTAAAAAAATTTATTTAGCTATAAATCGTACTACAGACAAAACTATAGAGGTTTTGGATCTAATATGTTCAAAATATGACAATGTAGAATACTTTATTACTGACTGGATAGATAAAGACGCTGATAAAACCGGGATAAACCCAAATATGCAACGGCTATCTTTTAGTTTTTTAGCAAATGAGGCATTTAAAGACCCAAGTATTACTCATTGTTTAAGTGTGGATGCTGATGAGTTTTTTTATCCTACTTGCTTTAAAAAGGATATAAAACAGTTTGTTAACTCTTTTGATTTTGCTAGTAAATTGTCAATTCACTGGGCTTGTCAGGAGGTTGATGAAGAGGAGTTTTCAGCTCCTTTTGTTAACAAGGGTTATTATGTTACTCCCCAAGTAAAAACTATCATAACCCGGTGTACTTATGAAAATATGAGGAAGTTTACATTACATGTTCCTCTGCTCAAATCTAACTATAATGCCTCTCATATAGATGCTAGTGGAGATACCTTTGAAAAAGGTAAGCATAGAGAATTAGCTGCACCCAGCTTTAACATTAATCAAAATGCTTACATACTTCACCGAATGGTTCGTTCTGAGTGTGAATATTTAGCATTATTACTAAGGCAAAACCCTGAATCGACTTCGAGGGTTAAGAAAAACAGAGATGGCATAACTAAAAAGGCTAAATTATCATATCTTGATGTTCCTGAGTCACACCTAAAAAGCTACCATGATAGTTTGGATGAGTTTATAAAGTATTGTAATTTAGCTGGTATGCTAAATAAAATACGTGAAGACGTAAAAATTAGTGCTTTAGAAATTCTTGATATAGCTGATGAGGAGTTATTAAAGGATGTGGATACTTATTATAAAGTTCTTAAAGGGACTTCGATTTTTTCCTCATTCCATAAAAGAATCAAGAGTATTGATTATCTAAATATAATCGATGAGCCTTTGATAAATAAATTTAGAGATATTGCAATATCCTTTGAGGGTGTTGACCTTAACGTATCCTTAGAACTTATGAGAATAGCATCTAGGTTTAGACCTGGTGGTAACCTGATTGCTCATAAAGTATCTCAGTATGAAGCACAAATTATTAATTAATTTAAATGCATTAATTTATATTTGCATAATTTTTTGTTAAGTGGCTAAGCAATACTTAAAGAGTTGCAGGCTTTATACAAAGCAAGTTAGTACATAATTAAGTGGTAATTGAAAGCACAGCTAAGTTACTACTTGGAATTTATTGATGACAATTAAAGTAATTATACATATAGGACCTCCTAAAACAGGTACGTCAGCAATACAGTTTTTATTACAACGAGACTCAAAACGGTTAGCTGAAAATGGCATTTATTACCCAAAGCATACCACTGATATAAATGGAATTAGCTCAGGAAATTTAAATAGTATTTATGAGAACACGTCAAGTGGTCGTGTAGTGAGCAATGCTAAGGTAGTGACCCTTTTGGCTGAGTGTAAAAAGCGTGGTTTGCATACATTGTTATTAAGCTCTGAGTTTTTTTTTGAAAGGGTTAGTGATATTACAGAGGTACTACCTGATGCACATTTTATTGCCTATATTCGAAATCCTTTAGATAGCTTTGAATCTTTGTATAATCAATCGGTAAAGCGACATCACAAAATAAGCCCTATTCAATCTCTTCCTAAGTTGCCACAGCTTTACTTAAATAAACTGGATGAGCTAGTAAGTAAATTTGGGGTAGGTCGGTTTATACTTCGTTCATATAGTAATAAGGCATTTGTTGGCGGAAATATTATTAATGATTTTTATAGTATTTTAAATATTGAGCCACCCATAATGGGAAAAGCTAATATTAATACCTCGTACTCTTTTGAGGCACTTGAGTTTAAACGCTGGATTAACCAGTTTTGCTCACCTGACTTAGCTTTGAAAGTAGATAAAATTTTGCAAACGTTTAAAAGCTCCTCAAATAGTTTTTCTCTTATAGACCCTGATAACTATGAGTTATACAGAAGTCATGCTATTGATGCCTTAGGTAGTTTTTGTTCTAAGTATTCTGTTTATGGTTTTGAGAGTTTACTAAATGAAGTTAGCTCAACTGATCAAAAAGACTATAGAGAGCAAAATTTAGATGTATCAGAGTTTACTAAAGTGGCTGAGTATATTAATAATCAAGCGCCTGAGGTATATAAGTCTATTTGCTATGCACTTTATCTTTCAAGTTATCAGCCCTGTTTTAATGACAAGTATGGGCAAGTTTTTATTAAGAAGTATCAGCTTTCTGAAGTATCGGATAAATATATGTTCAAAACGAAGTCTTTAAATTTTATAAAGCGTTTATTTGGTAAAGCTATAGAGCCTGAACAACTACCAATTAATCAATCTGCACCTGATGATATAAATAGATTGAGGCTCAAACTTGGTTTAGCTGAGTCTATTTCTGATGTTGATATTCTAAAGGAATTAGCGTTTATAGCAGAGACGAACAAAGATATAGGTTTAGCATACTTATTTATGAAAAGGGCACAGAAGTTAAGGCCCAACGGTCCTTTAATTAATAGTAAGATAAAAATTTATGAGCGTGAAATTGATAGTTTTACAGTTAAGCGTGATGATTTCTAGGTGCAGTTAATTAGAAAAACATCAGTAAAAATACTCAAAGGTCTTTTAAGTATTTTGCCTCAGAGCTTTGTTGATAAAGTAAAGCAGAATCCCAAGCTGGTGGCTGCGTATAGTCGTAACTTGCATAAAAGTGGTTTGTTATATCAGCTACAAACACTTGATGAGCTTAAGCGCTCTTACGATGACTATATTAACGAGCACAATTGCTACCTTGCTAGGCAAGTTAAGCACTTTGCAGAAGTCACCAATAGTGATTGTTCGTTAATTGTATGCGTTGCCGATTATAGCCCTAGTAAGTTATTGGCTACGTTTAATAGTATTAATGAGCAGCATGCCGCATTTTTAAATGTAGTTGTATATTGTAAGGTAAATAATCGAGTTGAAATAAATGAATTTTTAGCGCTAAACAGCGTTTTAAATTTTAGAGTTGTTACAAGCTTAAGCGCTGAATGCTTACCCCGAGAGGTGGTTAATACCCCATGCTTTTTTGTTAACGCTGGTGATGTATTACACCCGTATTTAGGATTTGTGTTAGCAACCGAGTTATCAAGCTCAGCTAAGCTTGCTTATGTTGATACCGACTCTTTAAACGCAAAGGATATAAAAAGAGAGTTTGCCGATTTTAAACCCAGTTGGAATCCTGACTTACAGCTAACGAATGGCTATGTTAGCTCGGGTATTTGGGTTAAAAACTTAAGTGACTTTAATGTTATAAAGCTACCCCTTAACGAATTTATGTTAAGTGTATTTATGTGTACTAGCTATATAAACAACCCTAACATAAATGTTGAGCATATAGCTCAAGTGTTGCTTTCTCGCCCATCCAACTTACCTAAATTTAGTAATGCTACACATCAATTAAGTGCTTTATATGCGCCATTTGCAAGTGTCATTCCCTCTAATTTACCCAGTGTATATTTACGGTGGCATCTAAATACACAGCCGCTGGTGTCAATAATTATACCTACGCGTAACGGCTTGGAACTGGTAAAAGCGTGTGTTGAGTCAATATTAAGTAAAACAACTTATAGCAATTATGAAATATTACTTATTGATAATGGCTCTGATGACCCAAAGTGCCTTAAATATTTTAATGAGTTAAGCAAGCATTCAAAAATTAAGGTGTTTAATTACGCCGCCGAATTTAATTACTCGGCTATAAATAATTTTGCAGCTAAAAAAGCCTCGGGCGAGGTATTGGCATTAGTAAATAACGATATTGAAGTTATTGAACCAGATTGGCTGTTAAACATGGTTAGCCATGTTATGCGAGATGATATAGGTTGTGTGGGTGCAAAGCTTTTGTATTCAGATAATCGTATTCAGCACGCGGGAGTTGTATTGGGCTATGGTGGCGGTGCAGGGCATGGGCATAAGTACTTTCCTGATGATCATTTTGGTTATATGAATCGCTTAGTTGCTACTCAAAATTATAGTGCGGTAACTGCTGCGTGTTTACTTATAAAAGCAGATGATTTCTGGGCCGTTGGGGGCCTTAACGCTGAGAAGCTGGCCATTGCGTTTAACGATGTTGATTTATGTTTAAAAGTATTGCAGTTAGGTAAACGAAACTTATATTGTGCAGAAGCTATTTTGTACCATCATGAGTCTGTATCGCGCGGACACGAAGATACGCCTGAAAAAGTGCGGCGCTTTAATGCTGAGCTTAATTATTTGCAAACTACGTGGTGTGACTTTATTGCTAACGACCCTGCATATAATCCTAATTTAACCCGTAGACGTGAAAATTTTGCGATTAAGCCTTTTAGGTAGTTAATAAAAAGTAAAACTAGCGTTATTATTCGTTATGTTTTTTTGTGTGCTTAATTAAAGTAAGCTAGAATTGCTTCTAGTTTGTAAATGACTGTTTGTTTGAGTTGTTTTATCTTTTTATAGAGAGAGTATGATCCCAATTTCGGCAACTAATAATCAGTTTATATTGCAGTCTACTTACCCAATTGCAAGTAGCGTAAGTGTTGTTTGTGGTATGTCTGTTTATATCAACGACCGGCTAGAGTGGGTAAAACAAGCAGTTGAGAGTGTTTTAAACCAAACTTTACCTGCTGATTTATTTATGATTGTGCTCGATGGTGAAGTAGCAGACGATATTGCTATTTACTTAACTAAAATAGAAAAACAACACCCAAATTTAGCGCTAGTGCATGGCCTAAAAAATAAAGGGTTAAGCACATGCATGAACTATATTATCGACTCAACCTTGCCACTAAATCCAGAATACTTTTTTAGAATGGATGCCGATGATATTTGCGTACCTCACCGTTTTGAAAAACAAGTTACTTTACTAAATAAGCATCAAGATGTTGATGTGCTTGGCTCTGCTTTGTGGGAAGTAGACGAACAAGGTAACAGAGCGGGTATACGTAGGTTACCCCTTACTCATTCTAAATTAATTTGCGCTTTTTCGCGTCGTTGCCCTATAAACCATCCTACGGTTGCTATTAGGTATAGTGTATTTGCACGTGGGCATAGGTATTTAACTAATATGCTTAACACTCAAGACTATTTTTTATGGATAGCACTGGCAAAAGATGGCTGCAAATTTGCGAATGTAAAAGAGCCATTACTTCATTTTAGGCGCATAAATGGTTTTTATAAGCGCCGTGGTAGAGGTAAGTCGGTAAATGAATTTAAAGCTAGGCTTTTAGCTATGGATTCCCTTAAGCAAAAGTCGTTACAAAATTATTGTTATGCGTTATTTGTATTAGTATTACGAATGATGCCTTCATGGATTATAAAAGTTGCATATAAAGCCGACCGCTTTATATTGGGCTTAAATAAACACAATTAATTATGATTGGTGCAGTTTTAGTTGTTTATAAGCCCGACCTAGCGTTAACAGAACGATTATTAACGCGTTTATATGGGCAAACAGAAGAAGTGGTTATAGTTGATAATAGCCCAACCCCTCACGATTTCACAAAAGTAATTAGTCATTACCATTATATTCATCTTGCTGATAACTCGGGTATTGCGCATGCGCATAATGCTGGGCTTATCTATCTTTTAAAAGCAGGGTGTGAGTATGCCATTTTACTTGACCAAGATAGCTTAATACCTACTGATATGGTTTTCAATTTAAGCAGTTTGCTTAAGGCATCTACTAAAGTGAAGCAAAATGTAGTTGCTATTGGCCCTAGAATTCGTTGTAGTTTTTCAGATAAAAAAGTAAACCCTATGGTTCAAAAAGAGGTGTTTGAATACGACGACCTAGTTGGTGTTACTCAAATTATTGCTTCAGGGATGATGATAGATTTAAGCGCTCTTGATCATATAGGTTTAAAAGACGAATCTTTATTTATTGATGGGGTTGACCATGAATGGTGCTGGCGTGCTCGAAGTATGGGGTTTGATATTGCTAAAGCCAAAAATATAGAAATGGTTCATCGTTTAGGAGACTCTCGCAGTAAGTTTGTGGGTATAACCTATAAAGTTGGTGCCCCAATTAGGCTGTATTATCAGTTTAGAAATATTTTATTGTTGAGCCGCAGGGCTTACGTTCCAAATTATTGGAAAGTAAAGTGTTTGTTTTTTATGCCGATTCGCTTTTTTTTAAATTCTGTTATGCAAAAAAATAGACGTAAGCGCTTTGGGTTTATGCTCAAAGGTATTTACGATGGATTGCTAGGAAGAAAAGGCTCTTATGATAAACATTGGAAATAGTATAAAAAGAGCGACTATATAGGTTTTGTAATCACTCATAAAATGAGTGATTACCACCATAGAGAAGACAATGAGAAGTGATTTACCTTCTGTGTAGCGCGAAGTGCTTCTGTGCTCTCGGTGGTAAAAATGTTTTGTAGGTGAGGTTTTATACCTCGCTTATTAGAGTAAGTGATTAAGACGTTATTATCACCACAGAGAACACAGAGAAGTGAAAGAGAAGAGCTAATAACTTCTCCGTGTAGCGCGAAGCGCCTCTGTGCTCTCGGTGGTAAAATTGTTTTGTAGGTGAGGTTTTGTAGCTTGTTTACAGAGTAAGTAATTAAGGCATTATTATCACCACCGAGAACACAGAGAAGTGAAAGAGAAGAGCTAATAACTTCTCTGTGTAGCGCGAAGCGCCTCGGTGCCCTCGGTGGTAAAATTGTTTTGGGCTAAATGCTCATAAAGTGATTAAGACATTATTATCACCACAGAGAACACAGAGAAGTGAAAGAGAGGATCTAATAACTTCTCAGTGTAGCGCGAAGCGCCTCTGTGTTCTCGGTGGTAAAATTGTTTTGTAGGTGAGGTTTTATACCTCGCTTATAGAGTAAATAAGGATTATTTACTCTCTTGATGATGCACGCAGCACCTTAGTGAAGAATATAGTACTATGAACGCATACTTGCGCATTGAATGCGGTGTTTATAATATTTAAACTAGTACGCATAATAGTTTTAGTTTAGCCAAATAATATTTTAATAATTGGCTTGGATGGATTTTGATAATTTAGGATATAAACAAACGTTATGAATGAAGAAAAGTTAACTCACCTTAAGGCCCTCGAAGCCGAATCAATTCATATAATGCGTGAAGTAGCCGCAGAATTTGATAATCCAGTAATGCTTTACTCTGTTGGTAAAGACTCTTCGGTATTACTACATTTAGCACGTAAAGCTTTTTATCCAGGTAAAATACCTTTTCCGTTAATGCACGTAGATACAAACTGGAAATTTAAAGAAATGATTCAGTTTAGAGATCAAATGGCTGAAAAGCATGGTTTCGATTTAATTGTTCATAAAAATCCTGAAGGTTTAGAAATGGGGATTAGCCCATTTGTTCATGGTAGTGCTAAACATACTGACATTATGAAAACTCAAGGTTTAAAGCAAGCCCTTGATATGAATGGTTTTGATGCTGCATTTGGTGGTGCTCGTCGCGATGAAGAAAAATCTCGTGCTAAAGAGCGTGTTTATTCATTCCGTGATAAAAACCATCGTTGGGATCCTAAAAACCAACGCCCAGAACTTTGGAATGTTTATAACAGCAAAGTCGATAAAGGTGAAAGTATTCGCGTATTCCCACTTAGTAACTGGACTGAGTTAGATATTTGGCAATACATTTACCTTGAAGGTATTGAAATTCCGTCATTATATTTTGCACAAGAGCGTCCTGTTGTTGAGCGTGATGGCACATTAATTATGGTTGATGATGAACGAATGGAGCTTGAAAAAGGCGAAGAAGTTCAGCAAAAAATGGTTCGCTTTAGAACATTGGGTTGTTATCCATTAACTGGTGCTGTTGAGTCTGTGGCTCAAACATTACCTGAAATTATCCAAGAAATGCTGCTTTGTACTACGTCAGAGCGCCAAGGCAGAGTAATCGATAACGATTCAGCTGGTTCTATGGAAAAGAAAAAAATGGAAGGTTATTTCTAACCATACGTTAGAAGCTTTAAGAGACAAGTTATTACTAAATTATAAATAACTACTTGTTATTAACCTATTACGAACCAAATTTCAGAGAAAATTATGTCACAAGATACAAACTTACTTGCAACCGATATTGAAGCTTATTTAAAAGTACACGAAAACAAAGATATGCTGCGTATTTTAACCTGCGGCAGTGTAGATGATGGTAAATCAACGTTAATTGGCCGCTTACTTTACGACAGCAAAATGATCTTTGAAGATCAGATGGCTGCTATCGAAAAAGATTCAAAACGCTTTAACACTACAGACAACGATTTTGACTTAGCGCTTTTAGTTGATGGCCTTCAGTCGGAGCGTGAGCAAGGTATTACAATTGATGTTGCATATAGATACTTTGCAACGGATCAACGTAAATTTATTATTGCTGATACGCCAGGGCATGAGCAATATACTCGTAATATGGCAACGGGCGCTTCAACATGTGATTTAGCAATTATTTTGATTGATGCTCGCCATGGTGTGCAAGTTCAAACACGTCGCCATAGCTATATTTGTTCTTTGTTAGGAATTAAAAATGTAGTTATTGCTATTAATAAAATGGATGCAGTTGGTTACGAGCAATCTGTTTATCAAAACATTAAAAAAGATTATCGAGAGTTTGCTGAAAAACTATCTTTTGATGATATACGTTTTGTACCAATTTCGGCACTGCGTGGTGATAACGTAGTAAATGAAAGTGAAGCGATGTCTTGGTATCCTGGTTCTACGCTAATGAAGCTTTTAAACACGGTTTCAGTGACGCATGCTAAAAATGATGAATTTAGACTGCAAGTACAATATGTTAACCGCCCTAATTTAGATTTTCGTGGCTTTAGCGGCACTATAGCTGCTGGCGATATTAGAGTGGGGGATACTGTTGCGTCATTACCTTCAGGTAAAGAAAGTAAAGTTAAATCAATAGTTACTTTTGATGGCAACCTTGAAAAAGCTTCTGCTGGTATGGCTATTACGCTAACGCTTGAAGATGAAATTGATGTAAGTCGTGGCGATATGCTAGTGCGCCCTCATCAAAAACCTCATTCATCTGCTAATTTAGAAGCTGATGTGGTTTGGATGACTGAAGAAGCATTACAAGTTGACCGTGAGTATGAAATAAAAGTTGGTAGTAAGTCTGTTTTTGGCCACGTAGAAGCTGTTAACTATAAAGTTGACGTGAATACGCTAGAGCAAAAAGAAGCGTCGCAGCTAAACTTAAATGAGATTGGTAACTGTCAATTTGCTTTAACAGCACCTGTACAATTTGATGCTTATGATATTAATAAACACACAGGAGCGTTTATTATTATTGATCGCTTAACTAACGTAACTGTTGGTGCTGGGATGATACGTAAGCCTCTGGATGCTAAAACGAATAAATCGCAAAGCCAACACTCTGTTTTTGAAGTTGAGTTTAATGCGTTGGTTCGTAAACACTTTCCTCATTGGGATGCAAAAGTAATCCGATAGATTGCTCGTGCTAAGCATTGCGGGCTTTTTTAGCCCGCACTTTTGTTTTATTAACTATGGATGGCTACTATAATTATGCCATTAGATGCTTATCTAACGCTTTTTATTTTTGCACTTACGGTTACTGGATTAATTGTTATTCAAGGAAGGCCTGTCGCTGTTTTTGGAGCGACACTTATTGCTTTGATAGCTTGTGATTTGGTTACTAAAGAGCAATTTTTAACAAGTATTGCAAACCCTGGTTTAGTGACTTTAATTTTACTTGTATTGTGCTCTTTAGCACTTGAAAAAACACGTTTGTTAAGGGTTGTAGCATCTAAAATAATTGTGAGTAGTTACCATTCTACTTGGTTTAGGTTATTTGGAGTTACTACACTTTTTTCGTCTATTTTAAATAATACAGCTGTTGTCGCTACGTTACTTTCTCCTATACGTAATAATCCTCACCACTTTTCGAGTAAACTACTTTTACCTCTTTCCTACGCTTCTATTTTAGGTGGTACTTTAACACTTATAGGAACGTCAACTAATTTGATTGTTAACTCAATGTATATTGAGGCTTCTGGACGTTCACTGTCGTTTTTTTCGTTCACAGCAATTGGGGCTATTTTAGTTGTTTGCTGTGGTGTTGTTATGTATTTTTGCACGAATATGTTACCCAGTATTGAGCAAAAAAAGGCGACCTCTGAAGGGTATTTTATTGATGCTAAGGTTGCTGAAAACTCTGAGCTTATCGGGCGTTCCGTTGAAGCTAATGGCTTAAGGCATTTAGAGTCATTGTTTTTAGTTGAAATAGTGAGAAAGGGGCACTTAATTAGCCCTGTGTCTCCTTCGGAGGTTATACAGTGCTCTGATAGGCTTATATTTTGTGGCGAAGTTACTAAGTTACTTCAGCTTGGACAATTTACAGGCTTAGAGATTTTTGCTGAAAAAAACGGTACGTTAAATAGTAATTTAACTGAAGTAGTAGTTAGACAGGAAAGTATTATTGTTGGTAAAACCTTAAAAACAACAGGTTTTAGGGCTTTATTTGATGCCGCTGTAGTTGCAATTAGACGCGATGGTGAGCAGGTCTCTGGTAAGTTAGGAGATGTTGTAATTCGTTCTGGTGACTTTTTAGTCTTAGCGGTGGGTAAAGATTACAAAACAAGAACCAATATTAATAAAAACTTTTTAGTACTTTCTGGTGTTGAGCCTGAATCAAGAATAAATGGGTGGCGTGCTTGGCTATCTATTGGTGGGTTTATTTCAATCATTGTACTGGCCGCTTTTGGTATTCTAGATTTATTAGAAGGTTTGGTATTATTACTCGGAGCGTTATTATTCACTCATAGTTTAACTACGAATGAGCTGGTTAGACGCTTTCCAGTTGATATTTGGTTAGTTGTTTCGTCGGCAATTTTGCTTTCAAATGCTTTAGTTAATTCTGGTGTAGTAGTTACATTAGGCGATTTTATTGGTCAGTATAACGATCCGAGTTATGTATATATTGCTTTAATTTTTGTTTATATAGCAACTTGGTTAATGACTGAGTTTGTGACTAATAACGCGGCAGCTGCATTAATGTTTCCTATAGGTTATACCATTGCGCTTGGGTTTGGAGTAGATGTATTGCCGTTTGTTATGACAGTTGCTTTTGCTGCAAGTGGAAGCTTTATAAGCCCTTATGGTTATCAAACTAATTTAATGGTTTTTAATGCCGGTAACTATAGATTAAATGACTTTGTTAAAATGGGCTTACCTGTCAGTGTTGTTTATGCAGTGGTTGTTTTAGTTTGTGTTCCGGTGTTTTTTCCGTTTAAGTAG